>PMJT01000055.1:0-17958 GCA_003158495.1 Chloroflexota bacterium | reverse complement strand
CCCATCTTGTCCAGGTCCGCCTTCGTTTGCGGCTCGATTGCCACCTGGAGGGTGGGGATCGGGAAGGCGAGGGGCGGCAGCAAGAATGCCTGCTCGCGCGTGGAGCACAGCGTGTCGCCGGTTCCCGTCACGGTGAGCTTCGCGACCGCGCCGATCTCGCCGGCATGGAGTTGGCCCACCGTCTCCTGGTCCTTGCCGTGGAGGAGGAGGAGCTGGCCGATTCGCTCGGGCTCGTTGCGAGTCGCGTTCCAGGCTGGTGCCTGTCCCTGCAGGGTGCCGGTCAGGACCCGGATGTAAGTCAACCGGCCGACGAACGGGTCGGCGGTCGTCTTGAAAACGCGCGTGACGAGCGGGCCACCGACCGACACCGTCAGCTTGACTTCCTTGCCCTTGGAGTCGCTAACCGTGATCTCGTTGAGTTCGGCCGCCGAGGGCAGGTAGTGCACTACGGCGTTGATCAGGGCGCGAACACCGATGTCCTTCGTCGCACTGCCGACCAGGACCGGCGCCACCATGCCGGACCGGACGGCCTTGTGCAGGCAGGTCTCCAGCTCTGCGTCGCTTATCTCCTCGCCCTCGAGGTACTTGGTCATCACGTCGTCGTCGGCCTCGGACGCGGCTTCGAGAAGCTGGTCTCGCCGCAGCGCGACTTCGTCGGCCAGGTTGGCCGGCACCGCGACTTCGACTTCCTTGCCGCCCTGGACCTGGTAGGCCTTGCGGTGGATTAGGTCGACATAGCCGCTAAACGTATCCGCGGAGCCGATCGCCACGTGAAGCGGGGCGATCTTCTGGCCGAAGGAGGTCCGCAGGGCGTCGAGAGCGGCCGTGGGGTTGGCGTTCTCGCGATCGCACTTGTTGAGGAAGAAGAGGGCCGAGCGTCCGTTTGCCCGGGCAAGGGCAACGGCCGACTCAAGGCCGGCTTCCACGTGGCCGGATGCGTCCATCAGCAGGACGGCCGAATCCGTGGCCGCGAACCCCTCGACGACTTCCGCCGAGAAGTCGGCGTATCCGGGGGTATCGACTAGCTGGATGCGCGTGCCGTCGTGCTCGAAGCCGGCCACGGCGAGGGCGAGCGACTGCTTGCGCTTCTGCTCCTCGGGCTCGTAGTCCAGGCTCGCGGTGCCGTCGTCGACGCGGCCGAGCCGCGTGATCGCTCCGGCGTCAAACAGGAGCCGCTCTGCCAGCGTCGTCTTTCCGGCACCGGCGTGCGCGGCCAAAACGACGCTGCGAAGGTGGGGGAGGTCGACACTCTTGGTTGTCATCTGCTCTCGATCCTCTGGTGGCGTCAGATCGCATCGGACAGGCGGCGTGACGAACGCTGGCCGCCGCGGGCCATGATATCCCCGCGCGTGTCCGTACAGGAGGACGCCGCGTCGCACTCCTGGCGCGGGAATGAGGCTGTCCCGCCGGATGGGGCGCAACCGGCCGTGGCCACCCGGTCCGGGACGACAACATCTCAACCGGGCGGCTCAGAAGGCCCTCGCGGGCGCTATACTCCCGCCGATGTCAGGACATTCGAAGTGGTCACAGATCAAGCGCCANNTTCACCAAGATGGGCCGCGAAATCAGCGTTGCCGCGCGGGCCGGCGGCGGCGATCCAGACGGCAACTTCCGCCTCCGGCTTGCCATCGAGCGGGCTCGGGCGATCAACATGCCGCTCGACACGATCAAGCGTGCTATCGAGAAGGCGACCGGCGGCGGGGAAGGCGAGCAATTCGAGGAGATCACGTACGAGGGCTACGGGCCCGGCGGCGTCGCGATCCTCATCGAAACGGCCACGGACAACAAGAACCGCACCGCAGCGGATATCCGTTCCGTGCTGACCAAGGCCGGCGGCCAGCTTGCCGCTCCGGGCAGCGTGTCGTGGCAGTTCGAGCAGCGCGGCGTGATCATCCTCGCGGCCGGCGGCGATGCCGAGGAACTGGAGCTGCTGGCGATTGATGCCGGCGCAGATGATGTCGACTCCAGCGGCGAACAGGTCGAGGTCTACACGCGGCCCACGGACCTGGAAGCGGTCCGTCGCGCCCTCGAGGCCGCCGGCTTGAAGATCGAGTCGGCCGAGCTTTCGATGACTCCCAAGAACACGATCGAACTTGAGGAGTCGAAGGCTCGTCAGGCGCTCAGGCTGCTGGACATCCTCGAAGACCACGACGACGTGCAGCGCGTCACGGCCAACTTCGAGATCCCAGAGGCTCTGATGGCCGAGGTAGGCGGTTGATTATCCTGGGGATAG
Organism: Chloroflexota bacterium; assembly: GCA_003158495.1. Classification (GTDB taxonomy): domain Bacteria; phylum Chloroflexota; class Limnocylindria; order Limnocylindrales; family CSP1-4; genus Fen-1039. Next base: position 15,725 of record PMJT01000055.1, on the reverse strand, counting down.
ATCCCGGGACGGCGATGCTGGGGTTTGGGGTCGTCGAACGGACCGGAACTCGGCTGCGCGCCATCGACTACGGCGTCATCAAGACGCCCTCCAGCCTGTCTCTGCCAGCGCGGCTCGAGTCGATCTACCTTGCCCTGAACGACTTGATCGAGTTGCATCACCCCATGCTCGTGGGCGTGGAGCGGCTCTTCTTCACCAAGAACGTCCAGACGGCCTTTGCCGTGGGCCAGGCGCGCGGCGTGGTCTTGCTTTCCGCCGCGCAGCACGATCTCGATATCCGCGAAGCCACTCCGAACGAAGTCAAGGTCGCCACCGCCGGTCACGGCTCGGCGGCCAAGGAGCAGGTCCAGCGGATGGTCCAGGCGATCCTCGGGCTGGCCGAGATCCCCGAGCCGGACGACGCGGCGGATGCTCTCGCAATCGCGATCTGCGTCGCCAACCGAGAGCGGTCGGTCAGCCGGATCCCAACTGGTGCGCTGGACCGATCGGCTCTGACCCCGGCGCCCACCGGCATGACGCCCTACGAGAAGGCCGTTCACGAAGCCCTCCGACGCGAACGCTTGGGGTTGCAGCCGGAGGCGAAGGTGACTCGCGCTCCGAAATCCAAGACAGCCTCTTAGCGGCGCGACGTGATCGCCTCGCTCGACGGCATCGTCAGTGCCGTTTTCGCCGACTCTATGATCGTCGAGGTCGGCGGCATCGGCTATCGCGTCTTCGCCGCGCCGTCCGTTCTGACCGCTGCCGGTGTGGGGCAGCGGATCAAGGTGTTCACCCACCACGTCATCCGCGAGGATCTGCAGGCCTTGTACGGCTTCCGGAACCCAGAGGAACTCGGTTTCTTCGGGCTCCTGTTGACCGTCACGGGTGTCGGCCCGAAGGTTGCGCTCGGAATCGTCGGGTCACGGGCGATCGGCGATCTCCAGCTGGCGATCCTTTCCGACGATCTGGCGCTCTTGACCGCGGTCCCTGGTGTCGGCAAGAAGCTGGCGGCGCGCGTGGTGCTGGAACTCAAGGAGAAGGTCGCCGCGGCGGGAGTGGCTGCGGGATCAGCGGCCGGGGCGCGCGGAGCCGCAGGGGAGTCCGAGGTCGTAGCAGCTCTCCTGGCCCTTGGCTACTCCGCCGGCGAGGCGCGCCAGGCGTCGCGCGACGCGCTGACGGACCTGAGCGTCGGTCCGGGACTGGAGAACCGCGTGAAGGCGGCCCTCAGGACGCTGCTCAGGGGCTAGGCGAGGTCGCCGCGGCCGCGAGCCTGGAGATCCGGTCGACAAGCTGGATCAGTGGCATTGGGCCCTGATAGGTCGCGACCACATCGTGGTTGTCGACCATCCACACGTCCCAGACCTCGGGTGGCGGGTCGGAGCCTACCGAGCCCGTCAGGAAGAACACATACCGCGCACCTGCCTGCAGGTGTGGCACGGTATCGACGTTGACGCTGTAGCAGCCGACCGTGCCGCCCTCGATAGAGACGCGCAGAGTCCCGGGGCTTGCCGCTCCGTGGATGACCTGTTCGACTTCGACGGCGAACGGCGTGTATACGTGGGCCTCCCCGCCGAACGCGGCGGCCTCCTGCGCGACAACCCTACCGACTACGACCACTTGTCGAATAGCGAGGTCGTCCTTCTGCCATCCCGACGCGCCCATGTTCGGGAAAAAGCCAGGCACCTCCATCCCGGCGATCACGTAGGGCCCGCGGTCCACCGCCAGGTCGGCGCTGCCGCAGGGAGTGGGGGAGGCGGCGCTCGGCACGTCCACCGGTTGGGTCGGCTGGTCGACCGCCGACGCCGTCGCCGGTGCAGCTGGCGTGGTTGCTGACGCCGGCCAAGACGGAGGTGGAGCATTCCCGCAAGCCGCCACAAGCGCACACGCTGCCAACGGGAGCCCTGAAAGCCTCATCATCCACGTCATGCCGTCAACCTCCCCGGGCAAGGACGGCCGCGACGCTGGCTTGGTTCCCGGTCGCCACGACGGCGTCCACGATACTAGAACGCCCGTTCCATCTGGTATGATCCGCGCATGACCGACGGCCCGATGACCGACATCTCTCGAATACTCACGCCGGTTGTGGAAGACGATGTAGAAGTCGCCGTCGATCGGACGCTACGGCCCAAGACTCTCGACGAGTACATCGGCCAGCGCGAGCTCAAGGCGAACCTGTCGATCCTGCTCGGCGCCGCCCGCCAGAGAGGGGATGCCGCCGACCACGTTCTTCTGCACGGCCCGCCGGGCCTCGGCAAGACGACCCTCGCGACGATCGTCGCCCGGGAACTGGGCGCCAATATTCGCTATGCCAGCGGGCCCGCGATCGAGCGGGCAGGGGATCTGGCCGCGATCCTGACCTCGCTCGATGAGCGGGACGTCCTCTTCATCGACGAGATCCACCGCCTCAACCGGGCCGTGGAGGAGATCCTGTACCCAGCGATGGAGGACTACGCGCTGGACGTGATGATCGGCAAGGGGCCGTCGGCACGGAGCCTGCGGCTGAGCCTGAAGCCGTTTACGATCGTCGGCGCCACCACACGTGCCGGACGGATCAGCAGCCCGCTGAGGGACCGCTTCGGCGCCACATATCGGCTGGACTTCTACGACCTCGCGGATCTCACGGCCATCGTTGTGCGCTCGGCGCGACTGCTCGGAGTGGAGCTGAGCCCAGACGGCGCCACGGCGATCGCCCGGCGCGGCCGAGGCACGCCGCGTGTCGTGAACCGCCTTCTACGGCGCGTGCGCGACTACGCCCAGATCCACGGAGACGGCACGGTCGATGCGGCTACGGCGGACAAGGCGCTCGCCGCGCTGGAGATAGACGACGAAGGCCTGGACGGCACGGACCGCAAGCTCCTGGCCGCGATCGTCCAGAAGTTCGGGGGCGGGCCGGTCGGGGTGCAGGCGCTGGCCGCGGTCCTCGCGGAAGAGCCGGAGACCGTGGAGGACGTTTACGAGCCCTTCTTGCTGAGGCTCGGCTTCCTGGACCGCACCCCTCAGGGGCGCATCGCCACGGACGGAGCCCGCCAGCATCTTGCCCGCCTCGGCTTCGATGTCCCGCCGCCGCGACGCGGCGACGCCGAGCAGCCGGCCCTCTGGGACGGCACGGCGGTCCCAGATATCGGGCCCACCACGGGCTCGACGCCCGGTGGACGGGCCACGGACCCACCTGCCGGCTGATGTCAACCGCCACGGAACCACCCACGACAGACCGAGTCTCGCCGGCGCAGTTCGAGGTGCTCGTGCCGCCGCCTGCGGACGGCTCCACGCACGCCCGGCTCGGCCGCCTGACGCTGCCTCACGGCGTCGTGGACACGCCGCAATTCATGCCGGTCGGGACGAACGCTACCGTCAAGGCGCTGGATCCGGATGACCTCCGGGGCGCCGGGGCCACGATCATCCTCTCTAACACCTACCACCTGTATCTGCGGCCGGGCCACGAGCGGATCGCCGCCCTGGGCGGCTTGCACAAGTTCATGGCCTGGGACCGGCCCATCCTCACCGACTCGGGCGGATTCCAGGTCGTGTCGCTCGGCGAGTTGCGCAAGATCGACGAAGACGGAGTCACGTTCCAGAGCCATATCGATGGCTCGTATCACCGCTTCACGCCGGAACGCTCGATCGCAGTCCAGGAGGCACTCGGCGCGGACATCGCTGTTGCCTTCGACCAGCCGGTCACGCCGGCCTCCACGGGGCTCAAAGCGCTGGCCGAGGCTACGGGCCGATCGGACCGCTGGGCGGCGAGGTCGCTGGCAGCCCACACCCGCCCAGACCAGGCGATCTTCGGCATCATCCAGGGCGGTCTGGACTCAGACCTCCGCACGGAGTCCACAAAGGTTGTCACCGGGCTGCCGTTCGATGGCATCTGCATCGGCGGCCTGGCCGGCGACGAAACCCCAAGCCAGCGCGAGGTCACGCTGGAACTGGTCGTGGAGGTGCTCGAGGCGGCCGCAGACCCGCGCCCTCGATACCTCATGGGCCTTGGCTCGCCGCTGGATTTGCTAGAGGCCGTGCACCGTGGCATAGACATGTTCGACTGCGTCCTGCCGGCCCGCGTCGCCCGAAACGGCCAGCTGTGGATCCCCGGCGGCCGCCTCAACATGCGCAACGCCCAGTTTGTCGACGACCCGCGCCCCGTCCAGGAGGGCTGCCGCTGCCCGCTTTGCCGCAACTTCTCGCGGGCCTATCTGGCTCACCTTTTCCGGGCGGAGGAGCTGCTCGCCTACCGCCTCGCGACTTGTCACAACCTGACCTTCACCCTAGACTTCATGGCCGAAATCCGCTCCGCATTGCGCTCCGGCACGTTCACCACGCGCCTGCCTGAGCTTCGAGCGAGCGCGCAGCCGTCAAGGTCGCGTGCATCGGCAGTGCAGTCGGAGTGAAGAGCCCACTCGTAACCTGTTGTACGCGGAGGCAAACCCCATGGCGAGCCGAGATCGCCCCTCTCACCAGGCGAAAAAGAAGCCAAAGGACGCCGGCGCGAAGGGCATCAACAAGATGCAGCCCATGCTGGAGCCGCCGACNNAACGTCGAGGTTTGGAAGCCCAAGCGAAAGCCGCGAACTGAAGAGACCGAGAGCTAACTCGCGGGCGGACGCCATCGGGCGACCGCTCCGCCAATCTCAGGGGTCGCCACGGCAAAGGCGCCGCGGCGATCGATGACAGGAGCGAGGAGCAAGGTGGCGATAACCGAGCGGGGTGCCGAGATCAAGGGCACGTCTCCCGAGAAGAACAACGAGCGCAGCAAGGCCGTTGACGCGGCCATTCTGTCGATCGAAAAGCAGTTCGGGCGCGGCTCGATCATGCGNNTCCTCGGGCAAGACCACTCTCTGCCAGCACGTCCTGGCAGAAGCCCAGAAGCGGGGCGGCGTAGTCGCGTTCATAGATGTCGAGCATGCCCTGGATCCGGGCTATGCCCGCGCCTGCGGCGTGAACGTGGACGAGCTCCTCGTCAGCCAGCCGGACACTGGCGAAGACGCGCTCCAGATCACGGAGACGCTGATCCGTTCCGGTGGCGTGGATTGCGTCGTCGTGGACTCCGTCGCCGCGCTCGTGCCCAAGGCCGAGATCGAAGGCGAGATGGGCGACTCGTTCGTCGGCATCCAGGCGCGACTCATGAGCCAGGCTCTGCGCAAGCTCGCGGGCTCGGTCAACCGCTCGAACACGGCCCTTGTCTTTACCAACCAGCTGCGCGAGAAGATCNNCAACCCCGAAGTGACCCCCGGCGGTCGCGCCCTGAAGTTCTACGCGACCGTCCGGCTGGACATCCGCCGAGTCGAGACGATCAAGGTCGGCACGGACTCCGTCGGCAACCGCGTTCGCGTCAAGGTCGTGAAGAACAAGGTCGCGCCGCCCTTCCGCGTCGCGGAATTCGACATCATGTTCGGCGAGGGCATCTCACGCGAGGGTGGCTTGCTGGACGTAGGCGTTGCCATGGACGTGGTGACCAAGACCGGGGCCTGGTTCACCTTCGGAGAGACGCGTCTGGGCCAGGGTCGCGAGGCGGCCAAGGAGTTCCTCAAGAGCAACCCGGACCACTCCGCGGAAGTGGAGAAGTTGATCCGGGCCAAGATGTCCGAAGTCTCCCTGCCCGTCGAAGGGATCGAAGAGGCCGAATAGACGGCCATGCTCCGCCGAACCGGCACGCAGAGGCTCGAAGCCCGAAAGGCGCAACGCGAGCGCCACGCTGCCGAAACCAATCCGGAAATGGTTCTTACCGCGGCCGCACGCTTCCTGGAGCTGCGGTCGCGTTCCGTTCACGAAATGCGGCGTCACCTGACGGACGCCGCGTTTCCCGCGGAGCTCGTTGAGCGCGCAATTGACCGACTCCTTGAGCTCCGCATGCTTGACGATCGCGCCTTCGCCACGGCCTGGGTCGAGTCGCGCGACCGGGCCCGGCCGCGTGGCCGGTCGGCTCTCCAGCGCGAGCTCGCGCTCAAAGGGATAGACCGCGAAACGATCGGCGCCGTCCTGTCGGATCGAGACGGAGCGGCCGTCGAAGAGTCGGAGGCGGCCGGCTCCGATGGCGACGCCACCTTTGCGGACCGCCCCGTACGAAGCGCGGACGAAGTGGCCGCCCGACGGCTCCTGGAGAAGAGCCGCACGGCTCTCCAGCGCGTAGAAGACCCTCGGGTCAGGCGCCAGCGGGCATATGCGCTGCTTGCCAGGAAGGGCTTCGGTCCGGAGGTCTGCCGCGAGGTAAGCGGCCGTTTCGCGACTCCGGACGCCGGCCTGGACGACTGACTGCCGCAAGGTCGGACCGGCCTCGGGAACGGCACATGCGTGCGACGGGTCGGCGTGACCGGATTCCTCCGCGCGCCGTAGACTACGCGACGAGACGAATCGCGCATCGCCGGAGTCGTCCGGCGGCGTTGCCAGCTCGAATCGCAGAAACGGCGGCTTCACTCGGCCGGACACCCGGGAGCGGGGTTGGCCGGGGCTCGGGGCCGCTCCGATTAGCTAACACATGCGCCCGGTCGCGTCATCCGACCTGGGTGGGAGGCAAATTCATATGGATGTGATCGCCCTTGTGGCCACCGTCGTCGTGGCTGCTTTTGTGGGCGCTTGTCTTGGGTTCCTGGGCCGCGGCGTAGTCGCCAACCAGGCCATCCAGAGCGCGCAGGAGAAGTCCGCCCGCATCGTCGCCGAGGCAAGGACCCAGCAGAAGGAGCTGATCCTCGCCGCCAAGGACGAGAAGATGCGGCTCCAGCGCGAGGCCGAAGACGAAGCCCGAGCCAAGCGCGGCGAACTCGCCACCCTCGAGAGCCGGCTTCTTGCCCGCGACGAGCAGCTCGACATGCGCGCCGACATGCTCGAGCAGCGCGATCGAAAGCTCCTGGACCGCGAGCGAGAATTCGAGGGCGCCCGCCAGGAACTCGCCCGCGCCCACCAGGAACACGTGGCCGCCCTCGAGCGCGTCAGCGGCATGACCGCAGCGCAGGCAAAAGCCCAGTTGCTGGAAGCTGTTCGCGACGAAGCCGATCGCGATGCCGTCCGCCTGGCAAAGCAGATCGAGCGCGAAGCCCGCGACGAGGCTGAGGAGCGCGCCCGCGAGATCGTCATCACCACGATGCAGCGCATCGCCGCGGACCACACCGCCGAACATACCGTCTCAGCTGTGCACCTGCCGAACGACGAAATGAAGGGCCGGATCATCGGCCGCGAGGGCCGCAACATCCGCGCCCTCGAGCAGGCGACGGGCGTTGACCTGATCATCGATGACACCCCCGAGACCGTCGTCATCAGCGCCTTCGACCCGGTCCGGCGTGAGATCGCCAGGCTGGCCCTGACCAAGCTCATGGCCGACGGCCGCATCCACCCCGGCCGTATCGAAGAAGTCGTCTCCAAGGCCCGCGCCGAGGTAGACCTGGTCATGCGCCAGGCCGGCGAGCAGGCCGTCTACGATGCGGGCATTCCCGCCTTGCCATCGGAGATCGTCAAGCTCCTCGGCCGGCTCAAGTACCGCACGAGCTACGGCCAGAACGTCCTAGTCCATTCTGTAGAAACGAGCCGCCTGGCGGCGATCATCGCCGCCGAGCTCGGTTGCGACATTCAGGCCGCCAAGGTCGGCGGACTGCTGCACGATCTGGGCAAGGCCATCGATCACGAGACCGAGGGTCCCCACGCCCAGATCGGCGCTGCCATTGCGCTCCGCCACAACCTCTCGCCCAAGGTTGTGAACGCGATCGCTGCCCATCACCAGGAAGTGGAGTTTGCATCGCTGGAGGCGCCCATCGTCCAGGTGGCCGACGCCATAAGTGCATCGCGCCCCGGCGCCCGCGGCGAATCCATGGAGACGTACGTCCGCCGGCTCGAGGATTTGCAGGCCATCGCCGAGAGCTTCGAAGGCGTCGAGAAGAGCTTCGCCGTCCAGGCCGGGCGCGAGGTCCGAGTCCTGGTCCGGCCGGACCAGATCGACGACGTCAACGCCACGCGGCTCGCCCGCGACGTCGTCAAGAAGATCGAGGCCAGCCTCACGTACCCGGGCCAGATCAAAGTGACGGTTATCCGCGAGACGCGGGCCGTCGAATACGCCAAGTAGCCCGCAGTGGCCTTCACCGGAGGCACGTCCAGACCGGGTGCGCCGGGCAGCAGGACCTGCCGCATCCTTATGATCGGCGACCTGATCGGGAAGCCCGGTCGTGTAGCAGTCGAGACGCTGCTGCCCGGGCTTCGGCGCGAGCTGGGAATCGACTTCGTTACAGCCAACGGCGAGAACGTGGCCGGCGGGCTGGGCCTGACGGTTTCCACGGCCCAGGCCATCTTCAAGGCCGGCGTGGACGTAATCACTTCGGGGAATCACATCTGGGACAAGCGCGAGATGTACGAAGAGCTCGAGCTCGACGAGCGGATACTTCGGCCCCACAACTACGGGACCGACGGCGTCCCCGGGCGCGGCTGGGGCATCTTCCATGCCGAGGATGGCACTGAAGTCGCGGTTCTCAATTTCCAGGGCCGCACGTACATGATCCCGATCGAGAATCCGTTCACAGAATTTGACCGGCTGGTCGACCAGGCCTCGGAGCCGCTTCCGCCCGTGCGCATCGTGGATTTTCACTGCGAACTCACGAGCGAGAAGAACGCCTTCGGTATCTACCTCGACGGCCGCGTCAGCGCCGTCGTCGGCACACACACCCACGTCCCCACGGCCGACGAACGGATCATGCCAAAGGGCACGGCCTATCAGTCGGACCTGGGTATGGTGGGGCCGATCCACAGCGTCATCGGGTTTGACCCAGCCACGGTCATCCCACGCTTCCTGAACGGGCTGCCGACGCGCTTCGAGGTGGGAACCGGGCCGGTCGTCTTCAACGCCTGTCTCATCGACGTCGACACGGCAACGGGCCGCGCGCTCGCCGTCGAACGAATTCAGCGGACCGTCGAGGTCTGACGTGGCCGAGGATCGCATCTCGGCCGCCCCTGGCTCGCAGCCGAGCGGCGACGCCGCGCCCCAGCTTCGTCTGAACTACCGGGAACGCGCCGGCCGGCCGATGAGCGGCCCGCCCGTGATTCCGCCTTATCCATCCCGGGTCGACCTGCACGCCCACAGCCGTCGTTCCGACGGCGTCCTGGAGCCGATCGCGCTCGTGGCGGCGGCGGCGGCCGTCGGAGTACGCGTCCTGGCCCTCTCCGACCACGATACGCTCGCCGGCGTCCGCGAGCTGTGCGCGCCCGGTGCGCCGTCACTGCCACTGGAATTGGTGCCCGCAGTCGAGATCAACAGCATCGCCACCGGCATCGACGGCCTCTGGGAAGGCGAGCTGCACATTCTCGGTCTCGGGGTCGATCCGTCGCACGAGCCGTTTGAAGAGGCGCTGGTCCGGCAACGCCGGTTGCGCGCGGAGCGCTTCTCGATGATCCTGGCCCGCTTGCGTCACCTGGACATGGCCGTGGACGAAGGCGCGGCGGCGCTTCCCGCTGAACCGGGCTCCTCGTTGGGCCGCCCGCAGGTGGCCCGCCTCCTAGTCGCGGCCGGCCACGCCCCGTCCGTCGACGCGGCCATGCAGGCGCTCCTCGCCAGAGGCAAGCCGGCCTATGTGCCGCGCCAGGGGCTCGGCCCCCAGGAAGCCATCGCGGCCGTTCGCGCGGCCCGCGGCCTGCCGGTTCTCGCGCACTTTGCCGACGCACCGAGACGACGCGACCTGGTCCGGGCCCTGGTGGCGTTCGGTCTGGGCGGTCTCGAGGTCCACTACCGCCACTTCGACGCTCGGGCGGTGGACGAGATGGCGGCCCTTGCACAAGAGCTGCACCTGGTGCCCACGGGCGGCAGCGACTACCACGGCGACGGCGAGACATACGCCCAGGCCCACACCACTCTCTTCGTCCCGGGCGAAGACGCGGCGGCACTTTTCTCGACATTAGGCTGGGCCGGCGAGATGCCCGCTCCGGCGACCGCGTCATGACGGCCAAGTCGCTCGTCGACCTCGCCGCAGATCTCACGGCTGCGACGGCGCCCGACCGCCTTGTGCTTGCGCCGACCGTGGACGCCGGACTCGCGGAATTCCGCCCCGAGACGCACAGCCTGCCGAGCTTCTTCATGTGGACCCTCGGCTGCCAGATGAACGTCAGCGACTCGGAGGAGATGGCCGGTCAGCTGCTTGCGGCCGGGTGCACGCGAGCCGCTTCGATGGAATCGGCAGACCTCGTCGTGATCAACACGTGCGCCGTGCGCGAGCACGCCGAGGCCAAGGTGATCGGCCGCCAGGGTTTGCTCGCCGATCTCAAGCGGGCACGGCCCGGAATGCGCGTCGTCCTGACCGGCTGCGGCGTGCGCGAGTCCGAGCGCGAGGGCCTGGCCAAACGCTTCCGAGCGGTCGACATGTTTCTCCGGCCGGACGAGGAGCCCGAACTGGCGCTCCGCCTCGGTCTCGTTTCGGCCCAGGCGCCCATCGGCCTCCAAACAGTCTCCACGGCCGCCACGACCGTCCTGGGTGGCCGTCCGGTCAGCGCGGCGGACCGCCTCGGCGCCTCGCGCGCCAGTGCCCTGGCCGAGAACCGAGTTGCTCGTTCCTCGACGATTTCGGCCTGGCTGCCGATCGTCTACGGATGCGACAAGACATGCACATACTGCATAGTCCCGTTCAGCCGCGGTCCGGAGCGGAGCAGGCCGTTCGACGACATAGTCACCGAGGCCCGCGAACTAGCGGCAGCCGGGTTCCGGGAGTTGACCCTGCTCGGCCAGAACGTCAACAGCTACGGCCACGATCTGCCGGCCGAGGAACGCTTCGCCCACATCGAGACCGAGCGATCCGCCGGCCGCAAGCTCGACCTTCGCTCGCGGCCGGACCTGGCCGAACTCCTGTGCGCCATCGATGGCATTCGCGGGGCAGACGGCGGGCCGGCGATACCACGCCTGCGCTTCATCACGTCCCACCCGTGGGATCTCTCCGACCGGCTGATCGACGCCATGGCGAGCTGCGATTCGGTGGCCGAGCACCTCCACCTGCCGATCCAGTCCGGCGACGACGCCACGCTCCAGCGCATGGGCCGCCAGTACACCGTGGCCCACTACAAGGAGCGTCTGGGTCGCATCCGCGAAGCCGTCCCTGGTATCGCCATCTCGACCGACGTCATAGTCGGCTTCTGCGGCGAGACCGAGGAGCAGTTCCAGGCCACGCTGGCTGCGCTCGACGACATCCGGTACGACACCGTGTTCGCCGCTGCGTACTCGCCCCGCCCCGGCACACCAGCCCTGCACCTGGCCGACGACGTGCCGCCTGCCGTCAAGAAGCGCCGTCTCAACGAACTGCTGGCGCGGCAGGCACAGATTGGCCTCGATCGAAACCGCGAATGGCTCGGCCACGATGTCGAAGTGCTGGTTGAGCGGGTCATGCCGCCGCGCCGGCCGATCGACCCGGACGACCCCGATTCGGGCGACGAGTCAGAGTCCGAGATCCCGCCCCTGGCCGGGACGGCAGGGCAGGGGAGTGTTGCCCTGTCCGGTCGCACCCGCCACAACAAGCTCGTCCACGTGGCCGGCGATCCGAGCCTGGTCGGGCATGCGGCTCGGGTTCACATCGACCACGCGGGTCCATTCGCGTTGCGAGGACGGCTGGTCAAGGCGGCGGACGAGCCCGATGTCCTCGCCTGAAGAACTGCCCGCCGAGCGCCAGCTGGACGCGCCCCGCCCGCCGCTGATCGTTCTCGCCGGCGCCACTGCATCCGGCAAGACGGCCCTCTCGCTGGCCCTGGCCGAATCCCTGGCCGAGCTTGCCATCGCTGCGGAGATCATTTCCGCGGATTCCCGACAGGTATATCGCGGAATGGACATCGGAACGGCCAAGGTCGGGGCCGAGGAACGGGCGCGCGTCCCCCACCACTGCCTGGACCTCGTCGACCCGGACGCGCCCTTCAGTGTCGCCGATTTCACGTCCCACGCCGCGGGCGCCCTGGACGGGATCGTCGCCCGCGGCGCCGTGGCGATCCTCGTCGGCGGCACGGGCTTCTACCTGCGCGCTGTTGCCCGCGGCCTGGCCGTCGAGGAGCTGCCGTGGGATCCGGCAGTCCGCGCCGAGGTGCAGGCATCGCTGACGGAACGTGGCTTGCCGGCGCTCGTCGCTGACCTCCGCAGCCTGGCACCTACGCGCGCAGAGGCCGTCGATCTGCGCAATCCCCGGCGAGTGGTCCGGGCCGTAGAGATTGCCCGCATGCGCGGCGACGCGCCACTCCCGGAGCCGCGGGGCTACGGGCGGCCAGTCCTATGGCTCGGGTTGGGCGTGCTGTCGCCGGTCCTGCATGAACGCATCCGGGCGCGGGCCCAGGCCCAGTTCGACGCGGGCCTGGTCGCCGAGACACAAGCCCTGATTGCCCGATACGACGCAACTCTGCCGAGCTTCTCCGGCATCGGATACGCAGAAGCGCTCGCAGTCATCGAGGGCCGCCTCACCGTGGAGGCTGCGATCGCCGAGGATGCCCGCCGAAACGTCATGTTCGCGCGTCGCCAGGCCACCTGGTTCCGCGGCGAACCCGATATCTGCTGGCTTGACGCTACGCACGACCTGCCTCTCGACGAGGCCCTTGCGGCCACGATCGGATACCTGGAGACGTAGCGGGCGGGTGCTCCCTCAGGGCATCGTCACGGCAGCCTGGACCATGTAGATCGGCGACTCGTCGTTCCAGTCCCCGTACCAAACGTGGTCGCTCCAATCCGTGGCGACAAGGAGCTGGTGCTGGGCCAAGTAGGTCTGGAGCGGCTCCATCGGGATGGCGATCTTTCCAAGATACGCCCCGTTCAAGCCGAGCACAGTGGCTGTGGCATCCCCGACGGCTCCCGGCAGCACCACCGCCCGGTCGGCGCTCGCCGATTTGAGCAGCCGATAACCCACACCGCCGCCGGCCTCGTCCAGCTGCTTGCCGGAGCGATCGAAGACCGTAACCGCGTTTCGTTCGCCGACCAGCACCTGGTCGCCGAGGATCGCCAGGCCGCAGACGCCAGTGTGGCTCGGCGACAGAGTGATGGCCTCCAACTCGGCCAGCGACTCGTCCACGTGCACCAGCCTGGACTCGCCGTTGAATGCCACCAGGACACCGGCTCCATCCGGGGCGATGGCGCTCAACTAGTGCCCGAATTCGCCGTACATCTGGGCGGGATCGGACTCACCGAAAGCTTTCAGCTGGCTCTTCTGGGTCGAAGGATCGAAACGCACCAGTCCGTAGCCGGCCGCGACCCAAACGATTCCCTGTCCGTCAATGACGATGTCCGTCGCGTCAAAGCCATACCAGGCAANNCCCGGAAGGGCCCAGTTCTGCACGGAGCCGTCCAGTCCGACCCTGCTGAGCCGTCCGTCGGAGTAACTCCTCCATGTGACCATCCACAGCGCATGCCTGCCCGGGTCCCATGCCATCGCGGCAACCGACCGGTTCAGCCGGGCGAACACGGTCGCAGTAGGTCCAGGCGGCTCGGTCCCGGGCAGCGGCCCGATTGCCGGCGCGGCCACGTTGGGCAGGAACACGGTCGTCGCGGCGCCCGTGAGCGCGACGCAAACGGTGTGGGTACCCGGCGGGGGAGTGAATTCGAGCGGCGGATTACCGCCGGAGGAGAACGACGAGTCGCCAGTCTTGAAGACGACAACGAGGGCCGGCTGATCGGCCGACATCAGATCGGGTTGTACCGGAACCCGCAGGTACGTCCTGTAGTCTCGCCCGTGCGACAGCTCGAACACTTCCATCACGTCGTCGATCGTTCGCGTGGAGTTCTTCTCGCAGGCGAGCATTCGCGGATCGGCGGCGACCTGTGCCGGCTGCACCGTCGCGCCCACTGAGCCGGGCCGGCCTGGAAGCCAGAACGCGAGAACCGCCGCAAGGGCCACAGCGCATGCCGCAGTCGCGAGGCCGATCAAGGCCACCCTGCTGCGCACGAGCCCGAGTCGCACGCGCTCCATCGGGACCTCTGGCCCGGAAGCTCTGTCGTCAGCCACCGATCCCCCCTGTGTTGGATTCACATACATATCTACGCGGGCCGGCCCTGCGCCGGTTCAATCGGCTCGCCTTCCTGTCCGATTCGGCCCTTCGGCTATCCTGATCCCATATGACGAAAGACATGATCGATCTCGCGGCGCCGAAAGAGCGCGCATTCCTGGTAGCGGTCGACACCGGCGACGACCCGGGCTGGANNTGGCAGAACCGCCGCCATGTCGATCCAAACTTCTACGTGGGCAAGGGCAAGGTCGACGAGCTGGTCGCGGCCAGGTCCGAAACCGGCTACACGATGCTCATCACTGACGACGAGCTTTCGCCGGCTCAGCAGCGCGCCCTCGAGGAAGCCGTCAAGACCAAGGTCATCGACCGGTCGCGCCTGATCCTCGACATCTTCGCCCAGCACGCCCAGACGCACGAAGGCCGACTTCAGGTCGAACTGGCGCAGCTCGAGTACCAGCTGCCGCGCCTGACCAAGATGTGGACCCACCTTTCGCGGACCGGCGGCGGCATCGGCACCCGCGGACCCGGCGAGTCGCAGCTCGAGACGGACCGGCGCCTCATCCGCGAACGGATCAAGAAGTTCAAGGAACGCGTGGAGCAGATCGCTGAGCAGCGTCGGACGGCCACCCGCGCCCGAGACCGGCGGCTGATCCCGACGGTCGCAATCGTCGGCTACACCAACGCCGGCAAGTCGACCCTGCTCAACGCCCTCGTCGGCTCGATCGTCGTCAAGGCCGAGGACCGGCTCTTTGCCACGGTGGACCCGACATCGCGCCAGGTGAAGCTCGGCGAGGGCCAGACGGCCATCGTGACCGACACCGTGGGTTTCATCCACAAGCTGCCACACCAGCTCGTCGATGCATTCCGGGCGACCCTCGAGGAGGTCACGCGCGCTGACGTCCTGGTCGAGATCGTCGACGCTTCGGACCGCCACTTCGCCGAGCACAGGGCAACCGTGCAAACGGTCCTGGAGGATCTGGGCGCCGGCGACAAGCCGCGGCTCGTGGCGTTCAACAAGGCCGACCTCATAGAGGTGGCCGCCCGCGACGGAAATACGCCAGCCCCGGCCATTGCCGGCCAGGCGCTCATCTCTGCGGTCACGGGCTACGGCCTGGAAACGCTGAAGGCCGAATTGTCGGCGCTCCTCGCCTCGCTATGGGTGGACGTTGACGTGGCGATCCCGTACCGGGCGGGAGAGTTGCTGGCCCGTGTTCGCGAGCGCGGTACCGTCGAGCTCGACTACCGCCCGGTCGATGTGCGCGTCATCGGCCGCGTCAGCCCGCCGCTGGCCGGAGAGCTCGAAGCGGTCGCGGCCCACTGGCGCGAATCGCTGCGCAACGGCGAAACCGTCACTCCCTGAGGTCAACCCTCCGTCGTTTTTGCGGGAGGTTCGCACCGTCGACGGCCAAGCGAGTTATAGAACGTCTGTTCTCGCACAATCGCGGGAGTACCGCAGCGCCGACTACCCGTGTTGGTAGCCCGTGGACAAGTCCGAAAAACAGCTGCCTCCAGGCTGAAACTGGTGGATAAGCCCCTTCCTGGAATGGGCCCCCGGGCATAGATTCTGTCTTGCCCGGAGGGGCCAGCGAGATCGACACCAAGTCAGCGGTTCTGGTAGAAACGGTGCAACGATCTGTGTGAAAGCTCTTGGACCCGCAACGGTTCTTGAGTCGGAGCGCAGGACGCAAACCGCGGAAGCCTGGATGTAGAGGGCTTGGTGGCAGGTTCGGCAGTGGCCGGAACGCGGTCCACCGCTTGAGTGAGGAGTTTTCGGACCCCTTGCTCGCGGAGGTCAGAGCGGCCAGTACACGCGGACCCGCAGTCCGATCG
>PMJT01000259.1:1637-4198 GCA_003158495.1 Chloroflexota bacterium | reverse complement strand
CATCTTCGCCGGCATCGTGTCGCGGGTACCGTCGGCGGTCGGCCAATTCCTCAACAGCCCGGACTGGCTGGAGCTATTCGCCTTCGCCGTGGTCGGCCTGCTCGTGATCTTCGTGATCATCTTCGTCCAGGAAGGCCAGCGCCGTATCCCGATCCAATATGCCAACCGCGTCCGTGGCCACCGCATATACCAGGGCGGGTCTACGTTCCTGCCACTGCGGGTCAACATGGCAGGCGTCATTCCGATCATCTTCGCGATCAGCATCCTGCTGTTCCCGTACCAGATCGCGACGTACTTCACGGCGTCGGCCGTCGGTTGGGTAAGGGACTTGTCGACGTTCATCGCCGACCCCAATACCGGCATTCTTCGGCCGAGTGGGCCCGTGTACATCATCCTCTACTTCCTGCTCACATTCGCCTTCGCGTTCTTCTACACGTTCATCGTCTTCAAGCCAGATGAAACGGCGAACAACCTGCGGAAATCCGGCGGCTTCATTCCGGGAATCAGGCCCGGTCTGCCAACGGAGGAGTACCTCCGCCGCGTGGCTCTCCGGATCACGGTCGCCGGCGCGATCTTCGTCGCCGCCGTGGCCGTCCTTCCGTTCATGATGGGCGCCCTGCCGGTGTTCGCGAACCTGGCCAGCGCCGGCATCGGCGTACAACTCGGCGGTACCAGCATCCTGATCGTCGTCAGTGTCGTCGTAGAGACGATGAAGCAACTCGAAGCCCAGCTGATGATGCGTAGCTACGAGGGATTCATCAGGTGACGGCTTCGATCGGTAAGGTTGTCGTGCTCCTCGGCGCCCCAGGCGCCGGAAAGGGCACGCAGGCCCAGGTTCTCTCGGGGCGACTGGGCCTGGCCCACGTCGCCACAGGGGACCTGTTCCGGGCCGCCGTTCGCGATAAAACCGCACTCGGCCTCACAGCCAAAGGCTTCATGGACCGGGGCGAGCTAGTGCCGGACGCCGTGACTATCGAGATGCTCCTCGAGCGCTTGGCCAAACCAGACGCCGCGGCGGGCATTCTGCTCGACGGATTTCCTCGCAACACCGCCCAGGCCGAGGTCCTCGACACGGCTCTCGGAGAGAAGGGCGGGCGCGTGGATGTCGCCCCGTACATCGAGGTTCCGGAAGCGGATCTCGTGGCTCGCCTCGGCGGCCGCTGGATCTGCCGCGCGGCGGGCCACCCGTACCACGAACTGACCAAGNNGACGACGACAAGCCGGCGACGGTCCAGGCTCGGCTGCGACAGCAGCTCGGAGCCCTGGCTACGGTCGTCGACTACTACCGAGGCCGCGGCGTCCTTCGGGCCGTCGACGGTCGCGGCGAGATCGACAGGGTAACGGCCGATTTGCTCGATGCGATCGTCCCCGCTACATCAAGCAAGGCATAAGGACCAGGCCGTGCTCGTTCCCCACAGGACACGCCAGGAGATCGATTTGATGCGCCGCGCCGGTCGCATAGTCGCCGACGTGCTTGCCCTGATGGAGGAGGAACTAAAGCCTGGCGTTACGACCGCCCAGCTCGACGCCATCGCCGAGGACTACATTCGAAAAGCCGGGGGCCGGCCCTCGTTCAAGGGATACAAGGGTTTCCCGGCCAGCATCTGCGTTTCGATCGACGACNNNGCCCTGATGGCGGGAATTGCCGCCGCGGTGCCGGGTTCGCACGTAGAAGATGTATCGGGAGCCGTGGAAGACGTCGCCATCGAAGGCCGGTGCGATATCGTTCGCCCGTTCGTCGGTCACGGCATCGGTACCAAGATGCACGAGGATGTCCAGGTTCCGAACTATCGAACCGGTCGTCCCGGTGCGGCGCTGGATCCTGGAGTCTGCATTGCCATCGAGCCGATGCTCGCGCTCGGCAGCGCGGACGTCGAGACCCTGGACGACGGCTGGACCGTCGTAACAAGCGACCACTCTTTGGCCGCCCACTTCGAGCACACGATAGCTGTGACGGAGAACGGGCCGGTCATCTTGACTACGGCATGAACGTGGCGGACGCGGGCCGGCTCCTCACTGGGGCCACGGTCTCACGGCGCCAGGTTGGTGAAAAACCCGGCACCTTGCCGGGTACTGGGTTCTTTGGTAACCTGTTCGTTCGTGTGTCGGCCGGGCAGGCCGGCATTCGTGCGAGAAAGGGACGACAAACAGAACGTGGCTAAGAAGGACGCTATAGAGGTAGAGGGCACTGTGTTGGAGCCTTTGCCCAACACGATGTTCGCCGTCGAACTCGAGAACGGCCACCGCGTTCTGGCACATATCTCAGGCAAGCTGCGAATGAACTTCATCCGCATCCTGCCGGGGGACCGGGTCAGAGTAGAGCTTTCGCCCTACGACCTGACCNNCGCAGGCATCGACATCCCGCGCGAAAAGCGGGTCGAGATCGCCCTCACCTACATCTACGGGATTGGTCTCCCCACCAGCCAGAAGATCCTCGCCCAGGCGAATGTCAATCCGGACACACGCGTCCGCGATCTGACCGAGGAGCAGGTCAACAGGCTGCGCGAGATCATCGACCGACGTCACAAGGTAGAAGGTGACCTTCGCCGCGAGGTTGCCCT
>PMJT01000259.1:0-1566 GCA_003158495.1 Chloroflexota bacterium | reverse complement strand
CACGATCATCACGATCACCGATCCGAACGGCAACGTGATCAGCTGGGGCTCTGCCGGTATCGCCGGCTTCAAAGGCTCCCGGAAGAGCACGCCCTATGCCGCGGCGCAATCTGCCGACATGGCTGCCAAGAAGGCCATGGAGCACGGCATGCGTCAGGTCGAGGTCTACGTCAAGGGACCCGGCGCCGGCCGCGAGCAGGCGATTCGCTCGCTCCAGGCCGCGGGCCTCGAGGTGAGCGCCATCACCGACGTGACCCCCGTCCCCCACAACGGATGCCGCCCGCCCAAGCGGCGCCGCGTCTAGGAGGAGGGACCAATGGCTCGCTACACAGATCCTGTTTGTCGGCTCTGCCGCCGGGAGGGCGCCAAGCTCTTCCTCAAGGGCACCCGCTGTTACTCCAAGAAGTGCTCTTTCGAGCGCCGCCAGGCTCCTCCCGGTCAGCACGGCGTACGCCGCCGCAAGGTCGGCGACTACGGCATGCAGCTGCGTGAGAAGCAGAAGATACGCCGCGTTTACTCCGTGCTCGAGCGCCAGTTCCAGGGTTACTTCGAAGTGGCAAGTTCGACGCCCGGTGTCACCGGCGAGAACCTCCTGCGAATGCTGGAGCTCCGCTTCGACAACATCGTGTACCGGATGGGTTTTGCCGTCTCCAGGGCAGAAGCACGCCAGATGGTCGGACACGCCCACTTCGCAGTGAACGGGCGCGTCACGAACATCCCGTCGCTCCAGCTCAAGCCGGGCGACAAGATCGCAGTCCGTGAGACGCACCGCACCCGCGAGCCTTTCAAGGAGGCCGTCGAGGTCATCAAGTCGCGCCAGGTGCCGGAATGGCTCAGCGTCGACGGGGCGAAGCTCGCCGGGTCCGTACTTTCCGCTCCGCGCCGCGACCAGATGCCGCTCGACTTGAACGAGCAGCTCGTGGTCGAGTACTACTCGAGGTAAGGCAGCCCGATGATCGAACTCGAGAGCCCGCANNTCACTCGAGGGCGCGGCCGTTACGGCGATCCAGATTCGTGACGTCTATCACGAATTCACGAGCATTCCTGGCGTCAAGGAGGACGTGACTCAGATCGTCCTCAACGTCAAGAAGCTCCGACTCAAGAGCTTTGCGACGCATCCTGTACAGCTCAAGCTGGTCAAGAGCGGCGCCGGGCTCGTCACCGCCGCGGACATCCAGGAGTCGGCCGACGTCGAAGTCATCAACGCGGATCTCCCGCTGATGACACTGGACTCGGACGACGTGACCATCGAGATGGACCTGACGGTCGAGAAGGGCGTCGGCTACATGGCTGCCGAACGCTCCGAGTCGAACCCGATCGGCGTCATCCCGGTGGATGCGATCTTCACGCCGGTCCGGAAGGTCAACTACTCGATCGAGAACACNNTCGCCCGAGGAAGCCCTCGGCCGAGCAGCGGACATCCTCGTCCGCCAGTTCTCGCTCTTCGCCAACATTGGCCTGGTCGCCGCCGGTACGGACCGCGTCGCGACCAACGTCCCGCAGCTCCCGCCGAACATGCTCGACATGCCCATCGAGGAGCTTGACCTGCCGATGCGGGCCTACAAC
>PMJT01000146.1 GCA_003158495.1 Chloroflexota bacterium | reverse complement strand
GGATAGCCACCCTGGGCCCACAGGATCCTGAAGCCGATGCCGAAGACGGCCGCCAGGGCAAGATTTGACAGCGGACCGGCGGCAGCTACCAACGTGTCCGCATAGCGGCCGCGGAGGTTGTATGGGTTGACCGGTGTGGGCTTAGCCCAACCGAAGCCGCCGGTCGTACCGTTGATCAGGCCCAGCACCACGCTAAGGATCAAAAGGCCGCCACCCACCGGATCGAAATGTCGCACCGGGTCGAGGCTGACGCGGCCGAACAACTTGGCTGTGCCATCCCCCATCTTCCACGCCGTGAAGGCGTGCGCGCACTCGTGAACCGGGCCGCTGATGAGCAGGAACAGCCCAATCCAGATGACGGCTTCGGCGATGCGCTCAGAATTCAACTGGATCCTCGTTTCCCTGAGGTGATGGAGAGGCGGACGCCGCTACGCGCTGAACGTCCGCCCCGTTCCCATTTCTAGATACGGCCGAGCAGTTCGGCCTTCTTCGTGTCGTATTCCGCCGGGGTGATCGCACCCTTGTCCCGAAGATCGGCCAGCTTGGCCAGTGTGGCCGTGACGTCGTCCGTGCTCGCTGCGCGGGCCGCCACCGGGGCGCTGCCTCGATAGCCGTCTTCCAGGTTGTTCTTGGCGTTGAGCATCGCCTTCTTGAAGTCGACGACATGGGCCAGCATCTGGTAACGGTCGATCGCGTCGTCGTTCGCTGTAAGGATCTCGAGATCGCCGTAGTGAAGCATGCGGGCTAGGAGTCCCTGCTTAAGGACTGCGTCGTTGATCTTGTCCAGGGAGCTGTCGCCGCTCTTCTTGTCGAGCAGCCCCTCGACTTTGAGGACCCGGCGGTTGGTGATCAGGTACTCCTCGGCCGTCCACGAGAAGTAGACGATGGCGATCCAGATCAGCGCTACCACGATGATGACTAGATCGACGAGCCCGGCAATGCTGCGCAGGCTCCAGTGGAGGATCTGGTGCTCGACGAGCGTCAGGACCAACCCGATTAGTAGGATCAAGAGGGCATTGCGAGCATCCGAAACCGGTGCCAGCCAGTGCTGGCGGCCCCGGAAGAGGATCTGCTCGTCCTTCGCCATCAACGAATCCGCGTAGCTCATCCGCTTCTCCTTCGGTACCCGTCCACCTGCGGGCAATACCTACTCCGTCAAGCCCGTGGATGGGCACGANNGATGCTCGCATGTCCGAGCAACTCTTGAACGATGCGCAGGTCGGCACCGCCCTCCAGCAGGTGAGTGGCAAATGAGTGGCGCAGCGTGTGCGGGCTGATGCCGTCCTTGAGCCCGGCCGACCGAGCCGCCGCCACCAGCATCTCCCATGCTCGCCGCCTGTCCAGCCGCTCGCCGCGGACCGACAGGAAGAGCGGTCCGCCATGCCGGCTCTCGCCGCGCCAGAGTGCCAGCCAGCCCGGGCGGACCTCGGAAACGTAGCGGCGCAGCCAGCCGATTGCGACCTCGCCGACAGGTACTTCCCGCTCACGATCGCCCTTTCCGATGACTCGAACGAGCGCGGAATCCAGGTCGAGGTCCTCAGCGTCGAGCCCGACCGCCTCCGATATGCGCAAGCCGCAGGCGTAAAGCAACTCGAGTAGCGCCCGGTCGCGGATCCCGGCCGGCGATCCGTCGTCGCGCTCGCTCAGCAGGTGATCGACTTCCTCGACGGTGAGCACTTCCGGCAGCAGCCGTGGCTGGCGCGGCAGGTCGAAGCGACCGGCCAGATCCGTGGCGATGAGCCCCTCCGTGTAGCAGAAGCGATAGAAGCCGCGGATCGAGGCCGCACGGCGGCGCAGCGTCGTTGGCCTGAGCACCGCGCGCCGGCTCCGTCCGGGCGCGCCGAGCATGCTCAAGTAGCGGATGGGTGTCTCGGCGGACGTGTCCCAGTTCTCGGCGGCGCCGCGGCTGGCGGCGAAGTCCAGCAGGTCGGCGCGGTATGCGCTCAGCGTCGCCTCGGCCAGGCCCCGCTCGACGCGCAGATAGGTCAGGAAATCCTCGATCGCGGTCGTGAGTCGGTCCACCAGGCCCGTCGACTCTCCCGCCGCCGCGCCGGCCATGCTACTTGCCCCTGGTCGTCTGCCGCCAGTCGGCGGCGCGCTCCAGCAGTTCCTCCGCGCTCGCCCGAGCCGCGGCGCCGCCTTCGGCACCGGCCAGCATCTGAGCTAGTTCGTCGACACGCTCCTTGCCTTCGACTCGCCGCACTTCCGTCACGGTCCGACCGTCGCGCAGGTGCTTCTCGATCCGGAACTGGGCGTCGGCATAAGCGGCGATCTGGCCGAGATGGGTGACGCACAGGACCTGGTGGCTCCTCGCCAATTCCCACAGCGAGCGCCCGACGGGTTCCGCGCTGCGGCCGCCGATACCGGTGTCGATCTCGTCGAAGACGAGCGTGGGAGTGTGGTCCGCGTCGGCCAGGATCTGCTTGATCGCCAGCGCCACGCGAGACAGTTCGCCGCCCGAGGCGATGCGCGCCAGTGGCCGGGCAGGCTCGCCCGGGTTCGGGGCGATCAGGAATGCGACCGCATCCACGCCCGTGGTATCGAAAGCGACACGCTGACCATCCAGCTCCACCGCCGGCTCCGAGGGACCAGCGGGTCTGCGCGCGACCGCGACCGAAAAGGAGGTCTGGCGGAAGCCCAGGCTGCCCAGCGCGCCCTCGACGGCTCCGGCAAGCCCGGCCGCCGCCACGGCTCGACCGCGCGATAGAGCCGAGCCGGCGCGAGCCACCTCCACGAGAAGACGAGCCGCCTCTGCCTGCCGGGTCTCGCGCGAAGCGTCCAGGGCCCGAAGCCGGTCCGCCTCGGCGGCGGCCTTCTCGCCGTAGGCGATGACCGCGTCCTCGGTCTCCCCGTACTTGCGCTCGAGCGAGTAGATGTGGGAGAGACGCTCCTCCATCGCGGCTATCGCCGACGGGTCGTGCTCAACAGTTTCTGCCAGGGAACTGGCCTCTGCCGCGGCGTCGTCCAGTTCCGCTGCCAGGCCGAGCAGACGCTCGGCTACCGGGCCGTAGCGATCGTCGACGCGGGAGAGTTCCCGGGCCCGCTGCGCGGCCAGGGCAAGGGCTTCGCGCGCGCCACTCCCCTCCCCGGCCAGGGCTTCGTGTATCTCGACGCTGCCGCGGGCGATCGCTTCTGCGTGCTGCGCGGCGGCGAGCCTCGCCACGATCTCGGCCGCTTCGCCGACCCGAAGCCTGGCCCCGGCGATCTCGCCAGCCTGGTGATCCTGGAGCTCGAGGCGTCTGGCGAGTTCACGTGGATCCAGCGCCAGTTCCGCCAGCGCAGCCTGGTTGGTACGCCAGGCGTCGACCGCCGCCGTCATCGCAGCCCGCTCGCTCTCCAGCCGGCCGAAGGCGTCGAGCAGTTCCCGCTGCCAGCGCTCGTCGAGCAAACGCTGCTGGTCGTGCTGGCCGTGGATCTCGACGAGGCGGCCGGCCACATCAGCCAACCGCGCGGCCGTTGCGGCTTCGTCGTCGATGCGCGCGGTAGACCGGCCGGCAGCGGAAACCTCTCGTACGCAGATGAGCGGCTCCGGCAGCCTGTCGAAGAGTGCTTCCACTCGCGCCGTATCCGAGCCGTGGCGGACCAGCGAGGTGTCGGCGCGGGCGCCGACGGCAAGACCAAGGGCGTCGATCAGCAGACTCTTGCCGGCGCCGGTTTCGCCCGTGAGTACGTTGAGCCCGGGTTCGAAGGAGATGCGGAGCTTCTCGATAAGGGCGAGGTCGCGAACGCTCAGCTCGGCCAGGCGCCCGGCCGCTATCGGAGCCGCCGGAGACGGGCCTGGAGCCGAGGCCGAGTCGGCGATGGCCTCCATTTCGATCGCGTCCGTCATGACGGCAGCAACTCGGACTTCTGGCGGAGAAGATCCCAGAACGGCACCGCGCCGCGTGGCTCGACCAAACGGATGGGCCGGCTCATCTCGCAGACCGACACCACGTCGCCGATGGCGAGCCTGCGGTCCTCGCGGCCGTCGACGCTCATCAGGACGTCATACGCGTCTACGACGCGGCAGCGGACCGTGTGCCGCGGGCTCACGACGACCGACCGGATCGCGGTCAGGTAGCCGGCAATCGGCGTGACGATCAGGTTGCGGCTCGACGGATCGACGATCGGGCCACCCGCGGAGAACGAGTACCCAGTGGAACCGGTTGGACTCGAGATGATCAGGCCATCCGCGGTAAAGGTGGCCAGGTGCGATGGGCCGATCTCTACTTCGAGCCGGCAGACCCGGGCCATCGAGCCGCGCGCCACGGCGATCTCGTTGAGCGCGAAAAAGGTCTCGCCCGCCTCGTCGCGTCCACCGGGATGGATCGTGGCNNGTTGACGCCGAGCAGCGGCACGTCTACTTCCGCTACGGCTCGAGCCGCCCGCAGGAACGTACCGTCGCCGCCCAGGACGACGAGAACCCCCGTCTCGGGCAGCTGTTCGACCAGGGCGCTCAACTCGCCGGCAGGCGCCGCCCAGTGGGCGATGCCGCGCAGCTGGCACCAGCCTTCGGCGCGTTCACGGAGTTCCAGCGCCGCTTCCTTCGTTGGGTTGTAGGCGAAGCCGACGCGTTGGAGCTTCATGCCCCGGCCAACTCCCCAAACTTCTCGACCCACTCGGTTGCCAGGGCGCCTGGTTCACCCTCACGCGGCACGAAACCGGCGGGAACCTCGAGCTCCAGGAAGAACTCGCGGTTGCCGGCCGGACCGGTGAGCGGCGATGCAACGGCGTTGCGCAACCTGAGCCCGATCCCAATCGCGTAGCCCGCCACGGTCTCGAGCGTCTGGCGGTGTATCTGCGGGTCGCGCACCACGCCGTCGCGGACCTGTTTGCGGCCGGCCTCGAACTGCGGCTTCACCAGGCAAACGATCCGGCCGCCGAGCGGCCCGAAGCATTGCGCCACGGGGCCGAGGATTCGATCCAGCGAGATGAAGGAGACGTCCACCACGGCCAGGTCCACGGTACTAGGCAGAATTCCGGGTCCTAGAGCGCGGGCATTGGTACGTTCCATGGAGATTACGCGCGGATCGTGCCGAAGAGCCTCAGCCAGCTGGCCGCGACCGACGTCCACGGAGTAGACCTTCACGGCATCGCGCTGGAGAAGCAGGTCGGTGAAGCCACCCGTGGACGACCCCACGTCCAGGCAGATCAGCCCGACAGGTTCCACGCCGAACGCATCGAGGGCGGCGCGGAGCTTGAGCCCGCCCCTCGACACGAACGGCGGCGGCGCTTCGACCTCAAGAGCGATCGTCGTTTCGACGAGATCGCCCGGCTTGCGATCCGTCCGCGACGACGGACCGTCGCCGACTCGAACGTGTCCGCCCAGGATCAGGGCCTGGGCCCGGGTACGACTTTCGGTCAAGCCTCGCTCCACCAGGAGCTGGTCGAGGCGCTGACGGGTAGGGCGGGCTGCTGGCGAACTCATGACATCAATCGTGGCACACCCGGATCAACTTGTGCTGCAGGGGAGCGCGTTCGGCGAGCGAACTTCAGGAGGTGCGGCCTCGCGGCCGGGCTGCTGCCGCCGAAGCTCGCACTCCCGCTTCACCAGGAACGGCACGCATCCTAGTCAGGGTCTCCCGGACCTGGCGCGCAATCCCTTCCGCATCGAGTCCGAGCATGCGGCGGAGTTGATCCACCGAACCGTGCTCCACGAACCGATCCGCCGGGATGCCGATGATCCGCACGGCCACGTCTCGATAGACCTGATCGGCGACCCGGGCCTCCTCGAACAGCTCGAGGACACCCGAGCCAAAGCCGCCGGTCACCACGCTCTCTTCGAGCGTCGCGACGAGGGTCTTGCCCCGGGCCTGGTCGAGTATCAGCTGGCGGTCGATCGGCTTGGCGAAGCGGGCGTTGATCAACCCGACGGACCAGCCTTCGGCCTCGAGCAGCTCCGCCGCCTGGCGGCCACGCTCGACAATAGGGCCGAAGCCGACGATCAGGATGTCGCCGCCCTCTCGGAGGACCTCGCCCACGCCGACCGGCAGAATCGTCGGTTCAACCTCCGGGACACCGAAGCCCGGATCGCGCGGGTAGTGAAGTGCGAACGGGTGATCCTGGGCAAAGGCCGTCCGGACCAGCGACCGCAGTTCCTGTTCGTCCTTCGGACTCGCTATGACCATGTGCGGTAGCTGGCGCTGCGTGGGGATCGTGAACATTCCCTGGTGGCTGGTGCCGTCTTCGCCGACGAGACCGGCCCTGTCTACGCCGATCACGACCGGGAGGTCGTTCTGGCAGACGTCGTGGACCTCCTGGTCGAAGGCGCGCTGGAGGAAGGTCGAATAGAGCGCCACGACCGGCCGTTCACCGGCAAGGGCCATGCCCGCCGAGAGAGCCACGGCGTGCTGCTCGGCGATGCCGACGTCGATGAAGCGGTCCGGGAACTCGGCCTGAAAAAGGTGAAGCCCGGTACCGGTCGGCATACCGGCCGTGACGGCCACGATCCGGCGATCGACGCGGGCCAGCTCGATCAACTCCATGGCAAAGTGATGGGTGTAGTTGGGCGGCCGGTTCGCGGCGGCCGCGCGGGCCGCGTCAGACGGCGTGCCCATGTCGGCCGACCCGCCCGCGGCGTTGCCGTTGCCGGACGGTTCGACGGGTGCATCGTCCGCATTACCGGGCTGTGGCATTGCACTTTCCTGGCGAGCCAGTGCCGGGCCGGTCAGCGCCGGGTGGGGCACCGCGTGGGGTTCTGCCGTGGGAAGACCCCCGGTGAGTCCCGGCATAGGCGGCAGCGCCGCGCCGTGGAACCCGATCTGATCCCGCTCTGCGGGCCGGTAGCCGCGGCCCTTGCGCGTGCGAACATGGACGAGGACGGGGCCCGGCACGTCCAGCGCGGCACGGAAGATGTG
>PMJT01000179.1 GCA_003158495.1 Chloroflexota bacterium | reverse complement strand
GGCGTCATCGTCATTGCGGCGAGGTTGTATTCGGACTACAAGGTCATGGTCCCGCTCGTTGTCGCGGTCGTTGTCGCGGCCGCGTTCTTCGGTCTTCTCGTGGCCGCCATCGCCATCGCGGCAATGACTTCGCCGTTGCGCCGCATCACGACGGCCGTGGAGCAGGTCGCGGCCGGAGAAGCCAGTTCGCCGATCCACATTACTGGCGACGACGAGCTGGCCCGGCTGGCCGAAAGCCACAACCGGATCGCAGCCAACGCGCAGCGCCGCAACCGTGAGCTGGCCGCGCTGCTGCGCGCCATCGCCACGTACAACCCGGCNNCAGGGCGTGGCGGCGTTGACCTCTCGCGCGGAATGGGACGCCTGCTCCATCTACGGCCTGATCGATTGCAGCGTCCAGCTCGGAGACCCCGCCCGGGTCCCGGTCGAAGAAGCGATACCGGGCGACCCGAGGCCCGTCAGGGTGATCGTCCGGGCCGGCAGCGAAACGCTCGGGGTGTTGAGCGGCCATCTGCCGGCGACTCGAAACTGGGAGCGAGCGGACCAGGACCTGCTCGATCTCTTCGCCAGCGAGGTCGGCGTTGCTCTCAGCAATGCCGAGCTGTTCGGCCAGATCGAGAACCAGAACGAGAAGCTGCTGGAACTCGACGCGGCCAAGGACGAGTTCCTGCGCGGCGTGAGCCACAACCTCCAGACGCCGTTGACGAGCATCCGCGCCTACGTGGACCAGCTCCGTGCTTCCTCCACGGAAGCCGCCGCCGACCGCCGGCTCCAGATCGTGGCCGAGCAGGCCGATCGCCTGACCCGCCTGGTCCGTCAACTCCTGACGGTCACGCGGCTCGAGGCCGGAGTCCTGAGGATCGAGCCCGACGTGATCGCCCTCGCGCCGCGCGTTCGTCGTGCCTGGGAGGCGCTCAACGCCACCGACGCATCGTTCGAGATGTCCGACGATGCGGCCGGCTGGCTGGCCGTCGCGGATCCGGATCAACTCGACCAGGTGCTGTGGGCGCTGCTGGACAANNCCCGGTGTATCCGAAGCGGATCGCGCCCGACTCTTCACCCGTTTCACCCGCGGCGAGTCTCAAACGAGTGGGGACGGCACGGGCCTGGGGTTGTACGTATCACGCCAGCTCCTGCTCACGATGGGCGGAGAGCTATGGCTCGAGCCGGTCCAACCTGGGCTAGGGGCGGCGTTCACAGTGTCACTACCCGGCGAGCCCCCGGGCGACGACCGGTAGCGGTTCCGGAACTCGTCGGCGCCGGCCCTCGGGCCCGGCCGCGGCCGCCGCACGTAGGGAATTGGGACTACTCCAAGGCACGCAATACGCACGGCCTCTTGTGGGCCATGGGCGCCGGGCGACTCGGAGCGCACGATGATTGCCGCGCGGCGGACTTGCTCCCGGCGGCGCCGCGCATAAAGTCGGCAGACCGGCCTGCCGATGACTCCGTCAGATGCCCTCGGTGGCATCCCGTCGAGGCTGTTCGGACACGAAGATGGTTGCACGACGAAACTTCCTGGGAGGCCTGCGCCAGGGCGATGCCCCCGAGCCGGACGGCGATTACGGATTCGATCCAAATGCGCTGATCGGCGGACGGGGCTCCTTCCGGCTGAGCGGCTCGGCTCCCGGACGTCCAATCGCCGACCGAGCGAACCGGCCCGGCTTCGACCCCATCTGGGGCACCCTCGGCGCGCCCTCGGGCGGCACGGAAGAGGAGTGGACGGTTCGGGACGATCCCATGCCGGGCGGAGTAGCCGTCGCTATCGAGATCTTCGGCAGCGGCTTCCAGATCTCAGGTCAGCTCCATACAGGTCAGTTCGACAGGCTGTCCGACTGGATCAACATGCAGAGCGGCTTCATCCAGGTTCGCGATGCGCTGCTAGTTCAGCAGAGCCTCGCCAACGCTTCTGATCCGGACCGGCCGAGGGGCGCTCTCTGGGTCCGCCTGGACCAGGTGGCGATGATCGTCGACCGAAGCCCATCCCAGCCGAGCCGGCCCGGTGCCCCCGTGGTCAAGAAGCGACGTCGCAGGGTCTCGATGATCACTCCGGTCTACACCCTGAGCGGCAGCATCCACGTCCATGCCCACGGCTCGATGGGCCAGTTCCTCGAGACACCGGATCCGCACTTCCTGCCCGTGACCGATGTAACCGTGCGCTGGGTCACCAATCCGACGCTCGTGGCGCGGTTTCCGTTCGCCCTGCTGAACCGCCAGCAACTCCTCACCATCCTCGACGAGCCGGAGGCGGCCACGGCCCGCGAGGAGGAGCCCGCCGGCATCGAAGCGGCAGCCGAGCTCGTCAATCGACGGCGCTGGGGAGCCGCCTGACCGGTTGCGATGGTGGCCGTAGTCGGCCGCCCAAAACCTCGCCGCCGCGCCGCCGGGCCGCCGGCCAGCCGGCGCCTCGGCTGAGACTCAGCGCCCCGGCTGTGTCGGCAGCTGACGCCTGACGGAGAGCACGCGCTCGAGGTCCAGGTCCGCGACAACCACGCCGGGCCCGTCCGGCGCCTGCGCGATCACCGTGCCCCACGGATCCACGACCATGCTGCGGCCGTGGGCCGGCACGCCGCCACCGCTGCCGCACTGGGCGGGGGCGATGACGAACGAACCGTTCTCGATGGCCCGGGCCCGCAGCAGAACTTCCCAGTGGTCCCGCCCCGTGGCCTCGGTGAAGTTCGCCGGCACCGCCATGATCACGGCCCCGCCGGCTGCAAGCTCGCGGTACAGCTCCGGAAACCGGAGATCGAAGCAGATGCTCATCCCCAGGCGGACGTCGACTTCCTGGGCGATGCCTTCCATCACCGCGACCACGGTCCGCTCGCCCGGCGTGATCCGCGCCGACTCGCGATCGGACGGCCCGTCGTCGATCGCCACGTCGAAGAGGTGGCGCTTTCGGTATGTCTCGCAGACCTGGCCCGCCGGGTCCAGCAGAACCGACGTGTTGTACGGCCGCATCTGGTCGGCGGACCGCTCGGCCAGGCTGCCGAGCAGGATCCAGCAGTTGAGCTCGCGGGCCAGGTCCGCGAACGGCTCCGTGATGGGGCCGGGAATGGCGCTGGCCGACTCGCGGAACCCCGCGACCGGGCCCCGGTAGTGGAACATCTCCGGCAGCGCGATGAGGCCGGGCTTGCTCTCTCCGGCCCGACGCACCAGCGCCGCGGCACGGTCCAGGTTGGCNNTCTGCGCCGCCCGACGTGTGCCGGTCGTGAGCGTCGATGGTACGCTCCCGCCGAGGAGGCTTCATGACCACTCCGACCCGCGAAGACGCCTGGAATCTCCTGGCCGAATGGACACCCAGCGAGGCCCTCCGCAAGCACGGCCTGGCCGTCGAGGCGACCGTCCGCTGGTACGGCGAGCACCGCTTCGGAATCACGGAACCGGAGCTCGGGACCTGGTCCGCCGCCGGCCTGCTCCACGACTTCGACTACGAGCGCTACCCCGAGACGCACCCCATGCGCGGGGCTGAGGAACTGCGCGGTCGAGGCTATCCGGCCGAAGTCGTCGAGGCGATCCTGGGCCACGGCGACCACACCGGCGTGCCGCGGGTCAGCCTGCTGGCGAAGACGGTCTACGCCTGCGACGAGATGAGCGGCTTCATCATCGCGGTCACGTACGTCCGCCCAAGCCGGAGCCTCGACGAGGTCGAAGTCCACTCCGTGGTGAAGAAGATGAAGGACAAGGGCTTCGCCCGGCCGGTGCCACGGGACCAGCTCCTCAAGGGCGCCGAAGAACTGGGCATCCCGTTCGGGGAGCACGTCGCCAACGTAATCGAGGGGCTCAAGACGGTGCGCGGGGTACTGGGGCTGTAGCACACCGGTTCGCCTCAAGCCCGGTCGGAGACCACCGGTACGCCGGGGAAGGCCAGGGCTTCGTCGTCGCTGGCGCGGACCCAGTCGAGCATGTCTCGGTTGACGATGAGCGTGCCCACGTCCCGGAGCTGAAGCGTGCCGCGGGAGACGAAACCGATCGTGGCGTCGGACAGCGTGATCATCGGGCCGCGCGAGTGGAGGTGCGGCAGCGGCAGCTGGCCGGGCAGCGAGTGGAGCAGCCCCAGGGCGGTGTATGGCCCAATCTGGACCTGGAGTCGGTGTCGCATGGTGTGGATCCGGCGAGTGACCTCGCCCCGGCCGCCCGTGGTCTCGACCGCATACAGGATGGAGCGGTCGACTTCGCCGTCGCCGAGGTTGACGACGGTCTCGTCCTCGAAGCTCTCGACGTAGGTCTCGCGCAGGATCACGGAGTCGGATCGATTGAGTACATCGGTGAGCCGGTCGCCCTCGCACTCGACATAACCGATGAAGCGACGACCCCGGGCATACCCGATGAACGGAACGAGCACGCAGCCTCCACGAAACGACGATTCGGAGCCTGTCGAATGGTTTACGAGCGTGTCCGGAGGTTACCGTGTCGGGGTCGACGATATAGCCATACGTAAGTACCGGTGGCGTGCCCGCGCACCAACCCGACCCCACTCGACCGCACCACAGTCATGCCCCAGGTCGAATTCGGTCAGCCGTTGCGCAGGCCGCTCGTGTCCACGACCTCGAAATCGACCCCGGTGAGGGTCTGCAGGACGTGCATCTCGGAGTCGTTCCAGCGCGAGTCGGGCGCGCCGCTGATGTACCACGGCGACCCGNNGATCATGCCGTAGCGCTTGAGCGCCGTAAGGACGACC
Organism: Chloroflexota bacterium; assembly: GCA_003158495.1. Lineage (GTDB taxonomy): Bacteria > Chloroflexota > Limnocylindria > Limnocylindrales > CSP1-4 > Fen-1039. Next base: position 44,759 of record PMJT01000179.1, on the reverse strand, counting down.
CTGGCATGCGGCCCGAAGCCGGAGATGTCCACCGAGGCCTTGAGGCGGAGCCGAAGCCCCATGGGCGGCAGGTTGGAGCACGGACTGGCGGTCAGGTGGCGGGCCGGGTAGATATAGCCGCACGTGCTCGGTGCCGTGAACCGGATCGCGTGGTTGATCGAGCCGGCCAGGACCTCGTCGTAGCGGACGAGGCCGGGGAAGATGGGCAGCCCGGCGGCGTCGGCGCTCGTCCAGCCCGCGGGACGGAGCGCGTTGGACCGCAGGTCGAATACGGCTCCCGACCCGGCCGCCCAGCCCGAACCCACCCGATGAGCGGCATACAACTCGTACAGCTTGCAGCGGCCGAGGTCGAGCGAAATCAGGTGGCGGTCCGAACCGCCCTCGATCCGGGGGTTCGATGGGATCGGGTACGGTCCTGGATCGGACTCGGACGCGTACTGGAACGAGACGGTGTACGTCGGCGTGGCGGAGGTCACGATGTTGTACGGGATGCCGTCGCCGATGGCGTCAAAGTCCGGGTGGAGGTAGGCGGTGAGGCCGATGGCACTCACCATCGCGGCCGAGTTGGAGGCCACGGGCAGGCCCGACACGGGGCGGTTCCACACGTTGGAAGACGGGAAGACATAGCACGGCGCCGCGGCCGTCGCAATCGGCTTTTGTGTCGGCGGCGCCGGGGCCTTAGTCGGGCCGGCGGTCGCGACCGCGGTAGGGTTTGCGGTTGGGGTCGCGGTTGGGATCGCGGAGGGCTGCGGTGAGTCGGTGGGGGCCGGGCCGTCGGTCGCGAAGGTGGACGCCTCCGCCGAGGCAGCCCACGATGCCGTGGCGTCGGCGATGGGCGCGCCGGAGGCCGTTGTCGTCGGCGTGCTCGTCGAAGCCGCGCTGCCGCACGCCGTAAAGACTACCCCGGCGATCAGGGCCAGGGCCGCGGTCTTCAAAGGCGGTGAATACCTGGAGAGACGCACGTACCGATCGTACGAGCCCGTGCAAGCCGCGGCCAAGTCCGAACGTCCCGCCCGGGCCAGCCTTCAGTACGGCTGGAGCCACGGCAAGTCGCAGGTGGGCCGGGGCCGAATCCCGGCCCACCTGGAGCGCCGGCGGTCGCGGGCCCATCCACGGCCACCGGCCAATATCAGCCCTTGATCGCCCCGCTGAGGTTGTCGCCCTTGAGGAACATCCGCTGGAAGATCAAGAAGAGCACGATCGGGAATAGAGTCGCGATCGCGAGCGATGCCAGGAACAGGTCCAGCTGGATCCCGCGTTCCAGGGTTGGGAGTCGCACCGAAAGAGGCTGGTTGGCCGGCGTCGGCAGGACCAGCATCGGCCACAGGTAGTCCTTCCAGGTCGCGATCACGGCGAAGACGGAGACCACGCCGATGATCGGGCGCGACATGGGCAGGCAGATCGACCAGAAGAGACGGAACGGCCCGGCGCCGTCGACCTCGGCCGCCTCGAAGATCTCGCGCGGCAGGTTGTCGAAGAAGCGCTTGATGATCACGACGTTGAAGGCGCTGGCGCCGGCCGGAAGCCAGACCGCCCAGAAGGTGTCGACCAGCTTGACGTTCACGATCGGCACGTCCAGGACCGTCAGGTAGAGCGGCACCAGCAGCACGACCGAGGGCACGAAGAGCGTCGCAAGGATCAGGCCGTAGATGATCCGTGAGCCCTTGGGCCGCAGGACCGACAGGGCGTAGCCGGCGGTCGTCGCGACCGTGATCTGGCAGATCCACGACCCGATCGCGATCCAGACCGTGTTCATGAAGTAGCGCTCGATGTGGACCGTGGTAAAGGTCTGGACGAGCAGGTTCAGGTCCCAGCCGTTCGGCCACAGGGCCATCGGCTGGCGCAGCGTGTCCTGCGTCGGCGTGATAGCCGCCTTGGCCAGCCACAGGATCGGCCCGAGGCCCACGATCAGGAGCAGTACCAGGGTCACGCCGTGGACGGTCTGGATCGACCAGCGGAAACGCCGGCTGCGCCAGTCGGCCAGCGAGATGAGACCGCGCTGTTCGGATTGGGCGGTCAGCCCGCGGCCTCGAGAACGAAGTGGCAGCTTCATGAGGTAGTGCTCCACGACCTGGTGAGCCAGAAGTAGACGGCTGTGAAGACGCCCAGGAAGGCAGCCAGCATCAAGCTGAGCGCGGCGGCTTCACCGAAGTGGCCGCCCAGGCTGCTCCCGAACGCGTAGTTGTAAATGAGCAGGAGGACCGTGGTCGTCGAGTTGGCCGGTCCGCCTTCGGTCAGCAGGAAAGGCTCCGTGAAGATCTGGGCCGTGGCGATCAACTGCAGGATCAGCGTGATGAAGAGGATCCCGCGCATGTGCGGCAGGGTCACGTAGCGGATCTTGTTCCAGATGTTCGCGCCATCAACCTCGGCCGCGTCGTAGAGCTCCGGCGGGACGCTCACGAGGGCCGCGAGGTAGATGATCACCGTCCCGCCGAAGGCGGCCCACGTGGCCTCTACCACGATGGACGGCATCGCCATCGCCGCGTCCCCGAGCCATTGGACCGGCCCGAGACCGACGAGGCCGAGTATCGAGTTGAACGCGCCGTTCGTTCCGCCGCGGTAGAAGACCTTCCACAACAGCACGGCAACGACGGGCGGCACGACGACCGGCAGGTAGGCGAGGGCGCTGTACACGCTGCGGAAGCGCCGCGTCTCGCTCATGACGATGGCCAGCACGAGCGGCATCGGGTAGCCGATGACCAGCGCCAGAATGGCGAAGTAAGCCGTGTTGCCAATGGCCTTGCCGAAGAGCGGATCCGCGAGAACGTTGGCGAAGTTGTCCAGCCCCACGAACGTGGGTGTCGAGACCAGGTTGGTCTCCTGCACCGCCATCACGAACGAGCGGAGGATCGGGAACCAGGAGAAGGCCCCGAAGATCAGGAGGAGTGGAAGCAGAAAGAACAGCGAGCTGAGGCCGTCCCGGCTCACCCAGGCCAGCGGACCGCTGCGCCTGCGCTTGCCGCTCGTCGCCCCCGGTCGTACTGCCGTCGAGTCCATGACCGAGCTGCTGCCTTTCTGCGGATGAGAGTCCCGGTGGGGACCCAGGGATGAAGGGCCCCCACCGGGAGTGATGGACTAGGAGGCGGCCGGGGTGTCGATGATCTTCTGGACCGCAACATTGGCTGCGTCGAGCAGCTTGCTGATGTCCGCGTTCTTGTCGGTCAGGACCGCCTGAACGACCGGGTCGAGGGCCTTGTAGAGATCCTGCGTGTTATAGCGTGGTTCGGTGACCAGCGGCTGGGTGTTGATCTTGCTGGTGAAGGGCGTCATCTGGTCCGTCGGGACGTTGATGTAATCCTTGATCCAGACGAGGGACTGGTCGTAGGTGGCCTTGTCGAAGATCGGCAGGGCGGGGACGCCGACGGGCTGGTTGTTGGCCTTGAGGGCCTGCGCGTCAGCCACGGCGCCGGCCTGGGTGCGCAGCTTGTTCATGTAGTAGAAATCGATGAAGTTGACGGCCGCGTCGCGCTGGGCCTCGGTGGAGATGACGTTGACCGCGACGAGGTTGCCGCCGCCGAGGACGCCCGCGTTCGGGTCACTGGCGAGCGGGATGGTGGTGATGCCGTAGTCGGCGGCCTTGAGGGCGTCGTTCTGCACCATGGCGGTGTAGAGGTCCGACCCGCCGGTGAACATGCCGATCTGGCCGGCCGCGAATTCCTGGTTGATGGTGCCCCAGTTGTAGTCGAAGGTGGAGCCCATCGAGTTGTCGGTCCAGCGAAGGCCCTGAAGGTACGTCAGAGCGGCCTTGGTGTAGGAGTTGTTCACCGTGGCGGTGACTTTGCCGGTCTTGGCGTCGACGGTCTCCATGCGGCCGCCGAGGGCGTAGGTCATGGTCGTCAGCTGCCAGCCACCGGTGTTCTGGGTTGCCATCTGTGCGAAGCCGGCGACGCCGGTCTTGGTCGCGATGATCTTGGCGTCGGCCTTGACTTCATCCCACGTCGTGGGCGGCTTGTTCGGGTCGAGGCCGGCCTGGGTGAACAGGGTCCGGTTGTAGGTCAGCGACATGCCGTAGGCCGTGATCGGCACTGCGTAGATCTTGCCGTCAGCGTCTTCGCCGTTTACGAGGACGTTCGGGTTGAACTTGTCGGCGTAGCCGAGGGCGCGGACGCGCGAGTCGATGTTGACGATCTGGTGCTGGGCGATCAGGCCCTTGCCGTCGGTGAACGGGATGTTGAAGACGGTCGGAAGGGTGCCGCCGGCGAGTTGCGCCGTGAACGTGGGGGCGGTCCAGTTGTACTCATTCGGCACAACGGTGACCCACGGGTACTTGGCTTCGAACTCGGTGATCTGGAGGTTGAGGGCGTCCGTTGCTTCCTGAGTCGCGCCGGGGCGGAGCACGCCGACGGTGATCGAAACGGGCTTGTGCGTGTCGGTGGCGGCCGGGGCGGCCGTGCCGGCGGCGGTCGGGGCATCGGTGGCGGCGGCCGGAGCCGCGGTCGGGGTGGCGCTTGCGGCGCTGCAGGCGCTGACGGTGACGACGGCCAGGGCGGCCATCGCCAGCGTAAGGAACCTGCGGTTGAGCTTGCCTGTCATGTCCTCACTCACCTTGAAATGCTAGCTCGATCAATCTGGGCTTCACTCTTTGAGCCCGAGTCCCCCTGATAGCGTGTCTGGGCCGTCACACCATCAACATTCTCCTCCCACTGTCGGGAACCGGAGGAGTCGGTCCTCGGTTTGGGGCCGGTCGGGTCGCAGCCAGGCGGTCGCGTCCGACGGCAGCAGGCCACCCGCGAGGTCGGCGCTGGCGAGCAGCACGGATGCCTCGGCGGGCAATTCGATGGGCGCGGGCGACAGGTTCGTGACGCTCACGAAATCCTCGCCCCGGGCGAACGCGAGCACCTCGGCGCCCGACGGCAGCCAGCGCAGATCGCCGCAGGCCAGGTCCGGTTCGCTCCGCCGGATCCTCAGCATGTGCCGGTAGAGGCTCAGCATCGAGCCGGGATCGCCTTGCTCGGCCTCGACGGTCAACTTCGCCCAATGGCGCGGCTGCGGCAGCCATGGCTTCGCCGAAGCCGCGGGTGGGCTAAAGCCGAACGGCGGCTCGGCACCGGCCCACGGCAGCGGCACGCGGCAACCGTCACGGCCCGGATCCGCCCCGCCGGAACGGTGGTACATCGGGTCCTGGCGCTGCTCGGCTGGCAGGTCCTGGACCTCGTCCAGCCCCAGCTCCTCGCCCTGGTAGATGTACAGCGAGCCCGGCAGCGCGGCGCACAACATCGCCGCGGCCCGGGAGCGGCGACGGCCGAGATCCAGGTCCGTGGGTGTGCCGGCGCGCTTCGTGGCGAAGGCGAAGGCCGTGTCCTCCTGCCCGTAGCGCGTGACCGGCCGAGTGACGTCGTGGTTGGAGAGAACCCAAGTCGGCGGCGCGCCAACGGGCGCGTGGGCGATGAGCGTGGTGTCGATCGACTCGCGCAATCCGACGGCGTTCCACGGACGACCGAGGAAATCGAAGTTGAAGGCGGTGTGGAGTTCGTCCGGCCGAAGGTACTTGGCGAAGCGCTCGATGTCGGGCAGCCAGATCTCGCCGACCAGGATGCGCTCATCCGGGTACGAGTCCGCCACGGCCCGCCAGCCGCGATAGATGACGTGGAGATCGTCGCGATCCGTATTGGGGTGCTCGCCCGGCTTCGGTTCGGCCGGAATCTCCGGTAGCGCCGGGTCCTTCACGAGGAGCGCCGCCGAGTCGATTCGGACGCCGGCCACGCCGCGGTCGAACCAGAACCTCAGGACGGCCTCGTGCTCGGCCCGAACCTCGGGATGGTCCCAGTTGAGGTCCGGCTGCTCGGGCGAGAAGAGGTGGAGGTACCACTCCCCGGGAGTTCCGTCCGGGTTGGTGGTCCGGGTCCAGGTGGTGCCCCAGAAATTCGAGACCCAGGCGTTGGGCATCTCGTCGCAGTTCTTGCCCCGGCCCGGCCGGAACCAGAACCGGGCCCGTTCCGGCGATCCGGGGGCTGCGGCAAGCGCGGCCTGGAACCAGGGATGCTGGTCAGAGACGTGGTTCGGGACGACGTCGACGATGGTCCGGATCCCGAGCGCCTTTGCCTCGGCGATCAGCTGCTCAGCTTCCCCGAGGGAGCCGAAGGCCGGGTCGATGGCCCGGTAGTCCGCGACGTCGTAGCCGCCGTCGGCCAGGGGCGACACGTACCAGGGCGTGAACCAGATGGCGTCGACACCGAGGTCGGCGAGGTACTGCAGCTTCGACCGGACCCCGGCCAGGTCGCCGATGCCGTCGCCGTTGCCGTCCGCGAAGCTGCGGACGTAGACCTGGTAGATGACCGCGCGGCGCCACCACTGGTCGGCGGCGAGCTCGCGAGTCCCCTTGGGCATGTCGGCCGATGCGGTCTTGCTCTGCTGTCCTGCCGCGGCTTCGAGTACCCCGTCTGTCACTTGGACTCTGCTCCGGTCGCGCGGCCGATGTCGCACCTGGAGGGCACCTGGGCCACGCAGGCAGCAAAGTACACTATCCGACAAAGCAACGCAAGATCTGAACAACGATTGTTCGTATGGTTCTTGAATCGCAGCAACTACCGAACGATGATGGCCCCTTGGGGCGCCGCAGACCAGCACCTGCGGGCAAAACGGGTCAAATCGGGCGGTTGAAAGCCGTCGTCGGCCGCGAAGGATGCCGGCTGGCGGCCCCGGCGCTCTCGAATTGGCGGGAAGCCGCGGCGCAGGCCGGCGGCGGGTCCCGGATCAGCTGCGAGGCGGCGCCGTGGAGCCGCGTACGACCAGCTCCGGCTCGAAGAGCAGCTCGTCGTGGGAGAGCCCGGTCCCGTCTATCTGGCCAACCAGCAGCTCGATGATCATGCGGCACATCGGCTCGATCGGCTGGCGCACCGTCGTCAGCGGAGGGTCGATGCTGTTCATCAGGGCGGAGTCATCGAAGCCCACTACGGAGACGTCGCGCGGCACGTTGAGACCGCTGCGCTTGGCCGCGCGGATCGCGCCCAGCGCCATCGGATCGCTTGCACACACGATGCCGGTCACACCCGCCTCGAGTAGCCGCATCGCCGACGCCTGCGCGCCTTCGAGCGAATAGTGGGAGTGGGCAATCTGATCGGGCTCGAGGGCTATCCCGGCCCTTGTGGCCACCGCCCGGGCCGCCGCGAGCTTGCGTTGAGAGGGAACATGATCCGGCGGACCGATGAGGACCCCGATACGCGAGTGGCCGAGCGACACCAGGTGGCCCATCGCCTGCTCCACGGCGACCGAGTCGTCGCACGAAACGCACGGGAAGTCCAGACCCTTGACCGACGCGTTCACGAGCACGGTGGGCAGGTGGCGGCGGGCGAGCAGGTCGTAGTGGTCGTGGGGCGCGTCTTCCTGGGCGTACAGCCCTCCGACGAAGACGATCCCCGACACCTGCTGCTGGAGGAGCAGGTCCACGTAGTCCGCCTCGGAGACGCCGCCGGCGGTCTGTGTGCAAAGGACCGGTGTGAAACCGCGCTGCGCCAGAGCCCCCCCGACCACTTCCGCGAACGCGGGGAAGATCGGGTTCTGCAGCTCCGGCAGGACGAGACCGACGAGCCGGGCCCTCTCGCCCCGCAACTTCGTGGGGCGTTCGTAGCCCAGTACATCCAGGGCTGTGAGGACGGCCTGGCGCGTCGGCTCGGAGACTCCGGGCTTCTCGTTCAGCACGCGGCTGACCGTGGCCTCGCTCACGCCGACTTTTCGTGCCACTTCCGCAAGTCGTTTCGACATGCTGCAATTCTACGCAATAACTCGCCAACACTTGCAGCCGTAACTAGAGGCCTTGTCCATAGGAGCGAAAAGGCGGCCTGCGGCTAGACTGGACGAGTTCCAATCGCACGATTCAACGGAGGTCCAAGGTGAGCACCGGCGCGCCCGGAACGGACTACGAGGCCCTCGTGGAAGTGGCCGTCGAGCGGGCTATCGCCGGACTGGATGTCGAGACGAAGGTCCGCTTGCTCACCGGCATCGACTTCTGGAAGACCTACGACGCGCCCGCGGTCGGCTTGCGGGCGGTTGTCGTTTCCGACGGCCCGGCCGGCGTCAAAGGCGGGTCAGTTGGGCACGACGAGACCACGACGAGCCTGCCCAGCCCCACGGCCCTCGCGGCGAGCTGGGATGAGGACCTCGTCGCCGAGATCGGTGCCCTGCTGGCCGGCGAGGCCCGGGCTAAGGGCGTCGACGTGCTGCTAGGTCCCACGATCAACCTCCACCGCTCCCCCCTCGGCGGTCGTCATTTCGAGCAGTTCTCGGAGGATCCGCTCCTGACCGGCCGGATCGCCACTGCGTACGTTCGCGGGCTCCAGTCGCGCGGCGTTGGCGGCTGCCCCAAGCACTACGTCTGCAACGACTCGGAGACAGAGCGCCAGAAGCTCAGCGTCGAAGTCGACGAGCGGCCGCTGCGCGAGCTGTACATGGCCCCGTTCGAGCGAACCATCCGCGAGACCCGGGCGTGGTCCGTGATGGCCGCCTACAGCGGCGTTCGCGGGACGCCGATGACGGAGAACGACCTCCTGCGCGACCCGCTCAAGACCGCCTGGGGCTTCGACGGCCTGGTGATGAGCGACTGGTTCGCAACGAAGAGAACTGTCCCAGCCGGGCGGGCGGCGATGGACCTGGTCATGCCGGGCCCGGACGGGCCTTGGGGCGATGCGCTGCTCGCGGCCGTCCGTCGCGGCGAGGTGAGCCGGGACGCCATCGACGACAAGATCCGGCGGCTCCTCCGCCTGGCGGCGCGCGTAGGTGCGCTGGAGGGAGTGCCCGCGGCCGCGCCCCTCGCCATCCGGCCGCCCCAGGCCGAAGTGTCGGCACTGGTTCGGCGGGCATCCGCGGCCGGCTCCGTGCTCCTCGCCAACGACGGCATCCTGCCGCTCGACGCCGCGAAGTTGCGCCGCCTGGCGGTNNCAACCCCGCCGACGCGATACGCCCCGGCTGGCAGCGCGTGGCGGAGAATGAGGTGCTGCTCCCCGCCGAGGCCGGCGCGAAGGCCGGGCAGCCCGGCATCCTCGTCCGGATCCTCGACGAAGCCGGCGCCGGCGGTCCCGCGTCGCCGACCGCGCCACTCGACGGCGATGTCGGGCAGGAGCTGCGCCGCGACATCCGCCCCGATGGCCGGCTGGTGTGGGGCGGCGATCCAGTTCTCGCAGGCCAGTCCGTGCTGGAAATCTCGGCCCGAATCGTGTCGCCGGTGAGCGGCAAGCATCGCATCGCGCTCAAGGCGCGTGGTCGGACCGCGGTCTGGCTCGACGGCAAGCTAATCGTCGAGGAGGGCGAACCACTCGAAGTCTTCGAGCTCGACGACCTTTGGGGAAATCAGCCGTACCACGTGGCCGAGGTCGACCTGCAAGCCGGCCGGCCGGTAGAGTTCCGGGCCCGCTGGCGCAAGTTCTACGACCATAACCACGTCACCATTGACTTGTCCATCGAGAAGCCGACCGTGACCCCGGCCGAAGCCCTGGCGGAATCCGAGCTTCTCGCCCGCGGAGCGGATGCGGTCGTTCTCGTCATCGGCACCACGGACCAGGACGAGACCGAGGGGCGCGATCGCACGTCTCTTTCCCTCCAGCCGGCCATGGACGAACTGGTCCGGCGCGTGGCAGCGGCCAACCCGCGGACGATCGTCGTGGTTTCGGCGGGCTCGCCGGTGGAGATGCCCTGGCGCGAGGACGTGGCCGCGATCTTGCTGACGTGGTTCCCCGGCCAGGAAGCGGGCAACGCGCTGGCGGACATGCTGCTGGGACGCGTCGAGCCGGGAGGTCGCCTGCCGACGACATGGCCGGCCGAGATGGCCGACGTGCCGGTCCTCGACACTCAACCCGTCGACGGCACGCTCCTCTACTCCGAGGGGCTGCACGTCGGTTACAAGGCGTGGCTGCAGAACGAGGTGGCGCCCGCTTTCCCATTCGGCCACGGCGGCGGGTACACGACCTGGACGTACCTGGACGTTGAGCCGGCGGCCGAGGCGGCGCGCGGCCACGGATCCAGCGGCCACGGAGCCGGGAGCCCGGCAAGTGGCGCCGCGGTCACAGTCCGTCTCCGCAACTCCGGTTCGAGGCCGGGTCGCGAGGTCGTGCAGCTGTACCTGGCCCGGCCGGACAGCGCCGTCGAGCGGCCGCTCCTGTGGCTTGGTGGATTCGCTTCGGTTGAGGCTGCCGCCGGTCAGACGGTCGAGGTCGCCGTCCCGGTCGATCCATGGGCGCTCCGCCACTGGGACGAAGCGGCCGCCGATTGGGCCGTCGAGCCGGGTCGCTTCGAAGTTCGCGTCGGGCGAAGCGTCGGCGACCTGCGCCTGGCGACAGTCATAGAAGTCGAGGCATAGGCTTGGCCGACGCGATCGAGCCCGCGCCCCAGATCCCCGCGCAGGACAAGCGGGCGACCTGGATCTCGTACTCGTACCTGGCGGTCTGGGGCTACGTCCTCTACGGCATCGGCAATGCCACGCCATACCTGCGGATCGACCTCGGTCTGACCGACTTTCAGGCCGGCCTGCACGCTTCGGCACTAGCGGTCGGCGTGCTGGTCGCCGGCGTCGGCGCGGACGCGATCGCGCGCCGGGTAGGATCGCGCTGGCTCATGGACGTGGCGGTCGCCGTGCTCATAGTTGCGCTCGGTCTCGTTATGCTGGCGCCGAGCCTGCCGTTCTCACTGACCGGCGCCTTCCTGATGGGGCTCGGCGGCGGACTCGTCGGCACGGACGTCAACATCAGGCTCAACCGCCCGAACAGCGTCGAAACGCGGCGTCTGATCGGCCAGGCCAACGCTCTCTCGATGGTCACCGCCGCGGCTGCGCCTGTCGTGATCGGGCTCGCCGTCGCCGGGCTGCACGCCTGGAAGGTGGCACTCCTACTGCCGCTCGCCGCCATCATCGCCCTGACGTTGCTGCGGCCGCGCGCCGCCGAGGCCCGCAGTTCCGTCCGTCCGCCCCGGGCCAGGCTGCCCGCCGACTACTGGTTCGCCTGGGCGCTCCTGGTTCTGTGCGTGTCCATCGAATTCTCGTTCGTCTTCTGGGGCTCCACGATCGTGGGCAAGCGGACCGGCGTTTCCACTGCCGACGCGACCCTGCTGGCCAGCCTTTTCGTCGTCGGCATGTTCACCGGCCGCGCCGCGATCGGCCGCGGCCTCGGTGCTGGACGAGCGTCGCGCGGCATTCTCGCCGCCGGGCTCGGCATTGTGCTCGTCGGATCCGGCCTGGTGTGGGTTTCGACCGTGCCAATCCTGTCCGGATTGGGCCTCTTCCTCGGCGGCCTGGGCACTGCTCCGTGCTGGCCCGTCGGGCTTACGGCGGCGCTCCAGAGCGCGCCGAAGGCCCCGGTCTCGGCCGCTGCCAGATCGACCCTCGCCTCGGGCGCGGCCGTGCTGCTTGCCCCCTCCACCCTCGGCCTGGCGTCGGACGCAGTCGGCGTCGTCGCTGCATGGCCGATCATCCTGGCCCTCGCCGTTGCCGCGCTGGGCGTCCTGGCCGTGACACCGAGGCCAGCCCCGGCCCCCTGACCGAACCGGCCGTGGAGCGCCGCGACGCCGACCCGCGCCCCATCCAGCGGCCCCTGCGCGTCTTGTGGGCCTGCATTGGGGAGGACCAGCAATGAGGGACGAGGCCTTCGCGAGCGGTCATGCCGATAGCGCCGATCAAGTCGTCTTTCGGGCTCGACTGAGCGGTCGGAAGCCGGCGGTCACCGCGCTGGCCATCCTGGTTGTCGTCGCGATGGCAACAGTGGCGATGGGCGCGTCGCGCTACCTGCCCGGCCAGACGACCGGATCGCAGCCGAGTGGGGCTGGATCGCAATCGGCCGTGACGTCGGCGCAACCGAGCCTGTCGGCTGAGCCGGTGTCGAGCGAGCCGGTGTCGAAGGTCGAATCGGCCGAACCGGCGTCGAGCGAGCCCCTGTCGACGGTCGCTTCGGCCGAACCGTCGTCCAGTCCACTCATCTCCTGGACGGACGCCACACCATTACCGAGCGTTCCGACGGCCAGTGTCCGTCCGCCGCTGTGGCTTTTCGATATCCAGGTGAGCGAGATCGACTTGCCCGCTTTTGCGGTCGCCGGCGGGTCGATGAACTACTCCATCGTTCTCACCAACACCGGCGACACTCCCGCCCCGCTGGATCCGTGCCCCGGCTATAAGCAGTCGATCTTCGACATGCCGGACAACGAGGTCGGCGGAGGGGTCACATACCTGCTGAACTGCCCGGCCATAGGCCCGGTCATCGCGCCGGGCCATAGGGTCCGCCTGCAGATGGTCTACTGGGTTCCCGCGGCCACGCCCGTCGGTCAGCAGCTCTTCTTCTGGATCTGCGATTGCGACGCATTCCACGCCGCCATCAAGTCCGTGCTGGAGATCCGGGCGGCGTAGCGTCGGCTCGGACGGGCAAGCCGCGGCCCGGACCGGGTCCGGGGAGTGGAGCCGCCTCTGGGATTCGAACCCAGGACCTGCGGTTTACGAAACCGCTGCTCTACCACTGAGCTAAGGCGGCCAGAGGCGGGAAGCAGCTTACGAAGCAGCTGCTCTACCGCTGAGCCATGTCGGCACGGATGCGATAGTAGCAGCCCCGCTCACGCTTGGCTGGTTTCTCGTCGAGGGCCGTCCGCAAATATGCGGCGCCCTGTCGAGCGCCGCCTCGCCGTCAGGCGCCGGCCTTGAGCGGCCCCGCGGTGGGGGATGGCGGACGCGGAACCAGCGCGCGCAACCTGGCCAGCAGCTCCTCGTAAGAGAAGGGCTTGACCATGTAGTCGTCGGCGCCGGCATCGAAGCCGGCGGCTCGATCGCCGACGGAGTCGCGCGCGGAGAGGAACAGGATCGGGACGGTCGAGCCGCCCCTTCTGAGTGTTCTCGCCACGTCCAGGCCGGACCGGTCCGGCAGGCCGACGTCGAGGATGATCGCGTCGAAAGCGAGATTGGCGCCGGCGGCAGCCAATCCCTCCTCGGCCGTCATGGCCGTCTCCACCAGGTTTCGATCCTGGCTCAGCAGTCGCCGCAGAAGGCGGTTCAGGCGGGCGTCATCCTCGACGACAAGCGGGTTCATGACCGGCTCCATGCGTCTATGGCTGGGTGATGAGGATGCTGGCGGCCGTCAGCGTGCGTCCGCCGAGGGCACCGGAGGCGCTTGGAACGGGTGTCTGGCTGGCCAGCGCCGCGGTGTCGATCTGGACTGTGACGCCGGTTCCAACCTGGATGGCGCTCGGGCTCGCGGTCGTCTCACCGTGGTAGGTAGTCGTCCCGGAGAGGTCGACGGTCACGACCGTGCCGTTGGCTTCCTGGACGGTCATCGTGGTGCCGTTGATCGACTGGACCGTCCCGCTGATGCCGCCGGCAACGCTGCCGAGGCCACGCCCGGCAACCGTGCTCGGATTGAACGTCTGGCCGGGAGCCAGGGACGGCCGGGCGAAGGCGGCCCGTCCGGCTGCGTTGGCGGCAACCGCGCTCGGGGCGGTCACGTGGCCGATGGCGAACCCGATGCCGCCGACTGCCACGAGGGCGGCCACGAGGACCAGCGCGATCGTCGTTCGGTCGGACTTTGCCGGCTGCTTCGCCGGCTTCAAGGAAGCGTCCTGAGGTCTTCTGCTTGCGTCCATTTCGAAGTCCTACTCGTATCGAAGGGCGATGACGGGGTCGAGTCGAGCAGCCTGGCTGGCGGGCCAGACGCCGAAGACGATCCCGACGATGAGACTGAAGCCGACCGCGACGGCCACGGTCGCCGGGTTGAAGATGAAGCCCCAGCCGGCGTAAGTGCCGATCCCGAACGAGGCGATCACGCCGACACCGATGCCGATCAGGCCGCCGGCAAGGGAAAGTGCCAGTGCCTCGACCAGGAACTGCGAGAGGATGTCGCGGCCTCGGGCACCGATGGCCTTGCGGATGCCGATCTCGCGCGTCCGCTCCCGGACCGAGACCAGCATGATGTTCATGATCCCGATGCCGCCGACCAGCAGCGATATGGATGCGATGCCGGCCAGCAGCAGCGTCAGCACACCGCTGACGTTGCCGACGGTTCCGAGCAACTGCGCCTGCGTGGCGATCGAGAAGTCGTCCACGCCGTTGGTGATGCCGTGTCGCTGCTCGAGCGTCGAGGTGATCTCGGCCGAGACGGTGTTTATGGCGTCCTGGCTGGTTGCGCTCAGGCCGATGGCCGAGACGCTGTTGCTGCCGACGAGGAGCTCGTGGGCCGTCGATAGCGGGATCATCACTTGATCGTCCGCCGTCGTCGTCCCGCCCTTAGGCTGGAGGATCCCGATCAACTCGAACGGCAGGCCGCCGACATCGATGGTCGAGCCGATCGAAGCCTGGGTCAGGCTGAGGTTGGTCGCGGTCGTCGCCCCGATCACGGCCACGCGGAGGTTGTTGTCGACCGCCGACTGGCTGAGGAACGATCCCACCCAGACCTGGTAGGCGAAGACCGGGAGATAGCCGGGCGTGGTGCCGACGACGCGGGCCGTTTCGTTCTGCGACCCCACGACGACGAGCTTGTTGGTCGTCAGCTCCGGGGCCACCGCCTGCACGTCGGCGAGGCCGGCCAGCGCGGTGGCGTCTGCGAGGGTGAGAGTTGTGGCCGAGCCGGCTGCTCCTCGCGTCGCCCCCGTCCGGACCGCGCCGGGGCTCACTGTCACGAGGTTCGTTCCCAGTGACTGGAGCTGGTTGCTGATACCGGCCGTGGCGCCTTCGGCAACACTAACGAGTGCCACCACGGAGGCCACGCCGATGATGATGCCGAGCATCGTCAGCGCGGTCCGCAGCTTGCCGGTGCCCAGGCGCGAAAGCGCAAGCCCTACGAGATCGGTGACCTTCATTCGCGCACCGCTTCCTGGATCTGACCGTCTCGAAGATGGACGGCCCGGTCGGCAGCCGCGGCCACGGCGCCGTCGTGGGTGATGAGAACGATCGTCCGGCCCAGCGCGTGCAGGTCGCCGAACAGTTCGAGGACCTCCGCGCCCGAATGGGAGTCGAGGTTGCCGGTGGGCTCGTCGGCGAGGATCAGGGCCGGTTCGGTCACGAGCGCCCGGGCGATGCCGACGCGCTGCTGCTGGCCGCCGGAGAGTTCCGATGGGATGTGGTGCAGACGATCGCCCAGGCCGAGCCGCTCGAGCGCGGACTGCGCCCGGCGCAGCCGCTCCTTGCGGCCGACGCCCTGGTACATCAAGGGCGTGGCCACGTTCTCGAGAGCGCTCGTTCGAGGCAGGAGGTTGTAGCTCTGGAACACGAAGCCGATCGAGCGGCTTCGGACGAGAGCCAAGCCGTCGTCGTCCAGTTCGTCGACCGGCTGGCCGTCGAGGACGTAGCGCCCGGATGTCGGGCGGTCCAGGCACCCCAGGATGTTCATCATCGTGGACTTGCCCGAACCGGACGGTCCGACGATGGCGAGGAACTCGCCGTTGGCGACATTCAGGGTCACATCGTTGAGGGCCGGTACCTGGACCTTGCCCAGGTCGTACACGCGACTGACTTCGTCGAGGGTGATGATGGGTTCAGCTGCAAGGCTGCTCATCGTCCGAACCCGCCGCCGGAGAGGCCGCCGCCCGTCAGGGAGTTGATACCGCTGACGCTGCTCGCGCCGGTGGTGGTGTTGTTCTTCGCGGAGACCGTTCCGGTCACGACCGACTGACCGGCGCTGAGCCCGCTGGTTATCTGCGCCATCGACGTCGTCACGAGACCGACCTGGACGGCTTGAGTCGAGATGCTACCGTCGCCGTTGAGAACCTGGACGCTATATCCCGCGGCGGCGGAACCCTGCAGTGCCGTGGCCGGCACTCTCAGGACGTTGTCAACCGATGCGGTCGTGACCGTGATCGTTGCACTCATGCCCGCAAGGACGGTCGCCGGAGGGCTGGTCAGTGTCACCGCGACTGCGTAGGTCGCCACGCTGCTGGCGCCGCTCGAGGACGACGCCACTGGCACGATTTCCTTGAGAGTTCCGGGGACCGACACTCCGGCTCCGGAGACGGAGACCGTGGCGCTCTGGCCGACCTTCAAGTTGGCGATATCGGACTCGGCGAAGGCGGCGTTGGCGACCATCGGCCCGACCGATTCCTCGATCGCGTAGCCGCTGGGAGCGTTCACGCCCGGCAGGACGTTGACCGCGATGATCAGTCCGTCGGCCGGGGCCGTGAGCGTCGCGTCATTGACCGCCGCCTGGTCCGCGTCGACCGCGGCCTGAGCCGAGGCAACGGTGGCCTGGTCGGCCTGGATCGTCGCGGTCGTGGCCGGAGCCACCTTCGACTGGTAAGCGAGCTGGGCCGCCTGGTAACTCAGCGACGCGTTGGTCACCGACTGGGACGCCTGCTGGTTCGACTGGTTGACGCTCAGCTGCGTCGACGAAAGGTTCTGCTGGGCCGTCGCGAGGGCGGCCTGGTCCTTGGAGATGACCGTGGCCCCTGCGTTGGCGGTTGTGTCCGCGCTGAGCTGGTTCTGTGCCGCCGTCACGGCCGCCTGGGCCTGGGACAGCTTGAGGGCGTTCTGAGCGTAGGTGTTGGTCGCGCTCGACCTGGCCTGCGAATAGCTGTTGGACGACTGGCTGAGGCTGTTCTTCGCCTCCGCGAGCGTAAGGGAGGTCGCGCCGCTCTGGTCCGTAGAGAGCTTGGACTGGTCCGACGCGAGCGTCGCCTGGGCAGAGGTGAGGGCGAGCTGGGCGGCGGTCGAATCAGCGGTTGCAAGGACGGTGCCCTTGGTGACCTGCTGGCCGACTGATGCCGACACGGTGAGGACCGGCCACGTCAGCGAGCCGCCGGCGCTGCTGCTGGTCGTACCGCCGCTGCCCGACGTTGTCGCGACCGTGCTGACGATTGCGGCCGTGTCGCCGAAGACGAGCCCGTAGACGGTGCTCGCGGCGACGGTCCCTGTGGCCACCGAAGTGGCGCTGACGGTTCCCGTGCTTACGGTCGCGGTTATGTATTGCGAACTGGACGAAGCCCCGATCGCCGGGCCGACCACGACCAGGGCGACCGCCCCCACCCCGACCATGATCATGGCGATTGCCGCCAACCTTACCTTCATGTTTCGCTGCCTCTCGCGTCCGACCGTCACTTCAACTCGCGCTGAGTGGGAGCGGGCCCGGGGTCGGAGTAGGGGCCCATTGGCGCAAGGTATGGCCCCTCGCACTGAAGCTATGCTGAATTAACTATTTGCCTAATCTGAAGGATCACGCCGCGCGCTCGCATCGAAAGTCAGGCCCAGCGAACTGCTTCCGAGCGCAGCAGCGAGGGCGGCGCTGGCGCTGTTCGGCGTCCAGGACGGTCGACCGGTTGCGGGGTCGCTCCGAGGTCTGCACGGAGCCGCGGGCTTCGAGCGGCTACGTTTGCGACAGTTTGGGCATTCAACCTGAAAGGCGGCCCGTCGCCGGCCTGCAACACGAAGTTTCAGGGATTTGACGCCGAGACCAGCCGGACCCGGGCCGATCGCCGCTGAATTCGAGGCGGAACTAGGTCGCCGAAAGCGACCTCGTTTGCCGCTGCAATGCTATGCTTCAATCGTTTGCATGCAGCATGGATTGCTGCCGCGATGTGCCCGTCAGCAAGGGAAAGTCCGTGCCGCAAGCCTCGATCAGTGTCGGAGAGGAGCCGCTGGGCGCCATTTCGCCCCGCCTCTACGGCCACTTTGCCGAGCACCTGGGCCGATGCTGCTACGGCGGCATCTGGGCAGGCGACTCTGCTGCGAGCAAGGGCGCGGCCGCGGTCGATGGGCCCCGAACGGACGTCGTGGCCGCGCTCAGGGAACTGCCGGTACCGCTGCTCCGATGGCCCGGCGGCTGCTACGCGGATCACTACCACTGGCGCAACGGAATCGGCGCGCCGGAGTCCCGGCCAACGACGCTCAACACTTCGTGCGGCCAGCTGGAGCCGGATACGAACGGCATCGGTACCCACGAGTTCATGGCGCTGGCAGAACGACTGGGCGCGGAACCGTACCTTGCCGTCAACGTGGGGACGGGTTCGATCCAGGAAGCGTGCGAGTGGCTCGAGTACGTCAACGTCGGCGCGGACTCCAGCCTGACGCGACTTCGGGCCACCAACGGCCACCCCGAGCCATGGGGCGTCCGGCTGTGGGGCATCGGCAACGAGACGTGGGACTGCGGCGGCCGCTACGACGCGGCGGCCTACGCCCACGAGTACAGGCGCTACGCGACGATGCTGCGCCACATCGATCCCAACGTGGAACTCGTGGCCGTCGGTATGGAAGACGAGCCGCTGCCCGAGTCGATGCTGGACCGGGACTGGAATGTCCGGTTCCTCGAAGCGCTCGGCCCCAACGTCGGCCTCATGGACCACCTCTCGATCCACCGCTATTGGATCAGGGGTGGCGCGGAGACGGGCTTCGACGAGGAAGACTACTACACGCTCTTGACCGAGGCAGAGTCGACCGAGAGCCTGATCCAGCGGACGGCCGCACGGCTGGCCCACTTCGCTCCCGCGGGGCATCGAGCGCGGGTCGCGCTGGACGAATACGGCGTCTGGCATCCGGAGGCCCGCAATTGGGGACCCGGCGACGTACCCCGGCGCACGCCGGTCACGTTCGAACAGTCGAACACGCTTCGGGACGCCCTGGCCGTCGCCATCGCCTTCGAGGGCTTCCACAGGCAGTGTGCCGTGCTCTCGATGGCCAATCTGGCCCAGGTCGTCAACGTCCTTCAGTCGGTCATCGTCACGGACGGGGCGAGCTGCGTGAAGACGCCCACCTACCACGCCTTCGCACTCCACCGGCCGCACATCGGCGCCGACGCCATCGAGGTGGATGTTGCCAGCGCGGCGCTGCCGGCGGGTGGCCGGGCCGTCAGCGCCACCGCATCGCGCAAAGAGGCCGGCACCGCGGTCACAATCGTCAACCGCGACTTCCGCAACGCCGCCGACGTGGAGATCCACTGTCCCGGCAACGTGGACTGGAGCCTGGTACTCACGGCAGACACGGCGGATGCGGTCAACTCGGCCCAATCGCCGGACCGCGTTTCGCCCCGAGCGCTCGAGCTTCACAGGACAGCCGCGGGTGCGTCCTGCGGCACTATTCCCGCGCATTCCATGGCTACCATTCAGTATTCTCAGCGAGCATTGTGAGATTCCCGCCATGAATCGGACCGGCATGTCACGGATGTCAGATGACAGATAGCAAGGCCAAGCCCGCCACGAGGGCGAAACGAACAGTCGTGGCCCGACGGGTAACCGAAGGACCCGCGCCCTCGCGCACCACGGCTCCCGCGGCGCCGGGCAACGGAGTCACAACGGCCCCGCAGCGCCAGTCGCGGATCCCGACGATGCAGGACATCGCCCGAGCCAGTGGCGTCTCGCAGAGCACCGTGTCGCGGGTCCTGACCGGGGCGCCGACCGTCGTTCCGATCAACCCGGCGACGCGCGAACGCGTGCTAGAAGTCGCCCGCCAGATGCGCTACCGGCCCAATCCGCTGGCCAGGGGCCTGCGAGGCGCCCGGACGATGCTGCTCGGAGTAATAGTTCGCGAGATTACGGACCCATTCTTCGCCGGAGCCGTCGACGCCATCTCGTCCGAGGCAAACAGGCGTGGCTACAACGTCGTCCTGGGCCACGCCCACGGCAAGACGGACGAGGCCATCGCCCTACGAGCCGTCCTCGAGACTCGCCATTGCGATGCCATCCTTCTGCTCGGCGACACGAGCGACCAGCCCCGCCTCCTCGAAGACCTGCGTGACACGAACATCAACGTCGTCGGCCTGTGGCAGGGATCGGTGCCGGTTCCGGGCATCTCCACGGTCAGCGTCGACAACCGGGCCGGGGTCGCGGGGCTCTTGGCTCACCTGACCGACCTCGGCCACAAGCGGATCGCGTTCGTTGGAGGCGGCTTCAGCGAGGGACGCCTGCTCGGCGACATCGGCGAGCGGCGAGCCGCATTCCTCGATTTGATGGCGGACGCGGGTCTGCCGATCCTCGACAACTACATTTGCGAGGTTGAGAACAACCTCAGGGGCGGCGCCGCTTCCTTCGAAGCGCTGATGAACCTGCCGGTTCCACCGACGGCGATCCTGGCCTCGACGGACCTGCTGGCCATAGGCGCGATACACGCCGCCGGGCGAATGAACATGATGGTCCCAAGAGACGTGTCGATCGTCGGGTTCGACGACCTGCCGATGGCCGAGTACACCAATCCGGCACTCACATCGGTAAGGCAGCCGATGGCCGAGATGGCCGCCGTAGGCGTGCGAGCCGCGATTGACATTGCGGGGCCCGGCGGCGCCCCGGTGGTCCAGCTGCTCGCGCCGTCAGTCGTCGTGCGCGAATCGTCCGGTCCGCCACCCGACTCAGCGCGCTAGCGTCGATCCGGAGGCCCAGCTAATGCGCGCCCTTCGTCTCGTTCGCCCCGGGACCTGACCATCACAGACGAAGCAGCCCCGGCGCCCGCCGACGGCGAGATACTGCTCCGCGTCACGGCGGTCGGACCGTGCGGCTCGGACGCCCACCGGGGAGTCACCGACGGCGCCCTCCGGGAGCAGATGGCATGGCCGGAGCGACGCATCGTCACCCTGCCCGACAACATGTCGGACGCGGAGGGCGCGCTGCTCGAGCCGCTCGGCGTCGCCCTGCATGCGGTGTCACTCGCCGGTGGCTTGCGGCCCGGGGCATCGGTCGGTGTCGAGAATCGGAACGGCGCCCTCGCGGGCGCCGTTCAGTCAGGACCCGGGTTCATCACTCGTGGAGCATGGCCAGGTCCTTCTGGGTCACTTCTTCTGGCATCTTGCCCATGATGATCATGGCCAAGACTTCGTCCGTCGTCACGTCCGACTTGTTGACCGTGCCGACGAGCTTGCCGTGGAGCATGACGCTGATCCGGTCCGCGAGGTCGAAGACGTCGTGGATGTCGTGGCTGATAAGGAAGATCCCGATGCCCTCCGACTTGAGCTGCTTGATCAGGTCGCGAACCTGGGCAGTCTCGGCCGGGCCCAGCGCCGCCGTCGGCTCGTCCATGATCAGGATCCGGGCGTTGAAATGGACTGCGCGGCCGATGGCAATCGCCTGGCGCTGGCCACCGGAGAGCGACACGACAGGCGTCTTGAAGTTCTTGAAGTTAGGGTTCAGCCGCCCCATGACCCGCCGCGTGGCGGACTCCATTGCCGCGTCGTCGAGATCGCCGAACCGGCTTGTCAGTTCCCGGCCGAGGAAGACGTTGGCCGACGCATCGATATTTTCGGCCAGCGCCAGAGTCTGGTAGATGGTCTCGATCCCGAGCGCCTTGGCATCACGTGGGTTGGCGATCGACACCGGCTGACCGTCGATGAGGATCTGGCCCGAGTCGGCCGGATGCGCGCCGGACAGGCATCGGATCAACGTAGTCTTGCCGGCTCCGTTGCCACCGACCAGACCGACGACCTCGCCGGGCCGAAGGTCGACCGTTACGTTCTGGACTGCGTGAACGCCCCCGAAGGCGACGTTGATGTGCTGCATCTCCACGAGCGGAGTGCCATCTGCAACCGTCAAAGTGGTCCCTCCGTCAAGAGC
This sequence comes from Chloroflexota bacterium, assembly GCA_003158495.1. Taxonomy (GTDB): domain Bacteria; phylum Chloroflexota; class Limnocylindria; order Limnocylindrales; family CSP1-4; genus Fen-1039. The sequence goes on along the minus strand of PMJT01000179.1, from coordinate 23,348 downwards.
TGCGAGACCGGCGCCGGTTCCACGCGTCGAAGCCGACAGCGAGGATCAGGACGATTCCTGCAACGACATTCTGGCCCGGTGAGTTCACCCCGTTGAAGCTGAGGCCGTACGCAATCGACTGCATGACGAAGGCCCCGACGACCGCGCCCGCGATCGATCCGGTGCCGCCCGCGAATGATGTGCCGCCGACCACGGCGGCCGCGATGACGTAAAGCTCGTAGCTCTGGCCGACGTCGAGGGTCGACCCATTCAGTCGGGCTGCCGCGATGGCCGCCGCCAGGGCGCACAGGATGCCCATCACGACGTACGTCTTCATGATCGTCCAGCGGGTATTGATACCGGCCAGCAGGGCCGCGTCGGGGTTGCCGCCGTAGGCGTAGACATACCGGCCGAAGCGGCGGCGCTTCGCGATCCAGCTCATCACGATCGTCACGCCGATGAGGATCATGATCGGGTACGGGAACCCGGTGGAGATCTGCAGGCCTCCCGCCGGGACGGCGATGCCGTGGTCCGCGGCGTATCTATCCGCCAGGCCCTTCGGCCAGTAATTCGCGTTGGCAAAGGCGGCCAGACCGAGAATTGCGAGGCAACCGACCCCGCCGATCACCGTCTCGGCCCACATGGGTCTGATGGGGAACCCAAACCGGCGCCGCTGCCGGCGGGCACTGAAGAGGAACGCGACGACTGCGAGACAGCCGACAACCCCGACGCCCCACGTCAGTGTCGCGCCCATCGAGCCCGCGGCCCCTCCGCCGATGAGCTGGAAGGTTGGGTCAAGGCCGGAGACGGCGGCGCCCTGCGACAGGTACCAGACGAGTCCGCGGATGGTCAGCAGGCCGCCGAGGGTGACGATGAACGAGGGCACGCCGACGTAGGCGATGATGAAACCCTGCACGGCACCGAATGCGGCGCCTATTGCGATCCCGATGGCGAGGGCGATCGCCCACGTCAGAGGGAAGTCAGCAGGCAAGTGCAGGATGTTGGGGAACCAGTCGGTCATCAGCAGCGCGTAGCTCATGGCCACGAAACCGACCAGTGACCCGACCGAGAGGTCGATATTACGCGAGACGATGACCAGCACCATCCCGGTCGCGATGATCGCGATGCCCGTCGCCTGCACAGAGAGCGTGACCATGTTCGTCGGGCTGATCATCTGCCCGCCGCTCAGGATGTCGAAGGCGAGCAGGATTACCGCAAGCGCGACGAGCATCCCGAACAGCCGGAGATCGACTTCGGTCTGCGCAATGAGCCCAGACATGGATCGCCGCGACGGCGGCTGCGTCTGAACATGTACCGGTGGCGCATCGGCCACGTTCGTCACGGTGGCTCTCCTGTTCCACGAAAAGGACCTGCGTCCACGGGGTGTTGCCCCGGGGACGCAGGTCTGACTGTGTCTTGTCAGAGCTAGATTATCGTCACTTGCAAGCAGGTGGTGCAGAAGCTGCGACCACCCCCTTGCAGAGGTCCGCCTTGGTGATCTGGCCGGCATCGATCGCGACCTGGAGGGTGTCCGCGGTCAGCGGGGTCGGCTGGAGGATGAATGAACTGACGGTCGTGCCGCCTGGGGTCACGAAGGGCTTGGCCGACAGACCGGCCGCCGGGGCGACGGTCGGGTCGATGAGGCCGGACGGAAGCGTCAGGCTGGCCATCTTGGTGCCCGCGCAGAGCGCCAACGCGGCGGCCCCGGCGGCCTTGCCGAGCTCATTGGCGTTCTTGAACACGTCAACGAACTGCTTGCCGAGGGCTACGTTGTTCAGGTTGGCCGGGTCGCCGTCCTGGCCGCTGAGCGGCGGGAACCCGTAGTTCTTGGCCGTGAGAGCGGCCACGACGCCGAGCGCCGTGCTGTCGTTCTCGTCGAGGATGGCATCGATCTTCTGTCCGGACGAGTTGGCCTTGTCGATGATCGTTTCCATGTTCGCCTGGGCCGTCTCGGTCTTCCAGGCGTCGGTGAACGTGCCGGTCGCCGGCCCGACGATCTTGATGTCACCGGAAGCGATCTTGGCCTTGAGGCCCGCGTTATCCCAGCCTTGCGGCAGGAATGTCGAGGCGTTCGGGTCACCCGGGTCGCCCTTGATGAGGACGTAGTTGCCCTTCGGGACCTTCGTCAGGATAGCCTTGGCCTGGGCCGCACCAACAGCGACGTTGTCGAACGTGATGTACAGGATGCTCGGGTCCTCGATGAGTCGGTCATAGGCAATGACCGGGATCCCGGCATCGGACGCCTGCTTGAGCGCCGGCAGGATCGCCTTGTTGTCCTGAGCGAGCAGGATCAAGACATTGGCGCCCTTCGAAATGAGGGTAGAGACGTCTGTCAGCTGCTGCTCATTGCTGAGGTTCGCGTCAGCGTCGATGTATTTCCCGCCGCCCGCCTCGACGGTCTTCTGAATGCCCGGCTTGTCGTGCGCCGCCCAGCGCGGCTGCTGGAAGTTGTTCCAGGAGACGCCGACGGTGCAGGGCTTTGTGGCTGCGGTCGGTGCAGTTGTGGGTGCAGCCGTGGCCGCAGCGGTGGCCGCAGCGGTGGGGGCAGCGGTGGGTGCCGTCGTCGGCACCGGCGTTGCTGAGCTCGAGCACGCGGACGCGACAAGCGCCGCCACTGAAAGCAGGACGGACATCCTGCGAACGGTTGTCATCAACCCTTCCTCCTGTGAGATGGACCTGGATTTACCCTGAGTCTTCTCCGACAGCTTTTGGGCTTTCTTGAGGCCCAGTACCTCCTCTCCCACATTGGACTGACATGCCAATCGCGGTTCGCCGCTCGGGTTATCGGTGGCAAGCGGACGGCAGTTGCCGCCTACCAGGCAAGCCCTCGCAGCAGTAACTGCTTGCTAGGCAGCATTCCGGCAGTCCAAGCACAATCCCCAAGCACACGTTCCCACCACAATGGCGCGAGGCAGGACGCGTCTATGAATACCTATGTAGCATACGCATGCTGTCTGGGTCAAGCTCTTTTCCGCAGCCGGCCGGTATGATGAGCGCATTCGATTGCATGCGCGCTTCAGAAGTGACTCGGTCGGCGGGCCGGTCATCCGGAACGATCGCCGACCTGCCAACGGGGAAGAGCCGCGATCCGGCTCGGACACTCCATTCACTGGCGAACAGAAGGAGCGCTCAAATGCTTGCCAGGCGTTCCAGGCGCAATGCCATCGCAGTCGTCGTTTCGATGCTCGCCGTGCTCATGCTCGTAGTGGGCGGACTCCTGGTCTGGAGCCCCTGGGCGAAGAGCGGCGACGCCAGCTCCAGCCAAAGTCAGACCGTGGCCCGGAAGTGGGACGAAGCGCTTCTGGATGCGATCCGCCGCGCCCTGCCGAACCCGCCCGTTCACGCCCGCAACCTGTTTCATACGTCCGTGGCCATGTGGGACGCCTGGGCGGCGTACGACCCCACGGCCTCCGGATACATCGTCAAGGAGAAGGACACCGCGTCCGATGTGGCCGCGGCTCGGAACGAAGCCATAAGCTACGCCGCTTATCGCGTCCTGACGGCCCGCTACATCAAGGCGGTAGGGGCGGACCAGTCGCTGTCCGAGTTCGATGACCTCATGGACACGCTGCACTACCCCCTCAACAACAACACGACGGAAGGCAATTCTCCGGCCGCGGTCGGCAACAGGATCGCCAAAGCGGTGCTCGACTACGGTGCCAACGACGGTTCGAACCAGGCCGGAGGCTACCAATCCCCGTGGTACACGTCCGTCAATCCGCCTCTTGTCGTGAACAAGCCGGGGGCGCCTATGGTCGATCCCAACCGCTGGCAGCCCCTCCAGATCGAGCACATGATCTCCCAGAACGGAATCCCGGTTACCAACGGGGTTCAGCAGAACGTCGGTCCGCAGTGGGGAGGCGTGGCCAGCTTCGGTTTGCCCGCGGTCGGCAGCACGGTAGCGGGTAGCACCGTCGCGGCTCCGCCGCTCGATCCGGGCCCTCCGCCCAAGCTTGGCGATCCCAGTACCGACCAGGAGTTCAAGGACCAAGTCGTCGAGGTCATCCGCGACAGCAGTCTGCTCGATCCGGCTCTCGGAAACACGATCGACATCTCCCCCGGTGCCCGCGGCAACAACGATCTGGGCACCAACGACGGCACCGGACACAAGGTGAACCCGGTCACAGGAAAGCCGTACCCGCCGGACGTCGTCAACGAGGGTGACTTCGGGCGGGTCATGGCCGAGTTCTGGGCCGACGGCCCCAACTCGGAGACGCCGCCCGGTCACTGGAACGTGCTCGCCAATCTGGCTTCCGACGAGCTGGCGCCGAACTTGCGGATCGGCGGAAAGGGCCCGGTCGTCGATCGGCTGGAATGGGACGTCAAGATGTACCTCGCCCTCAATGGCGCCGTCCACGACGCCGCCATTGCCGCCTGGGGCGCAAAGGGCTACTACGACGACGCCCGGCCGATTTCCTGGATCCGATACATGGGCGGGTTGGGCCAATCGAGCGACCCAGGCCAGCCCTCCTACAACAAGGAAGGCCTGCCGCTGGTGCCCGGACTGATCGAGCTGATCACCAAGGACACCACTGCCCCGGGACAGCGTCACGCGGCGCTCGTCGGCCACGAAGGCGAGATCGCGATCAAAGCCTGGGCCGGCAATCCCAAGGATCCCAAGACCCAGACCGGCGGCGTGGCCTGGATCCTGGCCGCCAACTGGGTCCCCTACCAGCTCCCCACATTCGTGACGCCTTCATTCCCCGGCTACTTCTCGGGCCACAGCACCTTCAGCCGGGCGGCCGCCGAAGTGTTGACGAGCTTCACCGGCAGTGAGTACTTCCCGGGCGGCGTCAGCGGCTACACGATCAAGGCGGGCTCGCTCAAGTTCGAGGCCGGCCCGACGACCGACATCCGACTGGAGTGGGCGACCTACTACGACGCCGCGGACCAGGCGGGCCAGTCGCGGCTGTGGGGTGGCATCCACGTCCAAGTGGACGACTTCACCGGTCGCCGAGTCGGGTCGGAATGTGGCAAGGCGGCCTGGACGATAGCCCAGCGCTACTACAACGGCGCAATCCAGTGATGGCCCGGGTCCGATGAGAGCGGCGATCCGCGGCCGCCGGCGCACCCTGGCGATTGCCGCAGCCGTGGCGATCGTTGCCGTGGTGGCAGGCACGGCCACCAGCTTCGGTCTGGGGTATTTCGGCGGCTCGGCGACGCCGACCACGGCCGGCGGCACTCCCAATTTCGTCGAGCAGACCGCCGGCTCCGGATTGAGCCACACGTATGGGGGCGGCGATGGGTACGTCGCGGGCGGCGGAGTGGCGGTCTTCGACTGCAACGGGGACGGCCGGCCCGACGTCTACGTGGCGGGCGGCAGCAACCCGGCCGGTCTGTACCGCAACGACAGCCCGGTGGGCGGCAAGGCTCTTAAGTTCACGCGGATACCCGACACCGTGACCGATCTCACCGGCGTCGAAGGCGCATACCCGATCGACATCGACGGCGACAGCAACGTGGACCTCGTGGTGCTGCGGATGGGCGAGACGGAGATCCTTCGCGGCCTGGGCGGATGCCGCTTCGAGAAGGCGAACGCCAGATGGTCGTTCGACGGCGGCAACGACTACGCCACGGCCTTCAGCGCGACGTGGGAGGGTTCGAACGCCCTGCCGACGCTCGCCATCGGTCACTACCTCAAGCTCGATGCCACGGGCCAGCCGACGAGGGACTGCGCGGAGAGCGAGCTCGTGCGTCCGAAGGCGGACGGAACGGCGTTCGATCGGCCGATCGCGCTCTCGCCCGGCTACTGCACGCTGTCGATGCTGTTCAGCGACTGGGATCTCTCGGGGCGGCGGGACCTGCGCATGACCAACGACCAAAACTACTACGTGAACGGGCAGGACCAGCTCTGGCGGGTCGCGCCGGGCGAGGCGCCACGCGCCTACACGGACGCCGACGGATGGGTCTCACTGCAGGTCTCCGGCATGGGCATCGCCGGATACGACGTCAACGGCGACGGATATCCCGACTACTACCTCACGAGCCAGGGCGACAACCGGCTCCAGACGCTCGCCGCGGGACCGGACCAACCGACCTACCGCGACATCGCCTTGAAGCGTGGCGTGGTTTCCACGCGGCCCGGCAGCGGCGGGCAAGACCTGCCCTCGACCTCCTGGCATCCCGAGTTCGAGGACGTCAACAACGACGGTTTCATCGACCTGTTCGTCTCCAAAGGCAACGTCGCCGAGCAGCCGGGCTTCGCCACGAAGGATCCCAGCGACCTGTTCCTCGGGCAGCCAGACGGCAGCTTCAAGCAGCAGGCCCAGGCGGCCGGGATCGTCGAGTACGATCGCGGGCGTGGTGCGGCCCTGGCCGACTTCAACATGGACGGCCTGCTGGACCTTATCGAAGTCCATTACGGCGCGCCAGTGCGGGTCTGGCTGAACGCCGGCTCCGCGACCTCGGGCGAACCGGCGCAGATGGGCAACTGGCTGGCGCTTCGACCGGTCCAGACCGGGCCAAACGTCGACGCCGTCGGTGCCTGGATCGAAGTCAAGGTCGGCGACCTGACACTTCGTCGCGAGTTGACCATCGGCGGTGGGCACGCCGGCGGGCAGCTGGGATGGATCCATTTCGGCCTCGGACCAGCCAGCTCGGCCCAGGTCCGGATCCAGTGGCCGGACGGCCAGGTGGGGCCGTGGCTCCAGGTGAACGCAAACCAGTTCCTCGACATCGCTCGAGGGGCGACCGAGGCGCGCCCCTGGTCGCCTCCAAGCGCTTGAAGGGAGGGTCGCGAGTGCCCAAGGCGCGACTGGCGGAGATTCGTCTGCCCGACTTCGGCATGCCCGAGGCCAGGCCGGAAATGCCGCCGAGCACCTATGCCTTTCGGCTGGACCGACTGCGTGAACGCGCGGCGGCCGCCCGGTACGACCGCATCGTCGTTTACGCCGACCGCGAGCACAGCGCCAACCTGTCCTATCTGAGCGGCTTCGACCCGCGCTTCGAGGAGGCGCTCCTGGTCCTGGGACCGACGGGAGAACCGGCGATCCTGGTGGGTAACGAGAATGTCGGGATGGCCTCTGCCGCGCCCTTGAAGATGCGGTTGGTCATGTTCCAGCACTTCAGCCTGCCGGGCCAGCCGCGGGACAGAACGGCGCCGCTCGGCGAGACCCTTGCCGCCGAGGGCATCGGCAAGGGCAGCCGCGTCGGCGTCATCGGCTGGAAGACATACCCGAGCCCCGTGGCCATCGATGCGCCAGCCTACATCGTCGACGAGCTACGACATCTGACCGGCTCGACCGGTCTCGTCGAGAACGCCACGGGACTCTTGATCGACGCCGCAGATGGCTTGCGGGTGATCAACGAGGTCGACCAGCTGGCGGCCTTCGAGTACGCCGCGTGTCAGACATCGGAGGGCGTCCGCCACATGCTGGCCGAGCTTCGACCGGGCATGACCGAGAGCGAGGCAGTCCGGCTCCTCAACTGGAACGGCATGCCACTGTCGTGCCACATGATGCTCACCGCCGGCCCGCGCGCGACCTTCGGGCTGGTCAGCCCGGGCGACCGCAGGATCCAGCGGGGCGACCGCTTCACCGTCGGGTTCGGCGTCTGGGGCGCGCTGAACTGCCGCGCGGGGTTCGTCGCAGAGTCGGCGGCGGATCTGCCGGCGGGGATTTCCGACTACGTGGAGCGGCTCGTCGGGCCCTACTTCGAGGCGATCGCCGAGTGGTACGGCGCACTGCACGTCGGACAGACTGGCGGCGCGCTGTACGACATCATCCACCGCCGCATCGGCGACCCGTTCTTCGGCGTATCGCTGAACCCGGGCCACCAGATCCATCTCGACGAATGGGTCAACTCTCCGATCGCGCCGGGATCGCGCATGGAGCTCCGATCCGGCATGGCGTTCCAGGTGGACGTCATCCCGGCTACGGGCACGGACTACTTCACGACGAACATAGAGGACGGACTCGCGCTGGCCGACGGCTCACTGCGCGACGCGTTTGCGGCGGCTTACCCGGAGGCGTGGGGCCGGATCCAGGCCCGGCGCAGGTTCATGAACGACGCGCTTGGCATCGCTCTGCACCCGGACGTGCTGCCGTTCTCGAACCTGGCGGCGCACTTGCCGCCGTTCCTGCTCAGCCCGGACCGCGCGATGACAGTCGCCGGCTGACGGCCCGGCGTCGCGCGAACACGCGAACACGCGGCGGGGCCAGGGCCCGGCCCGGTTCGGACGTGGCCGCGCGCGAAGGAGGACACGCCCGAACCGGTCGAGGCCGGACCTAGACTCTAGCCGACGGTGGTCTCGGTGAAGAAACGGCTCCTCCGTCCAACCGGGATCACCTTGCCGGTGAGAGTCACCGTGGTGCGGCAGGGCAGGTCCACGGCCGAGGTTCCCGCCATGACCGTGATCCTGCCCGGCTCAACGATTCGGCCGCCGTCCACGCCGGTGAAGGCCAGTTGCTCGGCGGCGACTCGGAATGTCACGCTGCATCGCCGGCCCGGCGCGAGCCGGACCCGTTTGAAGCCGCGGAGTTGCTTGTTGGGTCGGGTCACGCTGGCTTCTTCGTCGCGCAGATACAGCTGCACTACTTCGTCGCCCTCGCGATCACCGGTGTTCACGACGTCCACCGTGGCCGCAAACTCGCCGTCGACCGGGATCGAGTCGCGATCCAGGCGGAGGTTGTCCACCCGGAAGGTCGTGTAGGAGAGCCCGAAGCCGAAGGGCCAGAGCGGCTCGTTGGAGCCGTCGACATACTTCGCCTTCCAGTGCGACCGGCCGCCCGAAGGCTTGTGGCCGTAGTAGATAGGTATCTGGCCGACGTGACGCGGCACTGTGATCGGCAGCTTTCCACCGGGATTGAACCGCCCGAACAGGACGTCCGCCACAGCGATTGCCCCCGCCTCGCCCGGGACCCAGGCGTGCACGACCGCGGCCGATCGGGCGGCATCGGCCGCGATGGCGAGAGGTCTGCCGGCGATCATGACCAGGACGACGGGCGTGCCCGTCGCGGCGACTGCCTCCACGAGTTCGCCCTGCCGACCCGGCAGCCCGATCTCGAGCCGATCCCTGGCTTCGCCGGAGATGCAGTCGTCGGTGAGGCCAGAGCGCTCACCTACAACGACGATGGCGACGTCGGCACCGGACGCGGCCTTGATCGCGTCCCGCATGCCGACGTCGTCACCGTTGTCGAGACCGCAGCCCTCGGCGTACCGCACTTCCGTGGCAGGTCCGACGCTCCTGCGAACGGCCTGCAGGACGGTCTCGAGTGAAGTCAAGTCGTCGATGGCCTCGAGGTCTTCGGGGACCTCGGTGCCGAAACCACCCTGCTCGAGCAGGGCTTCGATATGAACGATGTGGCTGTAGTCGCCGAGCAGGTTCCTGCCGGAGTCGGCATTGGGGCCGATGACGGCGATCGTCGCCAGGTCCGGCTTGAGTGGCAGCGTTCCGTCGTTGGCGAGCAGGACGATCGAGTTGCGCGCGATCTCAGCGGCCAGCTCGCGGTCCAACTCATATGGCAACGCAGCGCCGGTCGGCTCCACGTAAGGGTTCTCGAACAGGCCGAGTTCGAACTTGGCGCGGAGCATCCGCCCGACGGCCACGTCCACCGCCGCCTGGTCAACACGCCCGTCGGCGAGGGCCCTGGCGAGCGGTTCGCCGAAGGCCCGCGTGGTGGGAAGCTCGACATCCAAACCCGCCTCCAGGGCCATCACGGCGGCCTCGGCGAGATCCTCGGTGACGGCGTGAGAGGTCAGCAGCTCGTCGACGCCGAAGTAATCCGATACGACGATGCCCTCGAAGCCCCAGCGCTCGCGCAGGATCTCCGTCAGGAGCTCGCGCGACGACACGCAAGGGACCCCGTCGACTTCGTCGTAGGCGTGCATCATCGAGCGCAGGCCGGCGCCGCAGACGGCGGCCTCGAACGGGAAGAGGAACTCGTCGTTTAGCTCGCGCGATCCGATGTGTGCCGGGGCGTGGTTGAGCCCGCCCTCTGGAAGGCCGTGGCCGACCATGTGCTTGCCCGTGGCGTAGACCATGCCGGACGGGCCGCCGGCCTGGATGCCCCGCACGTAGGCCGCGCCGAGCTCCGCCACGAGGTACGGGTCTTCGCCGTACGTCTCTTCCAGGCGGCCCCAGCGCGGGTCGCGCGTTATGTCCAGGATCGGCGCCAGCGTCTGATGGGCGCCCATGGCCCGCAACTCCCGCCCCAGGCGAGTGGCCATCGCCTCGACGAGCTCCGGTTTCCAGGACGCTGCCTGGCCGATCGACTGCGGAAAGCAGACCGATTCGGTGGCCAGCAGCCCATGAAGGGACTCCTCGTGAACGATGGCGGGGATGCCCAGGCGCGTTTCCTCGACCAGGAAGCGCTGGATGCGGTTGGCCAGCTCGGCGACGGCCACGGCCCCGAGGTTCGTGGCCCCCGCAACGCGAGTTACCTGGCCGATGCCGTGGCTCATCCGCTGGGCGGCTTTCGCGGCATCGAACCGGCCGTGATCCAGTATTTCGAACGACCAGAACGACCCGAGTTGGGCGAGCTTCTCCTCGGGCGACATGCGCCCGAGTAGATCGGCTACTCGCTCGGCTGTGCCGACCGTCGCGTCCTTGTACACGATTCCGGCCACGGTCAGCCCTTGACCCCACCTGCGGTAAGGCCGGAGACGATCTGCCGTTCAGCCACGATGTAGAACAGGACCGCCGGCAGGATCGCCATGACCGTGAAAGCCAGCGTGCGGGCCTGGTCGTTGGTGTACTCGGATGAGAAGTTCATCACGCCGAGCGGGAGAGTCCACTGGTCGGCGCCGTTGAGGATGATCAGGGGCAGCATGAACGCGTTCCATGTGCTGACGATCGCCAGGATGCTCACGGTCGCAAGGGCTGGCCGGGCCAGTGGCAGCAACACCCGCCAGAAGAACCCGAAGGTGCCGCAGCCGTCGATCTTGGCCGCGTCTTCCAGCTCGACAGGGATGCTCTTGAAGAACGGCCGCAGGATGATGATCGTGAGCGGCAGGCCAAAGGCGGCCTGTGGCAACGCCACTCCAAGGTAGTTGCTCTCGAGCCCGAGCTGTCGGACCAGGATGTACAACGGCAGGATCGCGACGGCCGACGGGAACAGCAGGCCGAGAGTGAACAGCATGTACATCGCCTCTCGGCCCTTGAAGACCATTCGGGCGAACACGAACGCCGCGAGAGCGGCAAGCGACACCGTCAGGAAGACGGCGACGGTGGCGATTATCACGCTGTTGAGCAGTTCTCCCCAGAACACGGCGGCATTGGCGCCGAACAGGACGTCCGTGTAATTCGAGAAGACCCAGGGGCTCGGGAGACCGACCGGGTCGTTCAGGAGCTGGCCGTTGGTCTTGGCACCGCCCAGGGCCGCGAACAGGATCGGTACCAGGATCACTGCCGCCACGAAGACCAGGACCGCATAGCGGGCGATCCCGAAGATGCCCATTCGGGCGAGCCTGCCGGGGCGCTTCCAGACGGCTGCGGCCGGAGCGATTGACTTTGCGACTGAAGCTGTGGTTGTCATCGCACTACCCGTTGAATGCTGTGACAGCACCCTCGACGTCACGCCGCAGCACGAAGCGCTGGTAGGCGATCGCCAGGACGAGGGCGAAGAGGAACAGGAGAACCGCGAGCGCGCTTCCGTAGCCCATGTCCGAGTCCTGGAAGCCGTTCTTGAACATCAATGTCGCCATCGTGCTCGAGGCTCCGACCGGGCCGCCCCGGGTCATCACCCAGACCATGTCGAAGAGTTGCAGCGCTCCGATCATCGAGAGGAAGACGGAGACTCGAAGCGTGGGGCCAAGAAGCGGGAGCGTGACGTGGCGGAAGGCCTGCCAGCGGCCGGCGCCATCGATCAGCGCCGCTTCCTCGATCTCCTTTGGTATGCCCTGCAACCCGGCCAGCAGGATGATCATGTGGAAGCCGAAGTACTTCCACGAGATGATCACGAAGAGAGTGATCATCACGAAGCCGGTGTCCCCCAGCCAGTCCTGGATGAAGCCGCCGAGGCCCAGGTTCTGCATGGTCGTGTCGAGCATCGACGAGGGCTGCAGGAACAGCGAAAAGATGATGCCCGTGATGGCTTCCGAGAGCACGTAGGGGAGGAAGAAGATCAGTCGGAAGATTGCCCGGCCATGGAAGCGACGGTTCAGCAGAACGGCCAGGAAGAGTGAGAACGGGATCTGGAGCGCCAGGGACAGGACGATGATGAATACGTTGTGCGAGACCGCATTCTGGAAAACGTCGCTGTTCAGCGCGTTTACGTAGTTAGCGATTCCGACGAAGTCGGTGAGCGGATTGAGCCCGTTCCAGTTGTACAGGCTGTATCGGGCGGCCTGGACGACCGGGAACAGCACGAACACCAAGTACAGAGCCAGGCCGGGAAGCAGGAACAGGATGATCGTCACCCACTTGGCCGAAAGCCGTCTTCCGCCGTGTGGCCTGACCGTCGTTGCACTCATTGCCGTCCTCACCTACCCCCGCGAGATCGAGCGGGCCGGCGAAACGCCGACCCGCTCGATCGTTGACCCTATCGAGGATCGCTACCCAACTACTTGTTCTTGGCTGCGGCGTCGGTGATCGCCTGGCAGACCTTGGTCGGGGTGGACGCGCCCAGGAAGAGCGCAACCGTGGCGTCGTTGATCGCCGTGCCCATTGCCGGCGAGGTGGCCTGGTCGAGGTAGAGCTGCATGAAGGTGGCCTTGTCGCGGCCGGCGAGAACCTGCTGCAGGGACGGGGCGAGACCGGAGGAATCGACGCCGGCGATCGGCGACATGCCCATGCTGTCACTGCCGCCCGGGGTGGACGGGGTTTCGATCTTCTGGGCGTTGTAGACGCTGTTGAAGAACTTGAGGAAGTCGACCGCTTCCGGCGGGGCATTCTTGCCGACTGCGATGCCGTTGCCGCCGCCGACGCCGTCAGTGGCAGCGCCTGCGCCGCCGTCAACGGTCGGGAAGGGGAACCAACCGAGGTCGTTGCCGATGCCCTTCTTGGTGGCGCTGTCGTTCATCTCGACGCCAGGAGCCCACTGGCCCATGACTTCCATGGCCGCCTTGGCGTTGCCAACGGCGGCAGCTTCGTTGTCGTAAGTGGCGCTCTTGTAGCCGGGCTGGTACGGGTTCAGGGCGTTGAGGGCAACGACCTGGTCGCCGGCCTTGGTGCAGGCGTCGGTGTTCCAGTTACCGCTCGTGACCATCTGGTTGAGGACCGTGCCACCGCCGATGCGGAGGACGAGGTACGTCCAGAGGTGCATGGACGGCCATTCGTCCTTGCCCGCGATGGCGAGCGGGACGATGCCAGCGGCCTTGAGCTTGCTGACGTCGGCGAGGAAGTCAGTCCAGGTCGCCGGCGGCGCGGCGATGCCGGCCTTGGTGAAGAGGGCCTTGTTGTACCAGACGCCGATCATGCCCATGTCCCAGGGCACGCCGTACTGCTTGCCGTTGACCGCGTAGATGCCCAGGGCACCCTTGTTGACGGTGCTGGCCCAGGGCGCGATCGCGGCCGTGATGTCCTGAAGGTTGCCGGCAGCGGCCTGGGCGGCCATGGTGCCGCCGCCCCACGACTGGAACAGATCAGGCGGGGTGCCGGACTGCATCGCGGTCTGGAGCTTGGTCTTGAAGGCCTCGTTCTCGAGAACGGTGATGTTGATCTTGACGTTCGGATGGGCCGCCATGTAGGCGTCAGCGATGCCCTGGAAAATGGACTTGCCGGGCTGGCCGGTGCTGATGTGCCACCACTCGATGGTGACCGGCTTGCCCGCGGTCGCGGTGGCGGCAGGGGCAGCGGTCGGGGCTGCGGTCGCCGCCGGGGCCTGAGTCGGGGCGGCCGTCGGAGCGGCCGTCGGAGTGGCTGCAGCCGATGAACAAGCGCCGGCAACGATGGCCAGCACTGCGACTCCTGCCAGGAGCCTCTTCGGGAATCTCACTTCCATCCTCCTACTCGAAGCGACGAGCTCGGCGGTCGATCGCAAAATGACGGCGGGACCGCCTCCTCAACGAGACACCGGATCTGGTTCGCTGATCGGCTCTCCTCCACTGCTCGACCCACTGGCACCGAGCGCGCCGTAAGAGACCGTCGAAGCGGACACGCTCACGGTGGGCAATCAGGGCGGCAGGCTCGGATGCATACCTATGTAGCATACGTGTGCTGCCGGGTCAAGGGTCACAGGGGGCTTGCTGACTATGGATATGCGGCATACGATTGCGCGACCATGCCCCGGACCGGCGCCGACGCTTGTCGTGGGTGGGAGGAGTTGTGCGATCGGCCGGGTTGACGCGGCAAGAGCACCTGTGGAGGCGTCGTCGAGATGACGGAGAAGGCTTCGAACCTGTGCGAGGTTCGGTTTGCCACTGGCAGCCGCGCCCGCCTCGGCGACGCCTTCGACAGCGTGGCGGGGGTCCGGTCGACTGAGCCGACCGTGCCGCTCGCCGGCCGAACGCCGCTCCTGAGACCGTCTCAGGCTGCTGCCTGCATACACGCAGCGGGCGAGTCCGGGCAAGCCACGCCCCAGGAACTCGCCGCCGCCGGTCGAGGCTCGGGTCCCGAGCCAGCGTTCTCCGGTTCGGTCGCCGCTGCCCCATCCATTTCTTGAAGGAGGTCCACGAATGGCCCAGGAACGACAGAACGCACTAGGTGAGGACTCGCTGCAGCCCCGCCCCGAGCACAAGTTCACGTTTGGGCTCTGGACCGTCGGCAACACCGGCTCGGACCCCTTCGGCACCTCGACGCGGGCGCGCATCGATCCGAACGAAAGCGTTCGTCGACTGGCCGCGCTCGGTGCGTACGGCGTCTGCTTCCACGACGACGACCTCGTCCCGCCCGGTTCTTCCCTTCCCCAGCGGGACGAGGTCGTGCGTCGCTTCCGGGCCACACTCGAAGAGACCGGCATTGTCGTGTCGATGGCCACGACCAATCTCTTCGGTCATCCCGTCTTCAAGGATGGCGCCTTCACCTCGAACGATCGGAAGGTTCGGCGCTACGCGCTGGCCAAGACGATGCGCGCGATCGACCTGGGTGCCGAACTCGGCGCACCCGTATATGTCTTCTGGGGTGGGCGCGAAGGCGTGGAGGCGATGGCGTCGAAGCCGGTCGGGGATGCTCTCGACCGGATGCGCGAGGCAATGAACTTCCTCTCCGCCTACATCGTCGACCGCGGCTACAACATGCGGTGCGCGCTCGAGCCGAAGCCGAACGAACCGCGCGGTGACGCTTTCCTGCCGACAGTGGGTCACGCCCTCGGGTTCATCAGCACGCTCGACAAGCCGGACATGTTCGGCGTGAACCCGGAATTCGCCCACGAGACGATGTCCGGCCTGTCGTTCTACCACGCCGTCTCCCAGGCCCTATGGCAGGGCAAGCTCTTCCACATCGACCTCAACGGCCAGAAGATAGGCCGCTACGACCAGGATTTGCGCTTCGGCTCAGAGGGAATCAAGGACGACTTCTTCCTCGTCAAGCTGCTCGAGGAGTCGGGCTATTCGGGCGCGCGGCACTTCGACGCCCACGCATACCGCAATGAGAACCCGGAAGGCGTGTGGGACTTCGCGGCCGGCTGCATGCGAACATACTTGGCACTCAAGGAGAAGGCTCACCGTTTCGCTGCGGACAAAGAGATCCAGGCCGCTCTCGAGGCGGCATCGGTCCCCGAACTGGCCAAGCCCACGGTCGGCAAGTATTCGGCGGCTGCTGCTGCGGAACTGCAGTCCACCGCCGGCGACCCGGCCGTTCTGGCCGATCGCGGCTACTACAATGAACGGCTCGATCAGCTGGTCATGGATCTCCTGATGGGCCTGCGCTAGGCACGATTCGTAGTCTCGAGACCACGGGGAGGACGCATGAGGACGCTCGTCGCGGGCGTGGATTGCTCGACGCAATCCACCAAAGTCGTCGTCGTCGACGCCGACAGCGGCGAGATCGTGGCACTGGGCCAGGCCGCTCACGCCGTCACCGGCACGGGCGGTGCCCGCGAGACCCATCCCGACGTGTGGTGGGAAGCGCTCCGGACGGCCGTGGCCCAGACCGGGCTGGCCGGTGAAGTGTCGGGGATCTCGGTCGCCGGCCAGCAGCACGGCCTCGTCTGCCTCGACGCCGCGGGCGTCCCGATCAGGCCGGCGATGCTCTGGAACGACACTCGTTCTGCCTCGGACGCCGTGCGACTGCTCGAGGCACTGGGCGGCGCTACAGCCTGGGCGGCCCGCATCGGGGTCGTGCCGGTCGCCTCCTTCACCGCAACCAAGTGGGCCTGGCTGCGGCGGCGCGAGCCGCAAACCGTCGCGCGGACTGCGGCGATCAGGCTGCCGCACGACTACCTGACCGAGCGCCTGTCCGGAGCCGGCGTGACAGACCGAGGCGACGCCTCGGGCACGGCCTGGTGGTCCACGGAATCCGAGGCCTATGTAGGCTCGGTCCTGGATCTACCCGAGCTCGCGCTGCCCGAGGAGTTGTTGCCGCGCGTCCTGTGGCCGGACGAAGCGGCCGGCACGCTGACCACGGCCGCGGCGGAAGCCACGGGACTTCGCGCAGGAATAGTCGTCGGGCCCGGCACGGGCGACAACATGGGCGCGGCCCTCGGCCTCGGGCTCGAGCCCGGCGCTCCCGTCCTGAGCCTGGGCACGTCCGGCACGGTCTATCTCGTCTCCACGAGCCGGACCGCCGACCCGACGGGCAGCGTGGCCGGGTTCGCCGACGCCACCGGCCGCTTCCTGCCCCTGGCGGCAACGCTCAACTGCACGCTGGCCGTGGACCGGATGGCGGCATGGCTCGGGCTGTCGCGCGACGACGTCGCCCCCAGCAACGGCGTCGTGGTGCTGCCCTATTTCGACGGCGAGCGAACGCCGAACCTCCCGGGCGCCGCGGCCGCCATTTTCGGCCTGCGCCATGACACGGACCCGCGCTCCATCCTCATGGCCACCTACGAAGGCGCCGTCATGGGCCTGCTCGACGCGCTGCAGACGATCGACGCATCTTCTTCCGGCGTGGATCCGAAGGCGCCCCTCACGCTAATCGGCGGCGGGGCCAAGGGCGCTACGTGGCAGCAGGTCACGCGGCGGCTCTCCGGCCGGCCCATCCGGATCCCGGCGGCAGGCGAGCTGGTCGCCATCGGGGCCGCCGCCCAGGCCGCAGCCGTCCTGCGCAAGGTTCCGCCGCAGACGGTTGTCGCAGGCTGGCGCACCGACGCCGGCATGGGCCTCGAGCCAATGCCGCGTGACGACGACGTCATCTCGCACCACCGCGCCGTACGGCAGCTCGCCCTCGAGGCCGTCCAAAGCCGCCCGGTGAGCCGATGACCGTCACCCTCGGAGAGGGCGAGAACCACGCCGTCGTCGATCCGGACCAGGGCGGCCGCGTCGCATCCTTCGTAATCGCCGGCCGGGAGAGGCTAAGAGTCGAGCCGCAAACCGGCGTGGTCGAGCCGGCCCTGTCTTGGGGCAGCTTCCTGATGGCCCCGTTCGTCGGCCGGCTGTCCGAGGGCGTCCTGGCCTGGAACGATCAAGTGATCGCCATTCCACTCAACCATGGCAGGCATGCCATCCACGGCACCGTGTTCGACGTCCCGTGGCGGATCGTGGCCCAGACCGACAACGCCGTGGCCCTGGTCTGCGAAATGGATCGATCCAGGTGGCCGTTCCGCGGTCGGGTATTCCAACGAATCTCACTCGGGTCGGGCGGGCTGTCGCTCGAGGCCTCGATCGAGGCAGACGAGCCTATGCCCGCCGCACTGGGCTGGCATCCGTGGTTCGTGAGGGGCGACGGCGAGGTTCGCGTCGGCGTTGCCGGCGATCGCGTCCTGAGACTCACCGAGGAACTGATCCCAACAGGCGAATTGGATCCGGTCGACTCGAGAACGGACCTGCGGTCCACGCCCGCAATCGGATCGCGGAGCATCGACGACGTGTACACGTCGGTGGCCTCGCCGGCCGAATTGTGCTGGCCGGACCTCCGGCTCGAGATCGAATTCGGGCCCTCGGTTGGGTCCGTCGTCGTCTACAACCATCCCGAGGCCGTTTGTGTCGAGCCTATGACCGCCTGGCCGGACGCCCTTCGGCTGACCCAGGACGGCCGCCAGGACACGGGTCTGGCGATGCTCGGCGCCGGCGAACGCCTCTCGGCCTGGACCCGCTGGAACTGGGCGCCGGCCGCCCGATAGCGTTTCCGCGGCCGTCCGGCGGAGGCGTAGAGTACGGTCATGGATCATCAGCCGCGTCCGGAGTCAACCTCGCAGTCGGAACTGAGCGATCCGCCCACGCACGTGGTCGTCGCCCCGGGCGGGGCATTCGATGAGTTCATGCGGCGGCCCCTGCCGGGCTGGGCGCTGGTCCGCCAGCGCCTCGAGACGGCCCAGGTGCGGGACGTGGCGACGTCGGTGTCGTACGCCCTTGCCCCGATGGCAGGGTTGATCGCCCCCGGCAGCCGGGTCTGTGTCGCCGCCGGCAGCCGCGGCATCGACCGCATAGACGAGGTCGTTCGCGCGACCGTGGCCTGGCTCCGCACGGCCCGGGCGGACGTGTTCGTCGTGCCGGCCATGGGCAGCCACGGCGGCGCCACCGCGGAGGGCCAGATCCACGTTCTGGCCTCGCTGGGCATTACCGAAGAATCGATCGGCTGCGAGATCCGGTCCGGCATGGAGACCGTGGAACTCGGCGAGGTCAGGCCTGGCGTGCCGATCTTCATCGACCGCCACGCCTACCAGGAAGCCGACGCGATCGTCCCGATCAACCGGGTGAAGCCGCACACGGACTTCAGCGGCGAGATCGAAAGCGGCCTCATGAAGATGATCGCGATCGGGCTCGGCAAGCAGCACGGCGCGGACACGCTCCACCGCCAGGGTTTCGCCGTCTTCCACGACCTGATCCCGCAAACGGCCGAATTTACTCTTGCCCGCGCGAAGATCCCGTTCGGGCTCGCGCTGATCGAGAACGGCTACGCTCACCTTGCGCATATCGAGGCGGTCGCCGCCGCGCACATGGCACGCCGGGAGCGCGAGTTGCTCGTGTTTGCCCGCGATCTAATGCCGCGACTCCCGTTTTCGCAGATCGATGTCCTGGTCCTCGACGCCATCGGCAAGGACATCAGCGGCCTCGGCATGGACTCGAACGTCGTCGGCCGCTACTACGCCGGGCCAACGGGCAGCGGGCCGTCGATCCAGCGCATCGTCGTGCGCGACCTGACCGACGCCACCGAGGGAAACGCCGTGGGCATCGGGCTTGCGGACGTCGTACTGGAGCGGGCGGTTCGAAAGATGGACGCCGCGAAGACCTACATGAACAGCGTCACGGCCAAGACACCCGAGGGGGCCCGGGTCGGGGTAACGCTGCCGGACGACCGATCCGCCCTGGCCATCGCGCTGGCCTGCTGCGTGGCCGTGGAGTCGACGGACGCCCGGATCGTTCGCGTGCCCGACACCAAGCACCTGGACATGCTCTGGGTCAGCGAACCCGCCGTGGCGGCCGCGCTGGAAACCGGCCGCTGTGAGATCGTCCGCGCCCCCGCTCCTATCCGCTTCGACGCCGACGGGATGTTCGCCGACGGCTGGGGAGCCGCAGGGTAGGGTCCGTCCCGCGCGCAGTGCCCGATTCAACAGCCGAAGGCCGCCGGGCCGTCCATGCCGCGAGGGTCGGACGGCAGAAAGGCTGGTCAAACGCTCAGTTGAAGAAGCAGGCAGCGAGCTCGCTCGGATACTCGGACCGGTAGTCGTACGTGCCACGCAACCCGCGCTCGCAGAGAACCTGCAGCACCTTGAGTGGTCGGGCGCTCCACATCGGGATGCCGCTGTGCACACAGACGAGCGCAACCTCTGGAGCCACCGTTCCCCTGGCCACGTATTCGCACGCAACGTTCCAAACCAGGCGCTGAAGCCGCGTCGGGCTGCCAGAAGCGGCTGCCGTAGCCGGAACGGACGCGACCAGGCAGATCGCCAACAGGGCGCTCGCCAGCACCCGCGACAAACGAGCGAATCGGCCGCGCACCAGGACTCGCTTCACAATGACAGCTCCTTGGGACGCATTCCACGCGGGTCGGTCTCGCCAGTAGCTCGGCGCGGTCCCGGCGGCCAGGGTGTGGACCGCGCGTCCAAGCTCCCCGTGTTCGGCACATTCTCCCACCCGTGTGAATAGGCCCGACGACCGCGGCACGCGCCGCTGGATATCCCGGTGCGACCGACAACGATCTGCCATACGGGCGGGCTCTGCCATGCGACGGGGCCTGGCTCTCCCAGCTACTGGCCGACGGCCCGACTGGCGGCCCCGCCGGCGGCCAGTTTGGCCTCGAAGCCGGCGATCAAGCAGTTGACGCCGAACGAGAAACGCTCTTCGAGGTTGTGGCCGAAGATCCGCTCGGCCGACGCCTGGAGGTTCGGATAGAGGGCCGGCGGAAGCGAATCGACGTATTGCCGGAGCATCTGGCCGTAGGCGCGCATGTCGAGATCCGGGCGCCGGCGAAAGCCGGCTGCCGAGGTTTCGAAGATGCAGAAGCCCGTGACGAAGTTGGAGATCGTGAAGTAGGCGTCGGCCGCGACGTCGGCATCGAAACCGGCCGCGCGAAAGACGGCGATCGAGGCCTCGGTCATACGCAGTCCGTTGGGGCCGAACGCGCCGCGACCCACGATTATCGGGACGGCCTTCGCGTGCCGCAGCAACGCGGTCCTGACGGACGTGCAGCCCTGACGAACCGAGATCCGCCAGTCGCCTTCCGGCGGCGGAAATGACACGTCGGCCAGCAGCCGGTCGGCCACAAGCTCGAGGACCTCGTCCTTGTTCTGGACATACCAGTAGAGCGTCATCGTTCCGACGCCCAGCTCCACCGCCAGCGACCGAACCGTCAGTCCATCGATTCCCTGGGCATCGATAACCCGCAGGGCGGCGTCCGCGATGCGCTCCGGGGTGACCGGCTCGCGCTGCGTCGCGCTGGGTTCTCCGGGCTCCCCGGCGCGCCTCGCTTCATGACGGAGCCGGCGCTTCTCACCACGAGCGGCCTGGCGGGTCTCGCGGCTGTTCCACCACGGCGGAGTCGGCAGGTTCTGGTAGTCGCTCATCGGTTTCCTCTAAGCCCGCGAGATTGGGGCTTGACACTCGTGCATTGTACTAGTAACTTGTGCGACGTCAATAGTACACCGTACTAGCACAGCACGTACGCGGTACCACAAGCATCGTTCGAAGTACGAGAAACAAGCAGGAGCGCAGCACCAATGCCGGACCCGACCCTCCACAGCCGCCGCTGGTGGATCCTCGCCGTCCTAATAGTCAGTCTCTTCACCGTCAACCTGGACAACACGATCCTCAACGTCGCGCTGCCGACTCTGGCCCGCGATCTGCACGCAGACACGAGCCAGCTGCAGTGGATGGTGGACGCGTATGTGCTCCTGTTTGCCGGGCTGCTGCTCGCAGCCGGCGCCCTGGGCGACCGTTACGGCCGTCGCCGCGTGATGCTCGTCGGGCTGACCATCTTCGGCATCGGCTCGCTCGCCAGCACCTTTGCTCCCTCCGCCACGGTCCTGATTCTGCTTCGCGCCGGTATGGGCATCGGCGGCGCGTTGATCGTGCCCTCCACACTTTCGGTTACCTCGAGCGTCTTCTCCGCCGAGGAGCGTCCGAAGGCGATCGGCATCTGGACGGGCATCGCGGGCCTCGGCATCGTCGCCGGGCCGGTCCTGGCGGGTTGGCTGCTCGAGCACTTCGCCTGGGGTTCCATCTTTCTGATCAACGTTCCGATCGTCCTGATCTCGCTCGTCGGCGTTGTCGCGCTCGTCCCGGAAGGCCGCTCCCCCAACGCCGCTCCGCTCGACCTGCCCGGAGCGGCGCTCTCCGTCGGTGGCCTGGTGGCACTCGTCTACGGCGTCATCGAAGCTCCGGCGAACGGCTGGACCGCCCCTTCCGAGGTTGCGCTCTTCGCCGCCGCCGCCGCACTCCTGGCCGGATTCTTAGTTCGCGAGCTCACGACGGCCGACCCGCTCCTAGACGTTCGACTGCTCGCGCAGCCCGCCTTCGGCTCCGCGGTGCTTGCGGTCCTGCTCACGAGCTTCGGCCTCTTCGGGTCGATGTTCTTCCTCAGCCAGTACCTCCAGGGCGTGCTGGGCTTCGGCACCATGGAGACGGGCTACTCGATCCTGCCGCTGGCGATCTCGATGGCTGTCTTCAGCCCCCTCGCAATGGTCGCGGCCCGGCGCCTCGGGGTACGCGTGACCGTCGCCGGTGGGATGGCCACCGTCGCCGCCGGCCTCCTGATCATGCGCATGGCCGGGGCCGCTGACGGCTACCCGTTCGTCGCCACGACCCTCTTCCTGATCGGCGCCGGCATGGGCTTCGCGATGGGACCGCTCACCGTAATCATGATCCGCGCTCTGCCACGGTCCAAGCAGGGCGTCGCCTCCTCGATCAACAGCACCGCGCGCGAGCTCGGCGGGGCTTTCGGAGTGGCGATCCTCGGCAGCATCTCCGCCCCGATCTACGCAGCGAGCGTGAGGCCGGCCACGGATTTGCTCCCGGCCAACGCCGCGGGCCCGGTCCACGACTCTCTTGCGGNNGTGTTGGTCGGGGCAATCGTGGCCATCGGCGGCGCGATCGTGGCCTTCGCCTTCCTGCCGGGTCGGAGCGCCGCGGTAGCCGCCGGTGCCACTACCACGGCCGGCGGCGCCGAGGCCCCGGCCCTGGTCCCGGCGGAGCTGGAGCCGGCCGCGTGATCGAGGCTGGACCGGGCCGCTCGCGGCTCCGCCCGGCGACTGCTCGACGACCTGATCAATTCACCCCGTATTCACCGCGCCCGCACTGTCATAGAGTGTGGGCGCCGCCCCGCCGTCCTGCGCGGGCACACGGAGTGACCAATGCATACCGAGTATCTCCCCAAGTTGCTCCCCACGATGATCGACGAAGGGCAGGGCCCCGGCGTCCAGTTTCGAACCGACGGCGAGCTCGTCCCAGCGCTGACGATGGAGCTCGACGGCTCGATGGCGGTCTATTTCGAGCACCACATCCTCCTGTGGAAGACCCCGTCGCTCGAAATCGGAATGCACCCGATGAAGGGCGCCTTCAAGCGAGCGGTCGCCGGCATGCCGATCTTCATGACCGAGGCAAAGGGCGCCGGGCAGATCGCGTTCAGCCGCGACGGCGTCGGCCACGTCTTCCACCTCCAGCTGGCGCCCGGCCAGACGGTCGAGGTCCGCGAGCATCAGTTCCTGGCGGCCACGGCTAATGTCGACTACAGCTTCCGAAGGCTCAAGGGTGTCGGCAACATGCTCTTCGGCGGCACGGGCATCTTCATCGATACCTTCGCCGGCGGCCAGGGCGGGGGCACTCTGTGGCTCCACGGCTACGGAAACGTCTTCGAGAAGGTCCTCGGGCCGGGCGAGCAGTTCGACGTCGAGCCGGGCGGCTGGGTCTACAAGGACCCGGGCGTGAACATGGAAATCAAGATGGTCGGCCTGCGGATG
>PMJT01000035.1 GCA_003158495.1 Chloroflexota bacterium | reverse complement strand
AGGCGGGACGGCGGTCTGGGGCGCCGATCCCGGGGAATCGCCACACCCGCGCGCGTCCCGGGGCCCGGGCACGAGTCCAGATACGGGTGCCCGCGTGGGCCGGCTCGCGCGCAGCAGCGGACCGATCACGGTGACAAAAGCCCCAACCGCCACCACGGACTGGGCCACCAGGAAGGCCAGGCCCACACCGGCGATTCCCAACTCGGGCAGGAAGCCGACCGTGAGCGCCACGAACAGGCAGGCCTGGGCAGCCTGCACAAGGAAGAGGATGCTAAGTTGCCGCCTTGCTCGCGCCACTCCCAGGCATACCGCATTGACGCCGTGTGGCAGCACTCCCAGGACCAGGAGTCGAAGGAGCAGTGTTCCCTGGTCAGAGTATGCCCGTCCGAAGACCTGCAGGATCACGGGGGCGAAGATGACGATCAACGCGACCAGAGGAAGCTGCAGGCCGACGAGCAGCCTCAGCATCCGGCGCATACCCTGGCCGACCTCGGAACGCCGTCCGGCGCCTTCCACGCTCAACGAGATGCCCATATTCAGCGAGAAGAGCTGAAGTGAGTAGGCGATCGTCCAGGCGATGTAGTAGTAAGCGCTGGCGGTCGCGCCGACCGTCGCCAGCACGATCAGGGGCAGCAAGCTCGCCGAGGCACTGACCAGGAGAGAGCCCGCGAAGTCGAAGGCGAGATAGCGGGCGATCGAGGCGGGGCTGCCTTCGGGCTCTGTGTCGCCATGGCGAGCCACGTGGCTGGGCAGGAACCAGCGGAAGATCATGATGTTGATCGGCACGATTGATAGCACTGCCGGCACGGTCCAGGAGACGTAGATGCCGGTGCCCGCCAGCGATCCCACGAGGGCCACGAGCACGAGGATCTTGACCACCGCGAAGATCGTGTTTTCTACGGGTACCCATACCGTGCGCCGTAGTCCTGTCAGGACCGCATCCTGAAGCGAGAAGACGCTCCACGCGACTGTCGCGGCCACGAACCAGGCGGCCGCTTCGGGCGTCTGCACCAACGACCGCACCTGCGGCGCCCAGATCCCGGCCCCGACCACGAAGACCGTCGCAACGGCCGCCGACATCAGCGCCGAAACCCCGTACGAACCCACGATCAGCCGGGTCGTGTCCCGCCCGGCCGTAGGGATGAAGCGGGTCAGGGCCCCGGTAAGGCTGAGCTGGCAGAGGTACGAGAGGAACATCATCGTGGAGATGACGGCCGCGTTAATGCCCAGGTCGCCAGCGTTGTAGAGGCGTGCGGCGAGCGTCCAGTAAAGGAGGCCGAGGACCGCCGTCGAAGCGCTGCTGAGGATGAGAGCGTAGGCGCGGTTGTAGATCGGCGACTGCAGATGGCCCATCAAGACGCCCACGGAGCGCCCCGGCTTAGCCATCGATGTGAGTCTGTGTGGCCGGCAAAGTCGACCGCCTCGGTGAGCGCTTTAGATGCAGGAGAGGGACCCCCAGAGCCTTCCGACGTGCAGTCATTGCGTCTTCCCCCCGGCGGCGCTGGCCGGTGGCCCCGCCGCAAGCTGACCACGCCGGGCTATCCCTGTCGCATAGCCAAACGTCGTGATGAGCAGACCCGCAACGATCGCCGCCGCCCGTTGGGCCCCGCCGAGATCGCCGCGCAGTAGCCGGCCGATGCCCCGGAGAACGCCCGCGGGCAGCACTCTGATCGTGTAGGAACGTTCCGACGAGAGTGGCTCGGTCGAGCCTTCGAGCCGCGACAGGATCGCCTTGGAGCGTCCCTCGTGGAAGCAGCGCGATCGAAAGTAGCCCCAGCGCGCCCGGTTCGTCGTCACATGGTGTCTCACCGTGGAGGCTGGGGCATACATGATCCTTGAGCCGGGTTGTCGGCGAGTCAACCTGATCGAGATGTCGGTCTCCTCGCAGCCCGCCGGGATCGTACCGACTCGCCCGACCTCGGTCCGAAAGCCGCCGACATCCAGGGCGGCCTGCCGGCGCAGCGACATGCTCGCGCCAATAGGGTTTCGGATCGCGACGGCCGTTTCTGGCAGACCGCGATAGGAGCAGCCGACTACCCAGTCGAACTCGTCGGGCATCCATCTCGGCCGCGAGGAATCCCAGATGGGCAGCACCCTCCCGCCGGTGGCGACCACGCGCTCGTCCTCGTAAGGAGCCAGGAGAGCCGCGAGCCAGCCCGGGTCGGCCTCCGCGTCATCGTCCAGGAAGGCCGCGATCTCGCCGGTGGCAGTGTCCAGCCCAGTGTTTCTGCCACCCGAGAGGCCCTGTACGCCTGTGTTCTCCACGACCCGAACGCCGGGCAGCTCAAGTTGTGCACGGGCGAACAGTTCGGGGTTGTGGTCCACGACCAGGATCACCTCGCCGGGCGGCGGCACCTGCTCTGCTGCGGAACGCAGAGCGTCAGTCAGCCAAACCCATCGGTCGAGCGTGTATGCGCACACGATCACCGACACATCTCGGGTCATCGCGAGTGCCTCAAGCGTTCTCCCTGCGGGATCGCCGCACTCCGTGGCCAGCGCAATCACCGTCTCCGACGGCGGACCGCGGACAGGAGCACGGTTTGCAAGAAGCGAATGATACGCTAGCCCGGTTGATGTCAGGCCGGAAGGGCCATGCGTATCCCGTTACGAGGGGAGCGAGCCTACGACTCCTGAGCTGGATGTTGAGGATCCCGGTCGCTGGGATCGCATCAGGGCCGAGAACTGGCCGGGGATAATCATCGCCTCCACCCTGGCCGTTGAGATCGCCTCGATGCTCCACCTGGATCCGATCGTGCGTGGACCGCTTGTCCTGTGGTATGCCCTGGTATGCACGGGCATGGCCTGGGTCCGCCTGCTGCGGATTCCGGACCCGCTGGCGGAAGCAGTAACCGCGATATCGCTCAGCGTCGCACTGTCAGGCCTGACTGCTGCTGCATTCCTGTATGCAGGACATTGGTCTCCGAGTTGGACCATGGTTGCGCTCGAGGCAATGACCCTGGTGGGGGTGATTCTCGGCAGCCGGCGCGCCGGCCGTTCCAGCTCGTAGGAGGGCTCTTGCCCCATTTCTTGCTGCGATCGCGCCCGCCGCGCATCCGGGGCTGATGTAACGCACCTGTCCGGACGCGCTCAGCGGGCTGCGCGGCTGGGACACTAGAACCCGAGGTCGACCAGGATGCGGTGCATGCGGCGGGCGGCCTTGCCACGGTGGGAGATGCGATTCTTCGCCTCGGCGGACCACTCACCCAGGGTGCGTCCGCCGGGCAGTTCCGCGGCCGGTTCGAAGATCGGGTCATAGCCGAAGCCGCCGTTGCCGCGCGGGGCGGCGGCGATGCGCCCTTCCATCGTGCCGTGGGACATCCGGACCGGCTGCCCGCCACGCACGCCCCGCACCTCCGGCAGAGCCAGGGCCAGCACGCAGCGGTAGCGCGCGCGACGCCGCTCGGGCGGCAGCCCGCTCAGCGCCCCGAGAAGCTTCTCGTTGTTCTCCGGGTCGGTCGCGTTCTCGCCGGCATAGCGCCGCGTCCGCACGCCGGGCGCGCCACCCAGAGCATCCACTTCGATGCCGGAGTCGTCGGCCAGCGTGGGCATACCGGAGAGGGCCGCGAAGAAGCGGGCCTTGATGGCGGCGTTGGCCTCGAACGTCTCGCCGTCCTCGACCGCTTCGTCGGGGATGCCGACGTCGTCGAGGTCGACGAGCTCTGCCCGCAATCCCAGTAGCTCGCGCAGTTCGCGCAGCTTGTGGGCTGAGCGCGTCGCGACGAGCAGCTGCGTCCGATCGGGCTGCGGCGCCGTGCGCGGCGCGGCCATGCTCCGTCCCTTAGTTTCCACGCCGCGGGGCTAGCGCTTGACCGAGGCGAACGCCTCGGCCTGGGCCGCGAAGAGCTTCTCCAGCCCGATGGCCGCGATATCCAGCATCCGGTCGACGTCGGAGCGCTCGAAGGGCTTGCCCTCGGCCGTGCCCTGCAGTTCCACGTAGCGCCCGGCGTCCGTGGACACGACGTTGAAGTCCACCTCCGCCTTGGAGTCCTCGGAATAATCCAGGTCCAGGTACGTCACACCGTTCACGATGCCGACGCTCACGGCCGCGACGCGCCCGATCAGGCAGCGCTCCATGCCGTAGGTCCGCATCGCCGTCGCGAGCGCGACCCAGCCGCCGGTGATCGAGGCGGTGCGAGTACCGCCGTCGGCGTTGAGAACGTCGCAGTCGATCGTGATCGTCCGCTCGCCGAGCTTGGCCATATCCACGATGCCGCGCAGGGATCGTCCGACAAGGCGCTGGATCTCGTAGGTCCGGCCGCCGAGCTTGCCCTTGGCTGCTTCGCGGATGCTCCGTTCGCTCGTGGCCCGCGGCAGCATGCTGTACTCGGCGGTAACCCAACCGCTGCCCTTGCCTCGTAGGTGCGGCGGAACCTTGTCCTCGATCGTGGCCGCGCACAGCACTTCCGTGCCGCCGACCTTGATCAGGCACGAACCTTCGGCCCATTTCTGGACGCCGAGCGTGAGAGTCACGGGCCGCAGGTCGCCGGGGAGGCGGCCGTCGGCTCGCTGGATGGGCTGGGCTCCGATGCTCATGGCGCTGTCTCCTCGGACGAAGGTTGGCGTGCCGCAGCCTGGCGGTTGGCGGCCTCGGCCCGCGCCTCGGCCTTTGCAGCATCCCACAAGTCGTCGAGTTCGGCGAACGAGAGATCGCGCAGCTGAACACCGCGTTCGCGTGCCATCCGCTCGACGCGTCGGAAGCGGCCGCGAAACTTGTCGGCGGCTGCCCGGAGCGCCCCTTCCGCCTCGACGCCGTGGTGTCGGGCCAGGTTGGTCACGACCAGCAGCAGGTCGCCGACTTCCTCGCGCTTCTCCTCCGGGGTGATGGCGGCCTCGAGCTCGGCCAGCTCCTCGTGGACCTTGTCGATTACTCCGACGATCTCCGGCCAGTCGTAACCGAGATGCGCGGCCCGTTCCTGCATCTCCTGAGTTGCGGCGAGGGCCGGCATGGACCGCGAGATGCCATCGAGGGCGCTGCGAACCTCTGGTTCGGCCGTGCCTGCGGGAGCCGAGGCGGCTCCTGCGGCGGCCTTGTCTTCGCGCTCCACGCGCTTGATCTGCTCCCACTGCCGGTTTACGTCCGAAGCCGTCTCCGCGTGGGCCTCCCCGAACACGTGCGGGTGGCGTCGCACGATCTTGCGGCTGATTGCCTCGTAGACGTCCGTCATGTCGAAGACGCCGGCCTCGGCCGCAAGCTGGGCATGCAGCACGATCTGCAGGTACAGGTCGCCGAGTTCGCCGGCGAGGTCCAACGTCGCCCCGCCGTCGAGTGCGTCGTAGACCTCGTATGTCTCTTCGAGCAGGTGTTTCTTGAGCGAGGCGTGCGTCTGCTCGCGGTCCCACGGGCAGCCGTCCGGCTGGCGGAGGCGGTACGAGATCCATGGCAGTGCCCACGGACTCGCAAAGGCGTCCTCTGGAGCGAGCGGCGGCACGAAGAGGGGCCCGGCAAGGGCGGGGTCGTCGATCTCGCCGATCGTCGTCGTGGCGACCACGCCGATCCGACCGACCACGTGCTCGGCCGGGTAGAGCCGGCGCAGCACGGCCGCCGCACCGCCAGAGGCTGGAGCATGCCGTCCAGGTAGTAGCGGCGGCGCAGTTTCGGCCTTCTCGCCGATCCTCAGCAAGGTCGCCGGCACGAGCAACAGCGGGCGCGACGGCTCCACCGGCGTGCTTGCCAGTCTCTCGGGCGCGGCTACCTGTAGCCCAGCCGCGGGGTCGAGCCCCCAGCGGATCCTTGCCTCGGCGACGAATGCGTCGAGCACCGGTCCCGTGCGGTTAGGTCGCGCTCGCGGAAGGATTGAGGGCGGTAACCGCCGCGGTGTCCTTCCAGACGAGGGCGTTGGACTGGAACTCGGTCAGCCAGCGCTGGAAGACGACGTTCTTGAGCTTGGCCTGCTGCGCCGCGTCGGCAGTCCTGGTCTCCTCGGCGAGCACCTTGTAGATGAAGTAGCCGTTGTTGGAGACCATGTTGGTGACCTGCCCGACCTTCGTGCTGAAGATTGCCTGCTGGGCAGCGGCGCTGAGCTGGTACGGCGAGACCCAACCGAGGTCGCCGCCGGTGGGGGCGTCGATCGCCTCCGAGGCACTCTTGGCTTCGGTCGCGAAGTCGACGCCGCTGTTCACGGCGAACTGGACTGCTGCGATCCGGAGGTCCGGCGCTGGTCGTCGACCCTCGAACTGAACGACTATGTAGCCCTGCGACGTCTCCTGGATCGGATCGAGGATCGTGCCGGGAGTGAGGCCGTCCTTGAAGACCGCGGCCTGAACGTTGGTCAAACCAAGGCCCGTCTGCTGGGATGCCGTCGTGGCGTTGAAGAGGTCCGAAGGGATCCATGGGATCTCGCCGGCGTCGGACTGCCAGTACTTGTCATCGTTCACGGTCGTGTCAGAAGCCATCGTCGCGAACTTGGATGGGTCGGCCTTGAGGGTGGCCACGGCGGCGTCCGCGCGGCTCTTTGCATCTGCCCATGACGCGTCCGTCGCAGCGACGGTGGAGGCGTTGGCCTGGTCGTGCTTGGGGGAGAAGACCAGAATCCGAATCTTGACCTCGTCGCCGTTGCCGGGCTGGCCGTAGCCGGACGGGACTGCGATCTCCAGGACGTGGCGCTGGACGGTGGCGCCGCTGATGTACTTGGCCTCGACCGCCTCCTGGACGGCCTTCTGAGTGGCCTCGCCGCGGGCCAGCGAGCGGTACTCGCCGCCGTTGGAGGCGGAAGCAATCGCGGACTCCCAGTCCGCGTCGGTGTAGGCCGGCGCAATTTCGGTCACGGTCGCGAAGCGGAAGACGCCGTCCGTGCCCTTGATGGTCGGCGTGATGTCGTTGACCTTCGCGAGCGAGAAGATCGCGGTGGCCAGGTCCGGCTCGACGCCCAGGTTTGCCTGCGTGGTGAGGCCCAGGTCTCCCACGCTTCCACCTGCGTTGGCGGCGGCCGAGTTGGCTTCCGTGGCGACGTCGTCCCACTTCTTGCCGCCCTGGATTTCCTTGAGATAGCCGTCCATCTTGGCCTGGGCCGAGTCGATGTCAGCCTGGGTCGGCGTGCTCGCGGGCGGGGTTGCCTTCACGGCCACGGCGATGACCTTCACATGGCGCATCTCGGCGATGGTGGCGTCTGTCTTGACCTGGTCGCTGACCATCGAGTCAGTGACGGCGATGTTGTTCTTGGCGGCGTACTGGCGTAGCTCGGCCTCGTTGACCAACTGGGTCAGGGCGTCCGAGTAGATAGTGGACGCCGCTTCCTTCGTCTGGATGCTCGACAGAATGGTGTTGTACTCATCCGTCGTGATCTTGCCCTGGTTTCTGACCGTGGTGTAGTCCGCGATCTGCCGCTCGTACAAGGCCAGGTTCATGGATGCCCGGGCTCGAACAGCATCCTTGCTGATGGCTTCGCCGTTGACTCCCGCGATGGGCGCCCCGTGGTCGGCGTAGTAGCTCGCGATCAGCAGACCGCCCAATAGGGCCAGCGCCGAAAGGATGGCCAACGTGAAGGACAGCGTGAGGTAAACGGCGCGGCGGCTGTCGCTTCGGCGCGTGCGGCGGCGCGTGGACTTCGGGGCCGTTCTGGTGCGGAAGGTCATCTGGGCTTCCTGGTACGAGGCGGGGCCCGGCACAGGCATACCGGGGTAACGGAGCCGTATGCTACCGCATTCCGCTTCCTGAAACGGCGGAGGACCGGACGTGAATCATCGAAATGGTGGTTTCGGGGGCTCGCCGTCAGCGCCGGCGCCCTCGCGTGAGCCGTTCCACGACCGCCGTGAAGACTTCGGCCTGGCGCGTCCAGCTCAATTCGTCGACCCGACGGCGAGTCCGATCGACGCGGGCAAGGCGCTCCGCCGGGTCGTCGACGACGGCCAGGATCGCGGCCGCGAGCGATTCCGGGTCTCCCGGCTCGTACACTGAAAGAGTGTCCGGCGCGAAGTAGCGCTCCACAGTGGGCAGCCGGGACGCGATCACGGGCTTCTCCATCGCCGCGTATTCGAGCACTTTCGTCGAGAGGCTCATGCCCGTGAATGGATCGAGGCGGGTGGGCGCGATGCCGATGTCGCCGTTCGCGACGGCGGCCGGAACGGCCTCGATGGGGATGCGGCCCGGGAAGGCGATCCGCTCGGCGATGCCGAGTTCCGCCGCCAGAGCCTCGAGCGCCGACTGTGCGTCGCCGCGGCCATACAGACTGGCATTCAACTTCAGGCTCGGGCGCGCGCGCACGATCGAGGCTACCGCCCGCAGCAGCACGTCCAGTTCGTAAGTCGGCGTGAGCGCGCCGGTATAGACGATCCGAAGCGTGCCGTCGGTCATGAAGTCGCGGCGCGGATGCGCCGTGGGGTCGAAGAGCCGCAGGTCGGGGCTGTTGAGCACGACGGTCAGCCGATCGGGCCTGACGCCGAGGCCGACCAGGCGTTCGGCCAGCGGTTCGTTGACGGTCATGACCTCGTTGGCGAGCCGGATCGAGAGCTTCTCCTGGAGCCGCAGCAGCCGGTAGCTGAGCGGATTGGCGGCCTTTGGGAAGCGGCTCCGAAAGAACTCGGGCATCGCCTCGTGGAGATCGAGCAGGACCGGCACTCCGGCCAGCTTCATCGGCAGCGCGGCTAAGACGAGGTAATCCGGCAGCGAATGAACCTCGGCAAGCCCGTAGCGCCGGTGCCGATGGGCCCGAGTAGCGGCCCACAAGGAGCGGAGCAGGAACGCCCCATATTCGGCGAGGTATACCGGCAGGCTCGCGCCCTGGTGGCGGCCGACCGGCAGGCGGTGAAGGTTGACCCCGGCCACGACCGCACTCGAACTCTCGCCCGGGCGGCGCAGGCCGAACACGTCGACTTCCCAGCCGGCGGCAATGAGGGTCTCGGCCTCGCGCCGAACGCGCGGGTCTTCCTCGTAGTAGGCNNTGGACGATCATGCAGACCGGCCGTCGCGGGGCGGTGCCGGTCACGGCCCGGCCTCGACGGCCGCCTCGGAAAGAGCGTCGGCGATTCGACCGGCCGCGCCCGAACCCACGAGATGAAGCGAAGCCGCGCGTTCGGCTGCCTGCCGGGCGGTGCTGGAGAGGGGCGCGCGAGCATCGAGTTCGGCCGCGGCCTTGCGGCCGTCCAGTCCAACGAGAACCGCGGAACTCCCAACCCCGCCCACGGTCTCGGCCCACTCGGTGGTGTTCCGGAGAACGAGGCACGGGACACCGAGCCACGCAGATTCACGCTGGATGCCACCGGAATCAGTCAGGACGGCGGCCGCGTGAAGCTGCAACGCCAGCGAAGTGCGATAGCCCTGTGGTTCGACGGCAATCACGCCACCAGGGAGGGAGATTCCGGCGCCGGCGAGCGCGGCCCGCGTCCCGGGATGGAGGGCGAGGATCACCGGCCGACCGGGCGATGCGGCGGCCCCGAGGAGCGTCGTCCAGCGAGCTATCGCCTCAGGGTCGCGGTTCTCGGCACGATGGACCGTGGCGAAGATGAAGCGGCCGGGCGCCAGCGGCAGGCCCAGGCGTTCGGCGATCGTCGCCAGGACGGCCGCGTCGCAGATCTCCTCGGACATGCGCGCCGCGAGGTCCAGCATCAGGTCGCCCACCTCGAGGACGCCCGACGTGATTCCCTCGGCGGCCAGGTTGGCGACCGCGGCGGGAGTGGGGGCGAACAGCCAGCTCGAGAGATGGTCCGCGACGACCCGGTTCAGCTCCTCGGGCATTGCCCGGTCGAAGCTGCGCAGCCCGGCCTCGACGTGGGCCACGGGAATGCCGAGCTTGGCCGCGGCGAGGGCGCCGGCGAGGGTTGAGTTGGTATCGCCGTAGACGAGGACGGCGTCGGGCGCCACTTCACGAAGCAGCGGCTCCAGCGCGATCAGCATCCGCCCGGTCTGATCCCCGTGGCCGCCGCCGGCAACGTTCATCGCGCGATCCGGGCGGGCCAGGCCGAGTTCCTCGAAGAAGTTGCCGGCCATGGCCTCGTCGTAGTGCTGGCCGGTGTCCACGAAGAAGTCTGTGTGGCTCCGGCGCAGCGCGGGCTGGAGAGCAGCAGCCTTGATGAGCTGCGGTCGCGTACCGACGACGCTGACGATCCGCATCGCCGGCTCCCTCTACCTCGACGCGGCGGGTTTGGCCGCCGGCCGGCCCGCCTGGCCGTTCGTGGTCCGGCGCCTCGTGTCCGCCTGCACGCCGATTCCCGCGTAGCGGACGCCGGCCGGCAGCTCGATGGCTCGCAGGCTGTTGCGCCCGTCGAGGATGACTTCCAGGTTGGGGAGGAGCGAGAAGTCGAGTTTCGTCCAGAGCTTGTCGGCGGTTTGGGTCACGATGGCCCGGAACGACGCCGCCTCGCCCCAGTGGTACGGCGTGGCGCAGCAGCGGTCTATGTCCTCGTCGCCCAGGAGCGGGTCGTACGCCGACACCTGCGCGCCGTGGAACGAGAGCCGCTCGATCAGCGGTAGAGCCCTCGAGTAGGCCAATTCCTTGACCCCGTCCCGGTAGGTCAGGCCGAGAACGAGCACCGGCACGTCGTCCAGGCCGCCGAGCATCGCCTCCAGCGTCTTTATGGCGTAACCGACCTGGGCATCATTCGTCCGCCGCGAGATGGCCACGACCTCCAGGTCCGGGGCGCGGCTCAGGAGCAAGTGCGGGTAGACCGGGATGCAGTGGCCGCCGACGCCGATGCCGGGCTGGTGGATGTGCGAGTAGGGCTGGCTGTTGGCACCGTCGATGACTTCCTGGATGTCCACGCCGACGCGATCGGCGTAGCGGGCGAAGTCGTTGGCCAGGGCGATGTTCACGTCCCGGTAGGTTGTGTCGGCGATCTTGCTGAACTCGGCCGCTTCGGCGCAGCTCATGGCCACGATCTCGGCGTCCAGCACCGAGTCGTAGAAGTTGGCGGCGCGTCGGCCGGACTCGGGTCCGATGCCGCCGACGAGCTTGGGGTACGTGGCGAGGTTCGCGAAGACGGCGCCGGAGTAGAGGCGCTCCGGCGAGAACGCAACGAAGAAGTCCGTTTCGGCCTTGAGGCCGCTCGCCGCCTCGAGACGCGGCGCGAACCGGCCACGCGTGTCTCCGACGGGCAGCGTGGTCTCGAAGATGACCGTGAGGCCGCGATGGACGCCGCCGGCGATCGAATCCACGGCCGAGTCCATGTAGCGGTAGTCCGGCTGCTGGGCGTCGTCGAGCATGACCGGGACGATGAGCACGACCACGTCCGCGCCGCGAACGGCGGCGGCCGCGTCTGTCGTGGCGGCCAGGCGGCCCGCGGCGTGGACTTCTGCCACTCCCTCGGCCAAGCCGGGTTCCTCGGCCACGTGCGAGCGGCCCGCGTTGATCTCGGCGACGACCTCGGGATTGATGTCCACGGCGGTCATCTGCCAGCCGTGGCGGGCGAACTGGACGGCTAGGGGCAGTCCCATCTTGCCCGCGCCGACGACNNACTGCCCGGCCGGTCGTGCCGGGTTCGCCGGTCCACGGAGCGACCGTCCGGGCAGCGGCGTGCGTGCAGGGGTTTACGGGCGGCGTGATAGCGCCGCCGAGGAAGCTCACGATGCGGCTGGGGCGGGAGACGACGGTCATTCGGCTGAGAGCCTCGCGGGAAGGTCCGACAGGTCGATGGGGCGGCGTTCGGCCGCGGCGGTGAGGAGCGCGTTCGCCATNNGAATTCGTCCAGCTGGGCGCGCAACGGCTCGATGCTCTGGATCGGGATCTCCGCCACGTCGCCGCTGAAGGTCGTGGCGTAGCCGCCGATCATCTGGGGCTGCTCCACGTTGGAGCGCGTGAAGGTCAGCTTCTGCGTCAGGTAGTCCAGCTCGAACATGCCCTCTTCGCCGACCGCGACCAGGCTGCGGCGCTTTGCCGGCGTGAGCCAATCCACGTCCAGGAAGCCGGTGGCGCCGGATGGGAAGTGGAGCAGCCCAAAGGTCAGGTCCTCGTGGGTGGCATGGAGCCGCTGGGCCGTCTCGGCGTAGACGCGGACGGGCCGCTCTCCGGCGATCCAGCACAGCATGTCCACGTCGTGCGTGCCGAGGTCCACGGTCACGCCCACGTCGCGGATCCGCGCCGGGAAGGGTCCGGCCCGGCGGCTCGTGATGGCGTAGATGGTCGACAGCCAGCCGGATCGGAGCAGGCGCCCCATCTCCAGCACGGCCGGGTTGTAGCGCTCGACGTGGCCGACCTGGACTCTGACGTTGCGCTTTCGCGCCGCGGCCACGATGGCCAGCCCGTCCTCGACGGTAGCGGCGAGGGGCTTCTCGACGAGAAGGCCCACGCCGCGTTCGATCGCGGACAGAGCGAGGGCTCGGTGGGCCCTGGTGGGCGCGGCGATGACGACGCCGTCCAGCTGCGCCTCCGCGATCATCACGAGCGGGTCCGCGAAGCCCTGGGCGCCGGTCTGTGCGACGGCCGCCTCGAGCGCGGCCGGCTCCGTATCCGCAATTGCCGCGAGCGTGGTCTCCGGGTGATTCGAAATGACGCGTAGATGGTTGCGGCCCATCGACCCCAGGCCGATCAGGCCGAGCCGCAGTGGAGCGCTCACCGTCGTTCGCCGGTCGTGGCGGCGTTGTGCATGACCGAGGCCCGCAGGGCTTCGATGACCTGGGCTTGCTCGGTTTCCGTCAGGCCCGGGTACATCGGCAGCGACATGCTGCTCGCCGCCGCGGCGTCCGTGTTCGGCAGATCGCCGTCGATGCCAAGCTCCATGACGTACGCCTGGCGGTGGCAGGGGATCGGGTAGTAGATGCCGCAGATGACGCCGGCGTCCTTCATGTCGGTCACGATCTGGTCGCGGGCNNTCGGCAGCTTGATCGGCAGGTCGGCAAAGGCTTCGTCGTACCGTTTCGCGATTGCCTGGCGGCGCAGCGTATTGCGCTCGAGCTTGTCGAGCTGAACGAGGCCGATCGCGGCCGCGATGTCGGTCATGCGGAAGTTGTAGCCGAGGATCTCGTGGTGGTAGCGGACCTTCATGCCCTGGTTTATGTAGAGCCGGATCCAGTCGGCCAGCCGGTCGTCGTTGGTGTTGACGAAGCCGCCCTCGCCCGTGGTCATGTTCTTGGTGCCGTAGAGGCTGAACGCGGCGTATCCGAAGCTGCCGGCCCGGCGTCCGCGGTAGAGGGCGCCGTGAGCCTGGCAGGCATCCTCGACGACCTTGAGGCCGTGGAGATCGGCGATCGCCTGGATGGCGTCCATGTCGGCCACGATGCCGAAGAGGCTGACCGGGCAGATGGCACGCGTCCGCGGCGTGATGGCGGCTTCTATCCGGCCGGCGTCCATCAGGTACGTGTCCGGCTCGATATCGACAAAGACAGGCGTAGCGCCGGTGAAGAGGATCGAGCTAACCGTTGCATTGAATGTGTGTGACACGGTGATGACTTCGTCGCCTGGCTCGAGACCCAGGCCGGCGAAGATCGACATGAGCGCCACGGTTCCATTCGACAGGGCAATGGCGTGCTTGACGCCGCAGAACTCGGCCCACCGCTCCTCGAGTTCCTTGACCTTGCGGCCGCCGGCGATCATGCCGCTATTGAGGACGTCGGTGACGGCGGCGACCTCCTCGGGACCCAGGTCTGGACGCGCGGGCGGGATCATGCTGAGACTCCTGTGCTGGTTGCGGGTCGCTCCCCCAGGGATCCGCTTTCACTGTTCAATGAAAAGGCCCGGCCGCATCGGGGGCAGGCCAGGGCGGCATCCGGAGAAGGGTTCGGGGCGGCGCTGGCCCCGCTCTGGTCAGTCAATCTCGCGCCGCAGGCGCAAACCCAACCCAGCCGTCGGGCCGGATTGCCCGCCACAAGGGCGTAGTCCGGAACGTCGCGGGTGACTACCGCTCCGGCCCCGACGGTGGCAAATCGCCCGACTCGAGTCCCGGCCACGACAACCGCGCCGGCACCGATGGAGCAGCCATCGGAAAGCTCGATCGGGCTGACCGTCCAATCGTCGCCGCGCGATAACTCGCCCGTCGCCGTGACGGCGCGCGGATAACGATCGTTGGTAAGGATGGCCCCCGGGCCGATGAAAACGCCGTTACCGACGGTCACCCCGTGGTAGACGAGCGCCCCGTTCTGAACCTTGACCCTGTCGCCGAGCGTGACTCCCTCGTCTATGAAGGCGTCACGTCCGATGATGCATTCGGCCCCCAGGGTTGCGCCTTTGCGCAGGACCGCTCGATTCCAGACGCTTGTCCTGGGGCCGACGCTGACGTCGGCTTCGAGCTCTGCGGACGCGTGGACCCTTGCCGTTGGGTCGATCACGAGGAACTCCTGTGGCGGATCGGAGGTGGCGGAGGCATCCTCGGGACGCCGCCCAACCGGGTGGGAAGTATACCGGAGGCCTCGCCCGGCCAGTCGGACGATGGATTCGTTGGCTCGTCCGATCCTCGCTCACGCACCTTTTGTGCGCTCGCTCCGGTTCTCCGAGCCGCCTCGCCCTCTGTCGCCGGGCCTGGCGAAGAGTCTGTGGCACGGGTCGGATCCCGCGATTTGCGAGCCATTCGATGGCGGCGCGACCCCTGGGTCAGTGGCGGCTGCGGC
Source organism: Chloroflexota bacterium (assembly GCA_003158495.1). Lineage (GTDB taxonomy): Bacteria > Chloroflexota > Limnocylindria > Limnocylindrales > CSP1-4 > Fen-1039. The sequence continues at coordinate 778 of PMJT01000035.1, read as the reverse complement.
GGGCGAGAAGGCCGACGAAGACACCGATGGCTGCGCCGGCGGCAAGGGCGCCTCGCCAGTCGAGCACGGTCCGCACGTCGCCTTCGACGCGGCGGGCGAGGAGCAGGACGGTGCCGGTCTGCTTCTCGAGCGTCACGTTGTTGGCGATGACCGTCCCCGCGCCGCCCTGATGGATGTGGACGTCCTGGGCCAGGAGATTCCGGACGTAGCCTTGTGTGACCGAGATTTCGCGAGCAACCGCGACGCCGACCATGCCGAGCTCTGTCGAGATGCGGTCGCCCCTGGCAATGCCGACGGCCCCCATCCGCACCGCCACATCGTCGGCCTGGGCCATGCCGATGCCGCCCATCGTGACGCTGATGTCCTCGGCGGAGGCGGCCCCGATGCCGCCCTGGTGGATGCTGATCGTCTCGGCCTCCACTTCGCCCGCGCCGCCCTGGCTGATGGTCACGCTCGTGGCCGCGACGCGGTGGCCGTCGGTCTCGGCAATTGCGCCGGGGATCGGCTCGAGGTGGGACTCCGGCGCCGCCGATGCCACGGTCGCGGCATGTGCCGCGGCTTCGACCGCCGCCGCCTTCGGCCGGGCCGGTGTTGCGCGCCGAATGGGTTTGGCCGCGGCCTCCGGTGCGGAAGCGGCCGCGCGGCGTCGGGTTCGGCCCCCGGGTGTCGTGGGTCCGGCGGATCCGTCCACCGGGTCGTTGTGAGACTTGCTGCCCCGATCCTCGCTCATCTCATCCTCCGCTTCGGCCACTCTTCCGGCCCCGCGCCGCGACCGGCC
>PMJT01000108.1 GCA_003158495.1 Chloroflexota bacterium | reverse complement strand
ACGACGCTCTTGATGACGGCGTTCAGACCGGGGACGTCGCCGCCGCCAGTCAGGATGCCGATGCGCGGAGTTCGACTCATGCATGCCTTCCGTGGGTGTTCGGGCGCAGCCGGAGTATGCGGCCGCGGGATTGCTGACACACATATCTTAAGGCCGGGCGGGGATTCGGCGGTGGTCCGAACGACACGAAGGCCGGAGTCGTGGTCCCGGGACCCTTGGCCTCGTGGTCACGAGCGGTTCAGGACGACTGGCGCGGCGTGGCGCCGGAGTGGCCTGCTGCCGCTCTGGACGATTTGGCTGCGCGCGGTGCGGAAATGGCCAGCTGCCCCTGCACGACTGGCTGCGCCGAAGCCAGCGGATCTATCCCAACGCTCCGCAGAACGGGGCCGCGTGCCCCGCCCGTCTGATGGCCGCGTCGCAGGTATCTTCTGCCGCCGCTAGTGCCCAATGTTGTGCCCCGACTAGATCGGCAACAACCGACCATGAGGCGGGCGCGGCACCCCGCAGACAGAGTGACGCCGGCCGAACGGAGCTCGGCCGGCGTCCTGGGGGAGTGCTTTTCGGCGGAGCGGCTACGCCTTCGGGGTCAAGGTGCCGCCGCCGTTGAGGGAGTAAGTCTTGCCGCCCAGCGCGCTGTTGGCCGCAAGGTTGGCGTCGTAGTAGACCGTGTGGCCGTTGCCGTGGATGTTGGCGATCGTGATCCCGGAGATCCCGCTCGCGTCCGAGAGGCTCGTCAGGTACGAGGTCCCGGTGACGTTCCAGACGCTGGACGCGTCGAGCGTCAGGGCAGCCGAGTTGATCGAACCGGTCAGGGCCGTGGAGTCCTTGAGCGTCGCCGATATCGAGCTCGACGAGTCGCTGACCAGGTCGCCGACAAGAGTTTCGCCGTCGGCCGTGAAGACCACGATGCCGCCGTTGGAGCCGCTCGTGCCCCAGCTGCCGGTCGCGGCCTTGATCAACACGCCGCCGCCGTTGGTGACCGTGACGCCCTTGAGGCTGATGACGCCGGTGGAATTGGTCACGTAGAAGAGGGGGCCGCTCGAGGCGGTGTAGGCCAGCGAGCCGCCGCTCATGGTGAACGTGCCCTTCGTTCCGGACGCGTCGCCGGACATGCTCTGGTAGATCAGCACGCCCCACTTACCGGATTTGCTCGATGACAGGTTGGAATTGGTGAGCGTGATCGAGTTCGCGCCCTCGATTACCGCCGCCTCGGACCCGCTTGCGGATAGCGTGCCGCCGGTGACGCTGATGTTGCCGGTAGAGTAGATGGCCGGCGAGTCCTGGCCAAAGGTCGTAACCGTCCCGCCGGTCGCGGTGATCGTCCCCCCGCCTCGATCCGTGGCGATCGCGCCCGAGTTGGCGCCGGCAGTCGAGATGTTGACGCTGGTCAGGACCACGGTGCCGCCGCCGCTGGCCATCGCGCCGTGGGCATACTGGCCCGTGTCCTTGATCGTTACGTTCGAAGCGGTGATGGTCGATGTGCCGTAGGCGAAGATGCCGTTGGCGCCGTTGCCGGTCGTCGTTACAGCGCCGCCGGTCAGCGTCACCTTCCCGCCGGACTGGGCGAGCACCCCGGCATCGAGGCCGTAGAAGCTGCTCTCGTCGCTCGACTTGCTCGCGCCCGAAGACGTGATCGTGGCATTGATGAGTGTCAGGTTCGCTGTGCCGCTGACCAGTACCGCGGACTGATCATCGTTGGTGGCGGCGAAGTCGGCGTTGGCTTGCGAGACCGTGCCGCTGCTGAGCGAATAGAGGCCTGTCGGCGTGTACTGGGCGGTCGAATTGCCGCCGGGAGCGCCAGCTGGGGCGCCCGATGCGTCAGGCATGGCAGGGGCGCCGGGACCTCCGGGCGCGATCGCTTGAGCCCCGGTTGCGGCGGAGCCGGTCGCACCGGTTGCGGCCGCGCCGGCCGCCGTCGTGGTCGATAAGCCAGACGAGGTCGAAGCGGCCGAACTACAGCCGGCCAGGACGACAGCTATCGCGAGCGCTGGTATTGCGGCGCGGAGCCATCGACCCTGTACGCGCGGTCGGGCAGGATCGAGTCCCACTCTTCCGCCAGGCGATTCCATCGTGGTCATGACGATCAGCGTCCTTTCCCGGGCGACCGGCGGGACGAACCGGCCTCGCGGCGCCGGCGGTCGAATGGCTTGCCGGATGCCGCCTCGATTTCCATGCCCACATCGTCGTCGGGCCGGCTTTCAGTCGGGTTACAGGCGGATCGGGCCGGGTCGGCCAGCCGTCGCGAGTGCCCATGGCCTGTGCCCGGCGCGCGGTGTCGCGGCTGCCGTGGTGCCGCGACATGCGTCAGGCGACCGCCATGTCCTCGGTTACCGGCCGCGGAGCAACGAAGCGGCATCGAAGGCAGGACGGCAAAGGTCAGCTCTGCTGCTGACGTGCACCGATTCGGAGTTCCGCGCCCCGGGCCGGCTCCACAGGAGGTATGGGGCGCCCGAATTGGCCCCGGCCCCGACCCTCGGGGGCCGGGGCCGGCCCGCCCGTCGGCCCCGACCCGACCCCCCGGCCCTCGGCCCTACGGTTCCAGGCGGTATCGGAGGAAGACGTAGTCGCCGGCGCGACGGATTGAGGCCAGGTTCGACCAGCGGCCCTGGCCCTCGCCGAAGCGCATCCCCTCGACCAGGGCGAGCCGCCCGACGGCATCATCGCGACCCGCGATTTGGGGAGCGACCGTCAGAAAGAGTTCATCGACAAGGCGGGCCCGGACGAGCTCGCCAAAGAGGTGCGGCCCGCCCTCGCACAATGCCAGCCGCGCCCCGGTGCCCCGGATCAGCTCCACCAGCGCGCCGCCGGCGACTCGCGAGTCGTCGCCGAGCGCGGCCACACTAACGTTGGGCCCGAGTGGCAGCCCGGAGAGACGCTCCGCCCCGGCCCGGGTGGTGGCCAGAATGACCGGCACGCCAGGGGCGTTGAGCCCGGCGTGGGTCGTGTCGAGGTTGCCTGTTGCGGTCATCACGATCAGCGTGGGATGAGGCGACAGCCCCAGCGCTGAGCGCCAGGCCGCGAATGCGTCCGCGTGAGCTGGCTGCAGATGCGCGGCCGTCCAGACGTGGCGCCTGCCGACTCGGACCGTTCCCGCGCCGACGACGACGACGTCGGCCAGGGCCCGCAGGAGAGCCATCATGAATCTATCGGCGTTGGAGAACCCGCTGATCTCGCCGCCGCCTGCCGTCGGCTCGTTGGGCCCCAGGGCAACCACCCCGTCAAGCGTGGAGACAAAGTTGGCGATAATCGTGGGCCGCTCGGGGCAGAGGCCGATCGTCAACTCGCCCGGGAATCGAGTGGCAAGCTCGGTCGGCAGCGTTCCGCCGCGGCAGTCGACGGGCTCAGAGGGCGCCCCCGGCGACTCCCAGAGCGGCTCGAGCGCCAGACCCTCGCTTCGACGGACCATGGTCACCTCACTCCCGGACGCCTCGCTGGAGTCCCGCCAGATCGTAGAACTCGGCGCGCAGCGATGCATTGGTACCGTACGCCCCGGTGAATGCGGTGGTTCGAGTCATGGGGTGGAGTTCGCGCACGCCGCGCATCTGAGTGCACAGGTGGTGGGCGTCCATATAGACGGCGACGCCGTGCGGGAGCGCACGGCTCCATCAGCGCTTCGGCGATCTGGTGAGTCATCCGCTCCTGGACGCCGAACCGCCGCGTGGCGATCCGTACCAGCCGCGTCAGCTTGCTGATGCCGATGATGTTCTCGTGGGCGGATGTGGCCGACGAAGGCGCGCCCGACGAACGGCAGGGCGTGATGCTCGCATGGGGACGTGAAGGGGATCGGGCCCTCGACCACCTGCGACAGTTCGCAGCTGGAACCGCCGTAGCACTCGGTCGGGAAGACCGTCACGAGCTTTCGATCGCCGTCGATGTCCGCGCTGCACGCTACACCCGCGGATGTTGGGTCGCTGAAGCGGGAATGGGCCAGACGGGGCGAGGTCGAAGCGCGGCAGCCGAGCCGGCTCTAGAGGCGGCGTAACTCGGTGGCTTCGTCCTCGGCGATGGCCCGCGCGCACGTCGGGCAATACCAGCGTGCCTCGAGAGGCGTGCCGCACGTGCCGTGTCGCAGTGCGTCGGTCGAATCTGCCCGGGAGCCCCAGTCGGCGAGCAGGCGGAGTGCGCCGGCCAGTTCTCGACCCTCGGCCGTGAGCTCGTAGCTGAGCCGGACCGGCCGCTCCGAATACGGTCGTGCCAGGAGGACGCGCTCCCGTTCGAGCCGCTTGAGCCTGTCGGACAGGATATTCGGCGCGATGCCGGGCAGGGCGGCCTGCA
>PMJT01000072.1 GCA_003158495.1 Chloroflexota bacterium | reverse complement strand
TCCAGGATGCCCGCAAGGAAGCCGCCGTCGAACTCGACGACGAGGTCGCGGTCGGCGTCGAGGCCGCAGCCGCGGTGCAGGAAGCGCTTCGGCCGTACCTCGCGTCGGTCGAGGTCGAGACACGGAGCAGGATCGAATTCGGGCCGGTTCCGGCCGGTGCCGGATTCGACGAAGTCGACCTCGATTCGGGACCTGCGCGGGTCGGCTTGATGCGCGGCGCCGTCGCCCCTTAGGCTTACGCAATCACGACATCGGAGGCCAGGTCACTGGACCCTAACGAAACGCACCCCACAAGCCCGTCGAATCGCCCGCAGCGGCGCCCCGTCCCGGAGAGCAGGCGGCCGAAGGCACTCGTTCTCTTTTGCGTCGTCGCCATTGCCGTCGGCGTGAGCGACCAGTTGCTCAAGCAATGGGTCGTCGCCAACTACACCCTGAACCAGCCGTCGCCGATCATTGGCGACTGGTTCCGGATCAACTTCGTCCACAACAACGGCGGCCTCTTCGGCCTCTTCCAGGGCCAGGCCCTGATCTTCGCCGCGGTGACCGTAGGAGTCGTGGCCGTCCTCGCTGCCATCGAAGTCGGATCCGGCTGGAAGAGCTGGATCCTGACGCTGACGCTGGGCCTGCTGCTGGGCGGCGCAGTCGGCAACTTCATCGACCGGCTCCGCTATGGGTACGTCGTCGACTTCGTCGACATCGGCATCGGCGGCCGGCGTTTCTACTACTTCAACGTGGCCGACTCCGCGGTGACGGTCGCGATCCTCCTGATGCTCGGCCTGTGGTTCCTGGCGCCGTATCTGGGGATCCAGATGCCCGGCGACAAGGACCCGGGCGCCGAAGAGCCCACCGATGCCGGCAAGGTGGAGGCTCGATAGTCCGATGAGGCGGTTGACGTTCACAGTTCCGGAGGCCGCCGAGGGTCGAATGGATCGTTACGTTGCCGACGTGTCCGGGCTGTCCCGAAGCTACGTGCAGAAGCTGATCACCGAGGGCCACGTCACGGCGGCCGGGAGCCCGGTCAAGTCGAACGAGTCCATCGTGCCCGGCGAGATCGTCGATCTCGAGATCCCGGATCCGGTGAAGCTCGACCTCACGCCCGAGGCGATCCCGCTATCGGTCGTGTACGAGGACGAGGACCTGCTGATTATCGACAAGGCGGCCGGCCTGGTCGTCCATCCGGCGCCGGGTCATCCGGGCGGTACGCTCGTCAACGCTCTCCTCGCCCGCGACACCGAGTACGGCGGCATTGCCGGCGTCCAGCGGCCCGGCATCGTTCATCGCCTTGACCGGGACACGAGCGGTCTGCTGATGGTCGCCAAGGACGACAAAGCGCAGGCCAGCCTGATGGCCCAGCTCAAGGCCCGCGGCGTCAAGAAGACGTACCTGGGCCTGGTCCAGGGAGTCGTCGTGGCAACTTCCGGCCGGGTGGAGGCGCCGATCGGGCGCGATCCGCACCACCGGACGCGAATGGCCGTTGTGCCGGCGGGCCGCCCATCGGTTACCGGATACCGGGTTCGTGAGCGGCTGACCGGCTGGACGCTCCTGGAACTGGATCTCGTGACCGGCCGGACGCACCAGATCCGCGTCCATCTCGACGCTATCGGCCATCCGCTGGCGGGCGATCCTCTGTACGGGACGGGCACGTCGCGCAAAGGCCCGGAAGGGCTCGACCGGCTCTTCCTCCACAGCTGGCGGATCGAGCTGCAGTCGCCCACCGACGGCCACCTGATCCGCGCCACGGCTCCGCTCCCGCCGGAACTGGAGTCGGTGCTGGAGGGCTTGCGGGGCCGCGCCTCCGGCGTGGGTTCGGGCGGAGACTACGAAGGTTCTGCCGAGGCGACCGAGTCGGTCGCTCCAGTCGAAAAGAGGCCCCTGTGACGGGTCGGCTGAACCCCGACACCACGGGCGAGCCGGCCCCGATGCCGACTGTGGCGAATAGTGCGGAAGCGGCCGGCATCGGCCCGCCTCAGCCCATGCTCGTGATCATCTCGGGGCCGTCGGGCGTGGGCAAGGACACGATCATCGAGGCGCTGCAGAAGCGCGGCCACCGGCCCGAATATCACTACGTCGTCACCTGCACGACGCGGAGCCGCCGGCCCAAGGAGATCGATCGCGTCAGCTACAACTTCATGTCGCTCGAGGAATTCGCCGCGCTGCGCGACAGGGGCCAGCTGCTCGAAGCCAACGAGGTTCACGGCAACTGGTACGGGACGCCTCGAGACGGCGTTCGGGCCGCGCTTGCCCGCGGCCGGCACGCGATCCTCAAGATCGACGTCCAGGGGGCGCGAGTCGTCAAGGCCGCCATCCCCGAGGCGCTCCTGGTTTTCGTGGTTCCGCCGTCGGTCGAAACGCTCGTGGAGCATCTCAAGGCACGCCGCACCGAGTCGCCCGAACAGCTGGCGATCCGGCAACGCGATGCGGCCGACGAGCTTGCGCGCCAGGACGACTACGACTTCGTGGTGGTCAACGAGGAAGGCCGGGTCGACGTCACGGCGGAACGTATCGAGCAGATAATCGCGCAGGAGGAACGGCGCGGATCTCGCCGCGCGGTTACCGTCTGAGGGCTTCTCTGAGGCGGGGGCACGCTTGATGGCTCAACCTGGCGATCCGACCTTCGGCTGGACTGAGGAGGCCGTCGCGGAACCCGGGCTGGAAGGCGAATCCGGGCCGCTCATCGGAGCCGACGCCCAGGGTCCACGCGAAGTCGCCGTCGATGCGCCGGGTGCCTCGCGCACGTACACGTACGAGGTGCCGGCCAGACTCTCCGGCATCGCAGACGGCGAAGCGGTCCTCGTCGAATTCGGGCGAAGCCGGCAAGCGCTGGGCGTCGTACTGGGGCCGGCTCGCGGGGAGACGCCGTCGAACGCCAAGCCGATACTGGCCCGGGTCAGGGCCGACGGACCGCTGTTGCCGCGCCTGACGCTCGACTTCGCGCGCTGGATTTCCGAGGAATACCTGGCCCCGCCCGCGGCCACGCTGCGGTCGATGCTGCCGCCGGGGATGCTGGAACGGCTCGAATTGGTCGCCGAGTGGTCCGGTCCCGAGGCGGGCTTTGGTGCCACGCCGGCCGATCGCGAAGAGGCTGCTATCGTCGACCGGCTCGGCGGCGGGCCGAGGCCGGTGCGCGATCTCGAAGGCGCCGACGGACGTGCTGCGGCCCTGCGCCGGCTGCGCTCGATGGCATCGCGTGGTGTCGTGCGCCTGGAGTGGACGCTGACTGCGGCGTCTGCGGGGCCGCGCTTCGAACGATGGCTGCTGCTCACGGACGAGGGCAGGGGAGTGGCGCCGGGGAGTGGCGATGCTGCGCCCCGCGGTGCGACATCGGGGAGTGGCGCACGGCTCGGTCCGCGGCAGCGGGCACTTCTGGCCGACCTCGCCTCGGCCGAGGCCGAGGCCGAGGCTGCGGGCGGAGCGGGCCTGGCGGGGGCCGAGGCCGCCCATCGCCACGGATCCGGCACGGCCACGGGGCTCATCCGGCGCGGCCTGGTAGTGGCCGAGGTGCGCGAACGTCCGCGCCGGCCGCTGGCCCGGCGCCCGGCGGGGCGCCGCGGCACGAGGCCCGCAGGCTCCGAGCTCACCCCGCCGCAGGCCGCGGCACTGGCCACGATCCTGCGCGCGGCCAGGGCTCGCGACGCCACGCCACTCCTGCTGGAAGGGATCACCGGGTCGGGCAAGACCGCCGTCTATGCCGACGCCATCGCCGAAACGATTGCTACCGGTCGGACCGCCCTCGTCCTCGTGCCGGAGATCGCCCTGGCGATGCCGCTTGTCGACCGCCTTCGGGCGGACCTCGACGCAGAGATCGCGCTCCTCCATTCGGGGCTCGGAGAAGGCGAGCGGGCGGACGAGTGGCGCCGCATCCGCGCTGGAGAGGTGCACGTGGTCGTAGGCACGCGAACAGCCCTTACCGCGCCGCTCGCCGACATTGGGCTGATCGTGGTCGACGAGGAACACGACGCCGCCTACAAGAGCGACCGGACGCCGCGACTGCAGGCGCGCGACGCGGCGCTTGCGTTGGCCCGGCTCGCCGGAGCCGCCGTCGTCCTCGGCAGCGCCACGCCCTCGGTCGAAACGGTTGGTCGCGTTCGGGATGGCCGATACCGGCATGCGCTCCTGCCCGATCGCCCTGCGGGCGCTCCGCCACGGGTCGAGGTGGTGGATCTTCGGGCGGAACTGGCGGCCGGTAATGGCGGCCTCCTTTCCGGAGCTCTGTCGATCGCCCTGGCGTCGCTGCCGCCTGGGGAGCGCGCGATCCTGGTGATCAACCGCCGCGGAACGGCGTCGGTGGTGGTGTGCCGGGACTGCGGCAACGTTCAGCGCTGCCCGGAGTGCGAGCGAACCCTCGTCTACCATCAGGCCGGCGTCACCCTCCGCTGCCACCATTGCGGGACGGCGTCGCCGCTCGCTTCCCGCTGCCCGATCTGCCGTTCGCCCAGGATTCGGTACCTGGGCGGCGGCACGCAGCGCGTCGAGGAAGAGGTCAAAGCCGCATTCCCTGGGCTTCGTGTCGGCCGCCTCGATCGCGATGTCGCCGAGCACAAGGGCGCGGTCGAACGTGTCCTCGACGCCTTCGCCGAGGGCCGACTTGACGTTCTCGTGGGCACGAGTCTCGTCGCGAAGGGCCTGGACATCCCCGAGGTGACCCTGGTGGGCGTGGTCTCGGCCGACATCGCCCTCAACCTGCCGGACGAACGGGCGGCCGAGAGGACGTACCAGCTGCTGATGCAGGCCGTGGGTCGGGCCGGCCGCGGCGACATCCCGGGGCTGGCGATCATCCAGACATATCAGCCCGATCATCCCGCCATCCAGGCCGTTGCCGCAGGCGATGCCGCTGCGTTCTACGACGCCGAGCTTGAAGTCCGCCGCCGTTTCGGCTCGCCGCCGTTCGGGCGCCTGGTCAAGCTGACCGTTGGGCTGCCGGACCACTTGGCGGCCGAACACGAGGCCTCCGCCATGGCCGATCGTCTGCGCGCATCGGCAGCCGTCCTGGCCGTCGCCACCGGTCCGGGAGGCGGAGTGACCGTACTCGGGCCCGCGCCGGCCTACATTGCCCGTCGCGCCGGCCGCTGGCGCTGGAACGTGGTCCTCCGCGGTGATCGTCCGCTGGATCTGCTCGATCCTCCTCCGGGCGCCCCGTGGTCGATCGACGTGGACCCGGATTCGCTCCTGTAGATCCGGCGGCCGGGCTCGGCCGCACCCCGGGGTCGGTGCCGGGATGCGACTGCCAGCGCCACGCGTTTGCGTCCGTTAGGACTACCCCGAGTCGGCCGGATGGCCCCGACGCCGACGCTCGGTATACTCTCCGGCCATGAGTGTCCGTCCGATCGTTCTCCTCGGTGACCCCCGGCTTCGCCTGAAGGGCGAAACCGTCGACAGCTTCGGCAAGTACCTGCACGAGCTGCTCGACGACCTGGCCGAAACGATGCGCAAGGCCCCCGGCGTAGGCCTGGCCGCGCCTCAGCTCGGCGAGGCCCTGCGTGCCTGCACCATCGAAGTCGATGGCAAGCTCCACGAACTGGTAAACCCGCGCATCGTCCGTGCCGATGGCGACGACCGGGACCTCGAAGGCTGCCTCTCCATTCCCGGCTACGTGGCATACATCACGCGGCGTGAGAAGGTCTGGGTCGTGGCCCAGAACCGACACGGCAAGAAGATCAAGGTCGCCGGCTCCGGCCTGCTCGGCCGCGCGCTGCAGCACGAGCTGGACCACCTCGATGGCAAGCTCTACATCGATTACCTCGACACGCTCGACGACCTGATCGCGGTCGGGGCGGGCGACGAAGAGGACGAAGAGGGGCGACCGGCGACGGCGCGTACACCGGTCGGGTGAGCGGCGTGGCGGCCGAGGTTTCGATCGTCGGTCGCGCGTCCCCCGAGTCCGGCGTCCGCACGGTCTTCTTCGGTAGCGGCGGTTTTGCCGTCCCGATTCTCGATGCGCTGATCGGTATGGTCGGCATCGACGTCGTCGGGGTTGTGTCCGCGCCCGATCGACCCGTCGGCCGGAAGGCGGTCCTGACTCCGACGCCGGTGACCGCCCGGGCCAGAGAGCTCGGTCTTCCGGTGTTGCAGCCCGTTCGCGTCCGCCGTCCCGAGGTGGTCGCGGAGATCGAAGGGCTCGCGCCCCAGCTGATCGTGCTGGCCGACTACGGCCAGCTCATCCCGCGCTCGCTGCTCGACCTGCCGCCGCGCGGCTTCCTCAACCTCCACCCCTCGGCATTGCCGCGCTGGCGTGGCGCGGCCCCGATACCGGCCACGATCCTGGCAGGCGACACCGAATCAGCCGTCACGCTGATGGTTCTCGTGGAGGAAATGGACGCCGGCCCGATCGTCGCAACAGAAGTGCTCGAAGTCCGCGACGACGACACCGCCGTGACGCTCGAGGAGCGGGCGGCTGAAGTTGCCGCCCGTCTCCTGCAGCGATCAATCCCGGAATGGCTCGCCGGCCGTATCGCCGCCCGGCCGCAAGCCGAGGAGGGAGTGACGCTGACCCGGCCGCTTCGCAAGTCCGATGGATTTCTCAATCCCGCCCTATCCGCTGTAGAACTCGAGCGCCAGGTTCGCGCCTATCAGCCCTGGCCTCGGAGCCAGCTGGTGCTCCAGTTCACGCCGCTTTTTGTGTGGTCCGCGGCCGTTGCTCCCAGTGAGCCCGGAGATACGCCTGGCACGCTTGTCGGGACATCAGACGGAGGTCTCGTTCTGACGACCGTCGATGGGCGGCTGGTTCTCAAGGTCGTCCAGAAGGCTGGCGGTCGGCCGATGCCGGCTGCCGATCTCGTTCGTGGACACAGAGGACTGCTCCACGGCTGGTCGATTACGGGTCCCGGACCGAGCATGCGATAATTCCGCCCCTGTGAGCCCCACCGACGCGACCGGAGATCGGACTGCCGGCGCCAACCCCGACGCGCCTGCCCGCGAACCGCGCGAACCCTCTTCGGGACGCGAGCCACGGCGTGCCCGGCTATCGGGCGACCCCCGTCCAGGTCTGAGCGGGCTCGGCGACGGCGAGCTCGAGAAGTGGCTCGCGGCAGCGGGTCAGCCGGCGTACCGCGCCAGGCAGATCCGCGACGCCGTCTGGCGCCAGAACGCCTCGACGGCCGCCGAGTGCCTGACACTGCCTGCGCCGCTTCGTTCCCTCATCGACGAGTCATTCCGCGTCGACACGATCGCCGAAAACGAGATCAAGGTTGCCGACGGCGGCCTCACTGAGAAGACGCTCCACCTGCTGTCGGACGGGGCGCTGATCGAGTCGGTGCTGATGCACTACCCGGCGCGCGGCTATGCCGGTCCGGGCAAGCCGCTCCACCGCGAGAGGCACACGCTCTGCATCTCGAGCCAGTCCGGCTGCGCCGTCGGCTGCCCGTTCTGCGCCACCGGCGAGTTGGGCTTCGGCCGCGACCTCGAAACCGCGGAGATCGTCGACCAGGTCCGCCACGCTTCGCGCCGCGTCGCGGCAACTGGCACCCACGTGACCAACGTCGTCTTCATGGGCATGGGCGAGCCGCTCCTCAACCTGGATCGCGTGCTGGAATCCGTCGCCATCCTGGCCGACCCGCGCATGTTCGGGCTGGGCGCGAGGCACGTCGTCGTCTCCACGTCGGGCGTGGTACCGGGCATCAAGCGCCTGACGGCGCTCGGGCCGCAGTTCACGCTCGCGGTCAGCCTTCACGCCGCCAGAGATCCGCTCCGCGACGTGTTGGTCCCGCTGAACCGGCGCTGGCCGGTGGCGGAGGTGGTGGCCGCCGCGCGCGAGCATGCGCGCGTAACCGGCCGGCGCGTGAGCTATGAGTACGTGATGATTTCCGGCGTGAACGACACCGAGATAGACGCCGACGCCCTCGCCAGGCTCTTGCGGGGCGATCTTGCCCACGTCAACCTGATCCCGATGAACCCAGTCGCTCACACGCCGTGGCAGGCCAGCAGCCCTGAGCGAGTCGCCGAGTTTGCGGCCCGCGTCAGGCGCGGCGGAGTCGGCGTGACCATCCGCGCCAACCGCGGCCAGGACGCGGGCGCGGCGTGCGGCCAGCTCGCGGCGGACAGGGCAGGTGAGCCCGAGCCGTCCGTCGTCGCCCATCGCCGGGAACTCATCGTCCGTGAAAGTGAGACTGCCCTTCGCGGCAGCCGCAGCGCCGAAGAACTGCCGGCAGATCTGGAAGCGGCGGTCGGCACGGGGAGAGTTCGCTGATGGCCCACCGCGCGCTCGTCAGTGCCAGCATTCTCGACTGCGACCTGGCAAGCCTGGGCCGCGAGTCTCGCCGTGCCCTCAAGGGCGGAGCGGACCGGCTGCACCTGGACGTCATGGACGGCCACTTCGTCCCGAACATCACGTTCGGAGCCACGGTCATCAAGCGGCTTCGAAAGATCGGCAAGCAGCCGTTCGANNCCGGCCACGCCGCTCACGGCGCTCGACCCGTACGGCGACCTGCTGGACATCATCATGGTGATGACCGTGGAGCCCGGCTTCGGCGGTCAGAAGTTCATGGCCGACGTGGCCACGAAGATCGATCCGGCCCACGCCGTGTTTCGCGACCGCCCCGGCGAGCCGCCGTCGCGGCGCGAGGTCCACGTCGACGGCGGCGCCAATCGGGCTTCTGCCGAGTACTGTGGCGAGCTCGGCGTCGACGTCCTGGTCGTCGGGTCCGTTCTCTGGAAGAAGGGCGTGGACATAGAAGCGGAGATCAAGCTCGTCAAGTCGCTGGCCGACAGGGGCTATCGCAGCCGGCCGGCCCCAGCCACAGCCACGAAGCACCCCGCGGGAGACGCTGAGTGAACGACGAAGCGGCTCTACAGGCCGCTCCGGCCACGGACCCACTCGGCCCGGAGGTGATGACGGACTCGGCCGGCAAGCCTCACGAACTCGGACGGCGCAACGACCGGCTCCTGCTCGCAGCGGTCATCGCCTACGCGGTCCTGCTATCGATCCTGATGATCTCTCGCGGCATCTCCGTCACGCCGGACGTGGTCGTTGTGAGTTTCGGACTGGCGGCGTTGCTGCTGGGACGCGGCAAGCTCTTCCTGCGCGACTGGATCCCGTTCGTGGCGTTGTTCTTTGCCTACGAACTGATGCGCGGCTACGCCGACAAGTTCGGGCTGCCGATCCACGTGTCGGACATCGTGTCGATCGAGCGCGTGATAGGCCTGGGCGGGCTGCCGACGCAATTCCTGCAGGGGCTGTTCCATGCCGGCCCGGCAACCAGCCCGGACGTCCTGGCATCGATCGCCGTGGTCTTCTACTTCCTCCACTTCCCGCTGCCGCTGGCCGTCGGCTTCCTGCTCTGGATCCACCAGCGCCGGATCTACTACGACTACGTCGGCGCCTTGATCGTGCTGTCGATGGCCGCCTTCGCGACGTTCCTGCTCCTGCCGGTGGCGCCGCCATGGTGGGCCGCCGACCCGCTCAAAGCAGCGCCGTACTGCGGTGGCGCGTGCGTGACCGGCGTGCTCCACCTGCGGGATACCGGGTTCAACGGACTGTCGTCGTTCTTTGGCTTCGGCAACTACTTCTACTCGTATTCGGTCTACAGCATCAGCTCCAACGACGTTGCGGCCTTCCCGTCGCTGCACGCCGCGTACCCCTTCCTCGCCTTCCTGTTCGCCCAGCGCGCCTTCGGCAAGGTCGGCTGGCTGATGCTCGCCTATACCGCTTGCGTCTGGTTCTCTGTCGTCTACCTGGGCGAGCACTGGGTCGTCGACATCGTTGGCGGCGTCGCTTACGCCTCCGCGGCCTACTTCGTCATCTTGCACGGGCCGAGTTGGGCCCGACGCTTCATGGCCCAGGTGGCCGACGAGGAGATCGAAGCCGGTGTCGAAGCCGAGGACGAAGGCGACGTCGGTGCTCTCCGCAGGCTGGGCCGGCATGTCCGCTGGTCGCTGGTTGCGCAGGGCGCGGTGGTGGCGTTACTCGGCGCCGGTGTGGCGTACGGGATGAATACGATGGGCTGGCTGGGCGGCTCGCACAACGCTCTGTACCTGGTGCCGTGGCTTGCCTTGCTCGGCGGGCTCTGGCGGGGTTCCGCCGGGCTGCTCAGCCGCTAGGAGTAGACGGTGCGTGCCCTGCTGCAGCGCGTCACCCGGGCCGAGGTCCGGGTAGACGCCAAGAGTGTCGGGACGATCGATCGTGGCCTGCTGATCCTGCTGGGCGTGGCGCCGAATGACGACGAGTACGTCGCCTCAGGGCTCGCAGCCAAGGTGTCGGGGTTGCGCATCTTCGCCGACGCCGACGGTCTCACGAACCTGGCGATCGGCGATGTCGGCGGATCGGCGCTGGTGGTCAGCCAGTTCACGCTCTACGCGGACACGCGCCGCGGCCGGCGGCCGAGCTTCATCGGCGCCGCCGGTCCGATAGTCGGCGAGCGGCTCTACGAGGTCTTCTGCGAAGTCCTGGCCACGACCGGCATCCCCGTTGCGCAGGGCCGCTTCGGTGCGGACATGGAAGTCGAGCTGGTCAACGAAGGGCCCTTCACGGTCTGGCTGGACAGCGCCGAACTTGGCATCGACCCGCGCCCGACCGCCTGAGTAAGACGTCGAGCCGATCTGCGCGTGGCCCACACAAAGGAAATCGGCGCCGAACCTGGGTTCGACGCCGACTGGAAATGCGCGGTCTTGGCCGGAGGCCGACTAAGCCTACTACTGGGCCCCGCGGGAAAGAGTTCGCTGGCAGCGGGTGCAGACGAGAGTCTTCACGGACTTGCCGTTGACCTGGATGTTCGTCTGCTGAAGGTTCGGCTGGAAGCGGCGGTGTGCGCGGACCCGGTTCATCCCGGACGACTGCGCATTGAAGCCGTCAATGGAGACCTTCCCGCAAACGGCGCAGGAGCGAGCCATAAAGGTCCTCTCGATTACATGCTCGAAGATCGCGGTCCCGACCGGGACCCGACGGGGCGGTATGATAGCACACCGTTTCGGTAGCTCAGGCAGGAGGTCGTACCAGGCATGCCGGAGCCATCTGTGGCCGGAAGATCGATCGTCACTCGCCGGGCCATCGTAGACATCGTTCGCACTGCCGTCCAGGGAAGCTACGGAGTCACAGGTTTCAGCGACCCTTCCTTCAGCCGACGGCTGTTGCGCTGGGTCGGCCTGGACAGACCTGGGATCCGCCTCACGACCGAGGGCGGATTGCGCCTGGACCTGTACATCACGGTCGCCTTCGGGGTACCGGTCGCGGAGGTCGCCCGCCAGGTTGACTCCGCGGTTCGATACTCGCTCCGACACTACGTAGGAGCGGACGTCAAAGCACTGACCATCCACGTCGACGGGCTTCGCTACCAGCCGGCGGCCGTCGAGCGTGCCGAAGCGATCGAACGGGCCGAGGCGGCCGAGCGCCCCGAACCGGGTGCCGAAGCTTCGGCCGGGCAGACGATGGCCGCGGCGGGGAAGGCCTCGAGGAAACGCAAGCCCAGATGACACAGCGAGCCATGCCATGACGCGCCGAGCTGGCGATGGAGCCGGGCTGCTGGCGGCCTTTCGGGCTGCGGCGGAAAACCTCGCCGCCAACGTCGACGAGATCAACGCGCTGAACGTGTTTCCCGTGCCGGATGGCGACACCGGCAGCAACATGCTCGCGACGGTGAGGGCGGCCCTGGCAGAGGCCGAGACGGTCGCGGACCCGTCCGCCGACCGCATCGCCCAGGCCATCAGCTTTGGCGCCCTGATGGGCGCGCGTGGCAACTCGGGCGTCATCGCATCGCAGATCTTCCGGGGCATGTCCGAGGGACTCGGCGGCAAGCATCGCTTTACCGGCCCGGACCTGGCCCACGCTTTGACCCAGGGCACGGCGACGGCCTACAAGGCGGTTGTCAAGCCGGTCGAGGGCACGATCCTGACGGTCGTACGCGAGTCGTCGGCCGCGGCCGTCGTCGCGTCCGACGCCGGCGGGGATCTGGAAGAGGTACTCACGGCCGCCGTCGAAGGGGCGCGTCAGGCAGTCGCGAAGACGCCGTCGATGCTGCCCATCCTGCGCGACGCCGGCGTGGTCGATGCCGGCGGGCAGGGCCTGTACAGGCTCCTCGAGGGTGCGCTCGCGTACCTGAGGACCAGATCGGCCGCAGCGACGGAGAGTGCTGCCGCGATCGTCGGGTCCCAGGCGCAGGCGGCGCCTTCGAGGCAGGCCGTTCCGGCCGACGAGGGCTTCGGATACGAGACGATGTTCCTCCTCCATTCGCGTGGCGGCCCGCTCGATATCGAAAGCCTGAGAGCGGCGCTGGAGAAGATCGGTGAGTCCGTGCTGGTCGCGGGAGACGCGCGCGCCGTCAAGGTCCATGTCCACAACGAGCATCCGGATCGCGTTATTGCCCTCGGTCTCTCGCTCGGGGCCCTGACGCGGATCACAGTGGAGAATCTCGACGCCCAGTCGAACGAGGTCCGGGAGAAACAGGCCGCGGACGCGGTGGGCGCGCCGATCGAGGTTCACGGCCGGGGCAAGCACCATGAAGGCCGTCCGCACGTGGACCTGGGCACCTACGGGGCGGAGGTCGATGTCGCGCCGTCCGGCGGGGGCTCCAACGGGACCGGTTCGAAAGGTTCGAACGCCGTCCCGCTCGTGGCGACTGTGCCGCTCGCGGTGGTCGCGGTTGCCGCGGGAGACGGGCTGGCCCGGATCTTCGATTCTTATGGAGTCGCGGCGGTCGTTCACGGCGGCCAGACCAACAACCCTTCGACGGGCGAGCTGCTCGACGCGGTCGAAGGCATCCTCGCCGACGAAGTCTTGCTCCTGCCGAACAACCCGAACGTCATCCTGGCGGCTCGGCAGGCGTCCGAGCTGACGACCAGGCGTGTTCGCGTCGTTCCCACGCGCAATGCCGCCGAGGGCTTTGCGGCGCTCCTGGCGCTGGATCCCGACAGGGACGCCACGACCAACGCCGAGGTGATGACGCTGGCAGGGCGCGCGGTTCAGACGCTGCAGGTCACCGAGGCCGTTCGCGATGCCACAATCGGGGATCGCAAGGTGAAGAGGGGCCAGACGATCGTTCTCGATCCCGACGACGGCCTCCTGGCGGCCGGCAACGATCGAATGAAGGCGGTGCTGTCGGCACTGGAAGCCCTCGAGCCCGGGTTCGAACTGATCACGATCTACTACGGCGCCGGTGCCGACCTGCCCGAGGCCGAAGGGGTCGCTCGACGGGTGCGGGAGTGGCGGCCCGGTTTGGACGTGGAAATCGTCCAGGGCGGGCAGCCCCACTACCGGTACCTGATCGCGGCCGAGTAGGCGCGTGGCCGGGCGGGGGTTCAACTCGGGGAGCAGGGCCGCGAGTGGAGCGGGCGGCGCCGGCCGTCCCTCAGCGGGGTCCCGCGGGCCGCGCGCAGCGGCTTCCCGGGCCGCAGTCGGGCCGGTCGGGCCGAATACCGCGATCGGTCTGAGCGGGTTTGCCGGGGCTACGGTTCTGCGCCGCGTTGGTCCGAAGCTCGGCATCAGGACGGTGCGCGACCTGCTGTTCCACCTGCCGCGCCGCTACGACGACCTGCGTGAACTGAGCACCGCTCGCGACCTCAGCCGCGTGCCGGACGGGGAGCCGGCCAGCGCCCGCCTCCAGGTCCGCGGCGTCCGGCAGGAGCAGACGTTCCGGCGCCACGTCCAGCGCACGACTGCGTATCTGCGCGACGAAACCGGCGAAGTGGAAGCGACCTGGTTCGGGCGCCGCTTCATAGATCGGCGGCTGCGCGAGGGCCAGTGGATCGTGATCAGCGGCAAGGTCCGCCGCCGCGGCTTCATCACGACGCTGGACAACCCGGAGTTCCAGCCGGATGACGGCTCCGCGCTGCTCCACGCCGGGCGGATCGTGCCGGTCTACAGGCTCACCGCCGGCCTGACTGCCCCCACGCTTCGGCGGGCGATCCGTCAGGCCCTTGATGCGGTCGGGGCGACATACCCGGAATACCTGCCAGCGGAGGCGGCCCGGGCGCTGGCTGCCCCGGCCGACGGATCGGCTGCCGGTCAGCCGCCGGCCGTTTTGACCCCGATCGCCGCCGCCCTGGAGAGCGCCCACTACCCGGAGACATTCCCGGCCCGCGACGCCGCCCTGCAGCGGCTCGGCTTCGACGAACTGCTGGCCCTCCAGGTCGGAATGGTTGCCCGCGACAGGGTCCGACGCGTTGCCGTGGGCGAGGCCGTCGAAGTGCCCGCGGACCGCGTCTCGGAGGCGGTCGCTTCAGTCGAAGCCGCCCTGACCGAGCAGGTCCGGTCCCGAAACTCCGAGACCGAGCCCGCGCAATTGACCGCGGACCAGGCCGCCGCCGTGGAGGCTATCGCCGCCGACCTGCGCCGGACCCGGCCGATGATGCGATTGCTGCAGGGCGACGTCGGTTCGGGCAAGACCGCGGTCGCGGCGCTGGCCCTCGCGTTCGTCGCCGATGCCGGCCGCCAGGGTGCGTTGCTCGCCCCCACGGATCTACTCGCCCGCCAGCACGCAGTCGCGCTGCGGCGGCTGCTCGAGCCGCTCGGCCACGGCGTAACGCTCCTGACCGGCAGCCTGCCTGCCTCGGAGCGCCGTGCCGCCCTCGAGTTGCTGGCCGCGCCGTCGGCGGACGGCGGGTTGCTCGGACTCACCA
Source organism: Chloroflexota bacterium (assembly GCA_003158495.1). Classification (GTDB taxonomy): domain Bacteria; phylum Chloroflexota; class Limnocylindria; order Limnocylindrales; family CSP1-4; genus Fen-1039. The sequence goes on along the minus strand of PMJT01000072.1, from coordinate 3,789 downwards.
GCGGGCGGATCGTCGTCGGGACCCATGCCCTCGTCCAGGAGAGAGTGCGGTTCGCCGATCTCGCCCTGGCCGTCGTAGACGAGCAGCATCGCTTTGGCGTCGCCCAGCGCGAGGCGCTCGGGGCGAAGGGCCGCTCGCCGCACATCCTCCTGATGACGGCGACGCCGATCCCGAGGACCCTTGGCCAGATCCTGCTGGCGGACCTGGACGTCTCGGACCTGCGGTCGCTACCGGCCGGCCGCATCACGATCAGGACCGGGATCCGCCGCACGCCGGATCTGGCCGGGTCGGCGAGCGATCCACGCCGCGGCGCTTACCAGCTCATCGTCCAGGAGGTTCGAGCCGGCCATCGAGCGTTCGTTGTCGTGCCGCTGGTGGAGGAGGACGAGGAAACGGCCGCTCGCTCCGCCGACGAAGTTGCTTCGGCCCTGCCGCTCCAGCTGGCCGAGGCAGCCGCGCGACTCGGCCAGCCCGCGGATCCGGCCGCCAGGGTTGGCGTAGTCCACGGCCAGATGAAGGCAGCGGAGCGTGACGCGACCATGGACCTGTTCCGGCGCGGCGACCTGGACGTGCTGGTCGGGACGACCGTCCTGGAGGTCGGCGTGGACGTGCCCGAGGCGACGGTGATGCTGATCCTCGACGCCGATCGCTTCGGCCTGGCCCAGCTCCACCAGCTCCGCGGCCGCGTCGGGCGGGGCGAGTCGCAGTCGTACTGCATCCTGGTCTCGGACTCGTACGACGCCACGGCCCGGGCTCGGCTGGAGGCGCTTGAATCCCACACTGACGGCTTCGAGCTGGCCGAACTCGACCTCGAACTGCGCCGGGAGGGCGAGCTGCTCGGCCTCAACCAGAGTGGTCTGCCGACGCTCCGAATCGCCTCGCTCCGGGAAAAGGGCGACCGCGACCGGGCCATACAGGCGCGCGTCGTCGCCGAGCAGCTGATCGACGATTCCGGCGCGATGCGGCCCGGCAACGAAGTTCTGGCCGGTGAACTCCGCGACGGCTGGCTCGCCCGTGTCGGGGCAGGGGAGGTCCTGGCCGACATTCCGTCCGACGCCCCCGATGCCGCCGAGCCGCTGACCGAGGCGACGCCCGTACCGGGAGCCGCGGCCGGGCGGAAAGGCCGCTCCCGTGGCTGAGGCCGGCCGTGTCATCGCCGGGTCCGCTCGCGGCAGGCGCCTCCGCGCCCCCGGCGAGGGAACACGGCCGTTCGGGGACCGCGTCAAGCAGACGCTCTTCGCGATCCTGGAGCCGGATCTGCCGGGGGCTCGGGTGCTGGACCTCTTCGCCGGGTCGGGCGCGGGTGGAATAGAAGCGCTCTCGCGCGGCGCCGCCGCAGCGATCTTCGTCGAGCGTGACGCGACCGCGGCCCGCGTCATAGGGGAGAACCTCCGAGCCACGGGGCTCATCGCGAACGCCCGGATCGTCCGCAGCGACGCCATCGCTTACCTGAAGACGGCCGCCACGAACGCGCCGTTCGACCTCGTCCTGCTCGACCCACCGTACGCCGAGAGCGGCCTGATGGATGCGGCCCTGACGTGTCTAGGATCGGCCGAAACAGCTCTCCTGGCGCCCGACGGGTGGGTCGTGGCCAAGCATTTCTGGCGGACCCCTCCACCGCCCGCCGCCGGGCTGCTAGCATCCGTGAGGAACCGCCGTTTCGGAGAGACTGCGCTGACGTTCTACCGTTGGGCGCCGGAGCCATCCCCGGGCGCGGGATCGGTCGAGGACGTCACCGGGACCGACCAGCCCGCCGGGCCGCAGGAGGCAGCCACGTGAAGATCGCCGTCTACCCGGGCTCATTCGATCCGATCACGTATGGCCACCTCGACGTCGTCTCGCGGGCCGCAGCAGTCTTCGACCTTGTCGTCTTCGCCGTCCTGGTCAACCCGCAGAAGTCGGCCCCGGTCTTTCCGACCGAGGAACGTGTCAAGGTCATCCGCGAGGCGATCGACGAGTGCTGCCCGACGGATATAGCCGCCCGAATCGAAGTCGAATCGTTCGACGGTCTGACCGTCGACTTCTGTCGCCGGAGGGGCGCGACTTTCGTCGTCCGGGGACTCCGCGCCATCTCGGACTTCGAATCCGAGATGCAGATGGCACACACCAACCGCAAGCTGGCGCCTGAAGTCGATGCCGTCTTCTTCATGACCGCCCTGGAGCACAGCTATCTCAGTTCGAGTCTGGTCAAGGAGATCGCGGCCTTCGGGGGAGACGTGAGCCAGATGGTTCCGCCGAGTGTCGCCTCGCGTCTGGCGGGGCGTAGCCGGGGTCTATAATCGCCACAACCGGCAGCCCTTGTTACCTGCCCAAGGAGGGCCCGACCGATAGACATCATCGTCCTGATCGAGCGGCTGGAAGCGCTCGTGGCGAACGGCCGGAAGCTCCCGCTCACCAACAGCGTGATCATCGATCAGGCTGACGCCCTCGAATGGATCGATCAGCTGCGGGTGACCATCCCTGAAGAGATAAAGTCCGCCCGGCGCGTGACCAACGAGGTCGAGCGGCTGCTGGAAGGGGCCCGCGAAGAGGCCGAGCAGATACTAGCCCGGGCCCAGGAGCAGGCCACGTACCTGATCGAGGAGCGCGAGCTCACTCGCCAGGCCGAGGAGCTGAGCCACGAGATCTTGCGCCAGGCCCAGGCCGAGGCGGACGAGATCAGGCACGGAGCAGACGATTACGCATCCGAGGTCCTGGTGGGTCTCGAGAGCGAAGTGATGCGAACTCTCAAGACCATCAAGCGTGGCCTGGATCTTCTGGACGATCGGCGCTCGGCCGCCCTCGCCGCAGAAGCCGAGGCCGCACCTGCGGACGTCGAGAATGACGGCCAGGGAGACCTCGACGAATACCAGGAAACGGACGCCGGACAAACAGTTCGCGGCTGAGCCACTCATCTTCAACGTCTCCGGCCTCCTGGCCGAGCCCGCCGGCTCGATTCGTGACATCCACGTCTCGTCGCCGCCGCTCGACTTTGGACCGGACCTGGTGCAAATCCACGACCTGGAGGGCGACCTGCGGTTGACGCGAACAAACCGCGGCCTGCTGGTGGTCGGCGTTCTCCGTTCGGCCATCGAGCAGAACTGCAGCCGATGCCTGCGCGACATCGAATGGCCGGTCGAGATCGAGCTCCACGAAGAGGCGCTGCCGATCCTCGACTTCGCCACCGGGCTGCCGGTCGACAGGTCCCTGGAGCCGGACGCTCTGCGGCTCACGGACCACCACGAACTGGATCTCGAGGAAGAAGTCCGCGACGGGATGCTGCTGGCCGAGCCGATCGCGCCGCTCTGCCGCGAGGACTGCCCCGGGCTATGCATCGTGTGCGGCCTGGAACTCTCGAGCGGCCCTCACGAGCACCCGGACGACGAAATTGACCCGCGCCTCGAGGCTCTCCGCGCCTTCGTCGACGGACCGAACGACTAACGCCGAGGCCGCCGCCTGTCGAGCCTCTAAGGTTCGTGTCGATGCGCGGTGACAGCGGGGCCCGGAACCGCTAAACTCCCGCCTCGGCCCCGTGCACAGGGTATGCTTCGCCGTACCCCGTCACGCCTGCCCGGCCCAGCCATCTGGCCCGCAAATACTGGTGCCGCCACCTGGCGCCGCGCCGGAGCAAAGGAGTAANNTCCCAAGAGGAAAGTCTCACACGCTCGCCAGGGCGACCGCCGATCGCATCATGCGATAACGGTGCCGCACCTCGAGCCGTGCCCGCATTGCCACCAGCCCAAGCAGGTTCATCACGCCTGCCCGGTCTGCGGCTACTACGCCGGTCGGCCCACGGTCGAGATCAAGCAG
>PMJT01000233.1 GCA_003158495.1 Chloroflexota bacterium | reverse complement strand
CGGCCGGGCGGCCGAAGAGCCCGCGGAGTCGCCGCCGACCGCGCCTACGACGGCGCCGGGCTCGCGCGCCACGCCACCGGCCGCTCGCGCCCCAAACGCTTCGAAGACGATCCTGGCGGACTCCGGGTCCACGCTCACGTTCCACTCGGTCGTAGGCGCCGTGTTGCCGGGCGATCGATAGCTGCCGCCCATGATCACGACGCCCTTGAGCAGACTCGGCAGCTTGGGTTCTCGGAGCAGGGCGATGGCCACGTTCGTGAGCGGCGCCAGGGTCACTAGCGTCACCTCGCCGGGGCGGCGCCGGGCCTCTTGGACGATTACGTCCGGTCCATAGCGCGGCGACAGCGCCATCCGGGGCGTCGGCAGCTCGGCATAGCCGATGCCCTTCGGACCGTGGGTCTCGGGTGTCGTGACCAGGGCCCGGGCCAGCGGCGTCTCACGGCCGAGCGCCACTTCCACGTCCGAGCGGCCGGCCAGCTCCAGGACGGCACGCGTGTTCGCAGCCACCTGTCGCGCATCCACGTTGCCGGCGGTGCACGTGACGGCCACGATCTCACATTCGGGCGAGGCGGCGGCGTACAGCAGGGCCAGGCTGTCGTCGATGCCGGTGTCGCAGTCGACGAGGAGGGGAACGCGCGGAGTGGCTTCGCTCACGCCACCATCGTAGGCCAGGGACGCCGCAGGCGGCGCGCCCGGCCGGTCGCAATCGGCGCAGGCCTGATCAGCGGGCCGAGAAGTCGGACGGCTGCCAGGTCGAACCGCCGTCCCAGCTGAGGAACAAGGACCGCCCGGCCGCTCCCCCGGCATTGGTGGCTCCGAGCGCGGCCTCGTTCTGCCCGTCGACCGTCCAGAAGGCCTGGACCTTGTCGGCCGAGAGCCAGTTGTCCTCGATCGCCGTGATCGCCCACGTCTTGCCCCCGTCGGATGTGACCCCAATGCCGAGCGAGCCGGCCGACCTGCCGGTATCCGGCTGATACCAGCGCATGCGTCCCGGAAGACCGGTGCGACCGTGACCGGCTGCGGGAGAGTCGCCAGCTGGGACCAGGTTCGGCCGCCGTCCCCGGTTCCGAAGTACGGCGTGGCACAGGAAGCGCCCGTCTCTTGCATGACGGCCAGGTACCCCTTCGATGGGCCCCGGGACTGGACGCCGCCGGTCGGGCCGTTCAGCACGAACAGGCTGTCGCCGCCCATCGCGGGGAGGCCGGGCACGGGGACGTCGGACCACGTCGGTCCGATCGCGGGCGTCGACTGCCACGTCCAGCAATTGTCCCCTCCGGGGAGAACGGCTGAGTGCCGCTTCTGCCCGATTGATGCGCGGCCGAGGCGGAACGTTCGATCTTCGCAGAGAGCCGCCTGGTGCTAGTTGGCCCCGGGCTCCAGCAGGGCGAGGATGTCCGCCACTACCTGGCCCGCACCGGCTTCGGTCGACAGGACGGCCCCCGGCTCGTCCGGCGCGAGAGGCTCGAGCGTCTCGAGCTGGCTTGTGAGCAGTGCCGGTGGCATGTAGTGGCCCGGGCGAGAGCGCAGCCGCGCGTCCAGCGTCGCCGCGGGTGCCTCCAGGTGCACGAACAGCACCGAAGGGTGGCCGTGTCGCAGCAGGTCGCGGTACGACCGCCTGAGCGCCGAGCAAGTCACGATCGCGTTCTCGCCGGCGCCGCCGTTCGCCGCTTCGCGCTCGCCGATCCAGACCGCCAGCGAAGCCAGCCACGGCCACCGATCCACGTCCGCAAGCGGCACGCCGGCTCGCATCTTGGCCACGTTCGCCGCCGAGTGGAAGTCGTCCGCCTCGGCCGTGGCCCAACCGAGGCGCGCGGCAAGGGCAGCCATGACCGTGGTCTTGCCCGCCCCGGAGACGCCCATCAGGACGATCGTGGTGGAACTCAAGGCTCGTACAACTCCGCGGTTGTGAGAACGGTCCCGGCGCCGTCGTTGCCGCCGGTGAATAGAATCCGGCCGTCGGCCAGCGGCGTCGCCACCTGCCAGTCGCGTGGCGCGGTCATGGAGGCGGCGGCCGTAAACGTGCCGGTCGGCGGATCGTATATCTCCGCGGAGGCGAGGGTCGCGTTCCCGTCGAAGCCGGCCGCCACGAGGACCCGACCGTCCGCCAGCCGCGCGGCGGCATGCAGCTCTCGGGGCGTCGTCATGGAACCCGTGGCGGTGAACTCACCCATGGCCGGGTCGTATACCTCGGCCGAGGCGAGCGGCTGCGTGCCCATCAGGCCTCCGGCGACGAGGACGCGGCCGTCGGCGAGCAGAGTGGCCGTCGCGCGGAAGCGGGCCGTGCCGAGTGATCCGGTTCGCGTGAATGACCCAGTAACGGGGTCGTACAACTCGACCGAGTCCAGGTCGGCCGGACCGTATCCCCCGGCAACGAGCACGCGGCCGTCAAGGAGCAAAGTGGCAGTGTGATAGGCGCGCGGCGCCGACATCGAGCCGGTCGCAGTGAAGCTGCCCGATTTCGGGTCGTAGAGCTCGGCCGTCGCTGTGAACGCAGCGCCATCCCAGCCGCCGGCGACGAGCACGCGGCCGTCGGGGAGTGGCGTGGCCGAGTGGCCCAGCCGCGCGACTGACATGGACCCGGTCGCTCGGAACCTGCCCGTTGCCGGGTCGTACAACTCGGCGGTCACGATCGGCCGCCCGGCATACGCGCCGCCTGCGAGTAGAACCCGCCCATCACTGAGGAGCGTGGCCGTGTGACCTTCGTGTGCAATCGTCATCTGCGTCGTGCTGGAGAAACTGCTCGTGGCCGGGTCGTACAACTCGGCGGTGGGGCTCGGCGGCGCGTAGTCCTGGCCCACCCTGGACGGCCGCCCGATGTCGCCGCCGGCAACCAGCACGCGGCCGTCGCTCAGGAGCGTGGCCGTGTGCGATATACGAGCGTGGACCATCGGTCCGGTCGGATCGAACCGGCTGCCGGAGGCGGCGGCCCCTTCCACGCAGCCTGCGAGGGCCACCGCTAGCGCAGCGGCGGCTGCGAAGCCACGGAACACGGCGGGCAACGCCGGACGGCGCAGACGAGGGAGCGGCCGGGGCCCGCCGCGGACCGGGACACGGAGCCAATTGCCGGATCGTGAGCGAATCGCCATGACGCTGCCCCCTGATCGACCGCCGCGGCCTCGGTCACGCCGGCCCGGCCGCGACCCTCGAATCTCTCTGGCGGGAGTCTAGCCCTGCGGCGGCAGGTTCGCCGCACCTTCCGCGACGCGGGGCTCGCCCGGCGCGAACCGGCGGTACTCGCCGCCGGCTTGGGTCATGAAACGTGCGACGACGAGATAGCGGCGCAGCGCGGCCACGTCACCGTGGTATTCGGCCAGCCGCTCGGTGACCTCGGGCTCGCGATAGACGCGGTCGTCCGGGAAGCGCCACTCGAGCAAGAAGCGCAAGACCACCACCCGCTTGCGCTCCTGGGCGGGTATCGCGATCAGCCGCCCATCCCGGACGAAGGCTCGCAGCACCTTTTCGTCATAGACAAGCCCGGACTCGCTTCCGTGGCTGCTCAAGTCCGGCAACGAAGAGGCCTCGGCCCGGCTGGTTCAGCCCTGGCGCGGTGGTTGCGTCGGTCCGGACGGCTGCGGCGGAACAGGCTCGCCGAGTGGCGTCCCGGGCACGACCGGCGGCTGGGCCGGGTACGGGACCTGGGGCGTCACCGGGTACTGAGGCTGCGGCGGCGTCACCGGGTACGGCTGCTGAACCGGGTACTGCTGCTGGGGTGGGTACATCGTCTGCTGAGGCTGGACCGGGTACTGAGGCTGCGCCGGATACTGCGCCGGCGGGTATTGCGCGGGCGGGTATTGAGCGGGCGGGTATTGCGGCGGATACATCGGCTGCTGCTGGACCGGCGGCTGAACTGGCTGTTGCTGCACCGGGGGCTGGGCTGGAGGCTGCGGCGTCTGGGCGGCCTGGTTGTTCTCGTTGCCATCCATCGCGTCCTTGAAGCCGCGCAGGGCCTTGCCTATCGCGGCGCCCGTGTCGGGCAGCTTGCCCGGTCCCACGATGATCAGGACGATGACCAGGATGATGATCAGATGGGCTGGAGTCAGGCCCAACGGCATGGCGGCGTCTCCTTGCGGGCCGGTGGAAGACCGATCCCACGTTGCTCAGGGCAGTCGAAGGTCGAGTGGCCGGCCACAACAATACTCCTCGACAACGGCGCGGTCACCAGAACGGGAACCGTCGGCACAGCCCTGCGGCCCGTACGGGCACCTTGCGTCGGTTCCGGCCGACGCGAGCTAGAAGTCCGTGATCCGCACCGTTCGGTCCAGGTACTTGGCCCGGAACTGGGCGTTGAGGCGCTGGACCTCACTCTCCGGCCCGACGAACGAGCAGCGCAGGCAGTAGTACTCGCCCTTTGCCGAGTCGAAGAGCATGTCCATGTCTATCTCGCGCATCAGGCAGCGCGGGCAGCGGTAGTTCAGCTTGCCTTTTCGACCTTGAGCCACGTCCGCAACTCTCCAGTTCCCCTGACTGTCTTCTTGATACCGAGCGTGTACATCGGCGAGAAGGCCATCCCCTCGCGCACGTAGCCGCTCGCTTCGACGACGTC
>PMJT01000107.1 GCA_003158495.1 Chloroflexota bacterium | reverse complement strand
AGGTACTTCCTATACAGGGCATCGAAATGGCTCGGGTCGCGGCGTGCCGCTTCGACAAGGCCGCGATCGCGGTCGAGCCGGGCGGGACGATCGCCCTCCTCCGAAGTACCAAACACCGATCTTCTCAATTCGTTACACCTTCGGGCCCAGATTCCGCGCCGGGCAGGGCCGGGGCGGCCTCAGCCGCTGCCTCGGGAGTGGCCTCGCCGGTATCAGTGCTCGCGACTGTGGCTCCGGGCGCGGCCTCTTCCGGCGCGAGTCGGACATGAACGACCTCGCCAGCGAGGAGCTCGCTTTCGGCGCCGAGATCGTCGGCCACGATGAGCGCGCCGGTCAACCCGTCGACGCCGACGGCGGTGACCTCCCGGATCTCTCCGCCGGGCAGTTCGATTCGAACCGCGCGGCCCGTAGTGACCTGGCGATCGTGCCAGCCGGCCACATCAAAGTGACCGTCTCTCAGGGCCACGAGGCGCGCTTCGAGTCGGACCAGGAACGCGTCCAGCAGCACGTCGTTTTCGACCCGCCTGCCGCGCGAAACCTCGCGCAGGCTCGTCATCACGTCCGTCAGGTCGGCCGGGAAGTCGCCGCGGCGCCAGTCGTTGTTGATGCCGATGCCGACCGTGGCGGTTACGTCGGGGGTTCCGGCTCCCTCGCTCTCGCCGAGAATCCCGGCGACCTTGCGAACGCCACCCGGGGCGCGGCGAGCCTCGACGACGATGTCGTTTGGCCACTTGAGCCGAAGGCGGCTCATCGACAGGCCGGCGGCTTCCTCTGCAGCGTCGGCCATGGCCAGGGCCACGATCGCGCCCAGCCGCCAAAGCCGGTCAGGATCGAGGTAGGCGGGCCGGAAACCAAGCGAGAGAAGCAGCGCAGCACCGCTCGGGGCAACCCAGGAGCGACCGGAGCGGCCGCGACCGGCGGTCTGCTCGTCGGCGACGGCCAGACAGACCTCAGGGGTTCCTTCGGTCAGCCAATCTCGAACGATGTCGTTGGTCGATGGGACCGACTGGAACCGCTCGTTTCGCGAGAGGAGAGCCGGGCTCGTCACGCGCCCGTCTTCGACGCCCCGCCGGAGCCCGCCTCGGCCGGAACCTCGCCCACCGCAAGTGGCTCCGGCTCCTCGAGCGCGAAAGCCTTGTGCAGTGCCCGAACTGCCGTCTCCACCTGGTCCTCGGCGATCATGCAGGTGATGCGGATCTCCGAGGTGGAAATGATTTCGATGTTGACGCCGGCTTCGGCCAGGGCGGCGAACATCCGGGACGCATAGCCGGGCGCGTTCTGGATACCGGCGCCGACGATCGAAACCTTGGCCATCGCAGAGTCGGTCGTCATCTCGCGGAAGCCGAGCTCGCGAACGATCGGCTCGAGAATCCGCTTCGTCTTGGCCAGGTCGCCGCGGGTAATCGTGAAGCTCAGGTCTGTCGTGCCGTGGTGGCCGACGTTCTGGACGATCGTGTCTACGTTGACGCCGGCCTCCGCCAGGGGGGCGAAAACCGACGAGGCGACGCCGGGCCGGTCCGGGACCTCGACCAGCGTCACTTTGGCCACGTTGCGGTCGTGGGCCAGGCCGCGAACCTTGTTGCGCTGCTCNNGAACGAGCTCAGCACCTCGATGACCACGTTGTTGACCCAGCCCAATTCCACCGCCCGAACCTGCATCACCTGGGCGCCCTGGTGAGCCAACTCCATCATCTCTTCATAGGAGATGACGGGCAGCTGGCGAGCGTCCGAGACCAGGCGGGGGTCGGCCGTGTAGATGCCCCGGACGTCGGTGAAGATCTGGCAGCGATCCGCATCCAGCGCGGCCGCGAGGGCGACGCCGGTTGTGTCCGAACCGCCGCGGCCGAGCGTAGTCGTCTCCGAGAGATGCGGGTCGTTGACGCTCTGGCCCTGGAAGCCGGCCACGATCACGACCCGGCCTCCGGCCACCTCGGAGCGGATCCGGCTCGGATCGATGCCCGCGATACGGGCCTTGCCGTATTTGCCGTCGGTGGTGATGCCAGCCTGCGCGCCCGAAAGCGCGATGGCCGGCACACCCAGGGCGTGGAGAGCCATCGAGACAAGAGTGGCGCTCTGGTGCTCGCCGGTCGCGAGGAGCATGTCCAACTCGCGCGGGTCCGGCTCGTCCGTGATCGCACCGGCGAGGGCAAGGAGCTCGTCGGTGGTATCGCCCATGGCCGATACGACGACGACCAGGTCGCAGCCAGTCGCCCGCTCGCGGGCGATGCGCGCGGCGACGCGCCTGATTCGGTCGGCATTGGCTACGGAGGAGCCACCGAACTTCTGGACTACAAGGGGTTTAGACATGGCGGGCATTCTAGCAGCCGGAGGCCCGCGCTCTCGACACCGAGAAACGCAACTCCCGACCCTGCGCAACGACCGACCGGTAAATTCCCAGCAGAATGCGGATATTCCGACCACAAGGTGAGTTCCGATGTGCTTCGATCTGGATAGCGCCCCTCCGATCAGACCGTTGGCGGGTGCCGCCGTGGAACACTCTTCCCTGACGCTAAAGGCTTCGGACGGCAACGTCTTCCGCGCCTTCCATGCCCGTCCCGGAGAGAAGACCGGCAAGGCGATCGTCATCCTGCCCGACGTCCGCGGTCTGCACCACTACTACGAGGAATTGGCCGTCCGATTCGCCGAGATCGGTGTCGAGGCCGTCGCGATCGACTACTTCGGCCGGACGGCGGGCACGGGGCCGCGGGGCGACGACTTCGACTATCAGCCGCACGTCGCCCAGACGACCTGGGAAGGAACTGCTGCGGACCTGCGGAGCGCCGTGGAGTACATCCGCAGCCAGTCCGGTGCGGCACTCCCGTCCGTATTCACGGTCGGTTTCTGCATGGGCGGCCGCAACGCGTTCCTGTCGTCGACACTCGACCAGGGCCTGGCGGGCGTCATCGGCTTCTACGGCTTCCCGGCCGGTCCCGGCCGCAACGGCGGGCCGGCCCCGATGGACGTGATCGGCAGGATCGAATGCCCGGTCCTGGGCATCTTCGGCGGCGCCGACCAGGCAATCCCAGTTGCCACGGTCCAGCAATTCCGGGACGCGCTCGCCGCCGCCGGCCTCGAGAGCGAGGTCGTCGTCGAGCCCGATGCCCCACACAGCTTCTTCGACCGCAAGCAGGCCGAATTCCAGAAGCAGTCAGAAGATTCCTGGGCCAGAGTCCAGCGCTTCGTCGAGGCTCACCCGGCCAACTGACCCGCGTCCCGACCTCGCGCCTCGACGGCAGCGGATTCCGATCCCGGCCCTCGGCCTTGCCGAAACGCCATGTGGCCGGCTGTGCGACCATTCCCGCGCGCACAACACTGCGCCGTCAGCGGAGGAATCGATGTTCAGGCGACGCGATCGGCGCGANNGAAGACCAGCCAGAGGACATGACCGCCGATCTCGAGTCGCAGGCGGCCGACTACCTGGCCGACAACGACGTCTGGATGTACGGTCCAAACGCTGTGGCCGTCCTGGATATCCTCGATCGGCTTGAAGAGCTGGTCCCGGCCGAGGCCCGGCGGCTGGCGGAAGCCTGGCTCGCCATCCCGAAGTCGGACCGCGACCAGGCCCGCAAGGCCGCGCGAAAGCTTGCCGAGGAGGACCTCGAGCTCGGCCGCCACCTGCAACTCGCCCGCGAGGCTGTCGGGACGTGGATGGCCGTGACCGGCCCCTTCCCCGAGTTCGTCAACGCCGATCCCGAGTGGGGCCGCCTCTGTAACCAGAGCGGCGAAGCGGCGCTGGACGCTGCCACGGCCGTGATCCTGGAAGGCAAGCTCGAGGAGCTCAACTACGAGTCCCTGCTCGAGCCGTGGTCCGAGGTGATGGCGGATCTCGACGCCGCCGCCGAAGCGGCCGCCCTGGAAGGCCCCGCCGACGACGAGTCTGACGAAGAAGACGAAGAAGACGAAGAAGAAGCGGAGGAAGCCGAGAGCAAGTTCGGCCCGAACGCGGATGCCATCACGGACTTCCTGAACCGCCTCTGGCTCCTTACGCCGGAGCAGGTCGGCCGGCTCGTCGGCGGCTGGCAGAACGTCGACCGAGACGATCTCAGGGCCGCCCACGAGAGCCTCCAGGCCGCGGCGGACGAAGACCCCGACTGGCGCGACCAGGTCCGCCACGCCCAGGAACAGCTGTCGCCGTGGCTCAACTCGGGGCGCATCCAGGAGACGGCCGGGTTCCTCGGCGCAGCCGGGCAGGGCGAGTCGCGCAAGATGGCCGGGCCGGCGCTCGCGGACGCCGTCGCGGCCCTGGTCCTCGGCGACGTGCTGGAGCGGCGCCACGCCGAGACGCTCTACGGTCCATGGTTCAACCTGATCGGCGCCCCACCGCTGCCCACGGCCGACGAGCCGAGTCCCGCCCAGTCGAAGGCGGCATCGAAGCCCGCGGCCAACACGAAGGCGCCGAGCAAGGGCTCGGCGCAGCCCGCCAGGGCGCCGTCAAGGAGCCAGGCCGCTACACCCGCCGCGAAGTCGGCCGCCAGGTCTTCCAAGTCCTCCAAATCCCCCAAGTCCGGCGGCAAGTCCAAGTCGAAGTAATCTCGGCGCGAGCCCATCTCGAGCCAGAAGGGGTTGAATTGTTCAGGCGCTTCAAGAATTCCGACGACGATCCGATCGCAAATCAGCTCAGCGATCTGGCCGAGCCGAACACGCTCAACCTCGGCAAGGTGCCGGCAAAGCCGGGCAAGTCCGGCAAGTCCGGCAAGGGCGGTAAGGGCGGTAAGGGCGGTAAGAGCCCGGAGTGGACCGCCGAAGTCGTCGATGACGGCATCGAGCCGTTCGAAGAGGAGTTCGGCGAGACCGACGAGGACGAGGAAGAGGACGATCGGACGCCGGAGCAGCGCCGGGCCGACCTCGAAGCCGAACTGCAGCGCCAGGCCGAGGAATATGGACTGACCAACCTTTCGCCCGAGGTTCTCTACGGTCCCAACGGTGAGGCCGTCGCGTCGCTGCTCGATTCGCTCGGCGAGATCGACGACGAACTGGCCGAGGCGATAGCGGACGCCTTCGACGCCGTCCCGGAGCCAGAGCGCAAGGTCGCCCGTTCGGGCATGCGACGCCGGGTTCGCGCCAGCAAACTCGAGTCGGAGATCGACGCCGCTGAAGGCGCCGTCAACGATTGGCTCTCGGCCCTCTCGGTGCGATACGAGGACGAGTCGCTTTACACCACGGTCGCCGAGGCGGCTCGCGACGCAGTTGGTGCGCTGGTAATGGAAGACGAACTGGACGACGCGGACTTCGCCACTCTGTACGGGCCGTGGTCGGAGGTCATGGACGTCGAGGACGATGTCGACGGCGAGGCTGACGAAGAAGCAGGCGAGGCGGCCGGCGCGGTCAGCGCAGCTGCTTCCAAGGCCACAAAGGCCAACAAGTCCGACGAGTCCGAAGCCGAAGAAGAGGTCGGCGAGTTCGGCCCGAACACGCCACTCGTGGTCGAATTCCTGACGAAGCTGGGCTCTCTCGAGACGCCCGAGATCGCGGACATCGTCGCTTCCTGGCGAGAACAGCCGAAGGATGGCCTGCGGACGGCCCACCGCAACCTGCAGGCCCTGGCCGATGAAGACCACGCCTGGCGCGAGCAACTGCGACGTGCCCAGGAAGAAGTATTTGGCTGGATGGCCGCCGACGAGTCCCGGTTCTACGGACTGGCGTCGGTTTCCAAGGAAGATCTCCGGGCTCGTGAGGTTGCCGGCCCGGCCGTTGCCGACGCCGTCGCCGCAATCGCAATGGCCGACATGCTCGAGCCNNTCCGAGGTCGACAAGGACTGAATCGATGCCGAGCCCGCATGAGGGATATGAGTTCGGCCCGAACACCGAGCTGGTGGCGGACCTTCTCCTGCGACTCGACGGGCTGACCGCCGAGCAGGCCGCGAGGCTGAACCGCCGCTGGGCGTCGGCCGATCGAGCGGAAATGGCTCGGGCTCACGCCGCCGTCAAGGATGCAGTCCGAGAGGCTCGTCGCGAAGATCCGGAAGCGCACTCTCAGGTCCAGCGAGCGCAGGATCGGCTGCTGGCCTGGACGAGCGAGGTCCCGACGGCGAGGTCGTGGATGGGCCGCGTCTCAGGCGTCCAGCTGGCACGCGAGGCCGCCGCTCCGCCCATCGCCGACGCGATCGCGGCCCTGGTCCTGGCGGATGTCCTGGATCGAGCTGATGCCCGCGTGCTTTACGCGCCGTGGGCGGCGGTCATCGGGGCGCCGAAACTACCCAAGTACGCAGAAGACAACCCTGAGTAGCGCGCAGTGGGCTGCTTCCAGCCGATCCTCGCAGCCGGCCAGCACTCGTAGACTCGGGCCGGGGAGTTTCGAATCCGATGGTCGCATGTCGGGCTCGCAACTCCGTTCGGCCGTCCATCGGCCGTCCGGCAGCCGCCCGGCCCGGCTGCCGCGGCGCTAGACTTCGCGACCATGAAGCAATCGATCGTCACCCTCGACATGGAGGGCGTCCTGACGCCCGAGATCTGGATCGCCGTCGCCGAGAAGACGGGCATCCCCGAACTCCGGCGAACCACCCGCGACGAGCCCGACTACGACAAGCTAATGCGCGGGCGCCTGGCGATCCTCGACGAGCACGGGCTGAAGCTCTCGGACATCCAGGGGGTCATCGGTACGCTGCGGCCGCTGCCGGGTGCGAAGGAGTTCCTCGACGAGCTGCGCTCGTGCGTCCAGGTGGTGATCCTGTCGGATACGTTCGAGCAGTTCGCCGCTCCCCTGCTCCGCCAGCTCAACTACCCCACGCTGCTTTGTCACCGGCTCGTCGTCGAGGGCGACCACATCGTGAACTACCAGCTCCGCATCCGCGAGCAGAAGCGCGAGGCCGTGGCCGCGTTCAAGCGCATGAACTACAACGTCATCGCCGGCGGCGACTCGTTCAACGACACCGCCATGCTCCTCGAGGCGGACACGGGCATCCTCTTCCACGCCCCGGCCAACGTGAAAGAGCAGTTCGCGCAGCTCCCCGCCGTCGACGACTACGCGGACTTCATGGCCCTGATCAGGCAGGCGATGGCGTAGGGGCGGGCTGCAAGCGCCGGGCGCCGACAGTTCGCGGTTCAGGCGTCCCGCGACTGTGACGAGCCTGAACCGGCCGTCGACCTCTCGTTGAGGCGCCGCGCCACTGGTATCGGGACCGAACCGGCCGTCGACCTCTCGTTGAGGCGCCACGCAACTGGTATCGAATCACGTCGCCCGAATGGGAGCCCTAACCAGCTCCAAGCGGCCTCGCGCCGGCCCATTCCACGCTCGAACGACCGCTTCGGATGCCGGCAGGTCCGACGCCTGAGCCTTCAGCGCGACATAGCAGTGGAGTCACGAGTTCTGGGAAATCGCGCCGCCGGCCCGCGCGCGAAACTACCAGCCGAGCGCTTTCATGACGCCCAAGGTTGTCGGCGCCGATTCGATGATCGCGGACGCTCCCCCGGCGGTGCGCTCGGCCGTCTCCGGGTCCTTCAACCCGTGGCCGGTCAGGACGCACACGACCGTGGCGTCGTGGTCCAGGCGGCCGGCCGCGGAGAGCTTCAGGACGCCCGCCAGGCTCGCCGCGGATGCAGGCTCGCAGAAGACTCCCTGGCGCGTGGCCAGCTCGCGATAGGCGGCCACGATCTCGTCGTCGGTGACCGTTTCGATGAGACCGCCGGACTCGTCGCGCGCGGCAACGGCCTGCTTCCAGCTCGCCGGATTACCGATGCGGATGGCAGTGGCGATCGTTTCGGGCTTCTCCACCGGGTGGCCGAGAACGATCGGCGCGGCGCCGGCGGCCTGGAAGCCGTACATCATCGGCTTGGCCGTGATTCGGCCGGCCGCCTGGTACTTGTTGAAACCGGCCCAGTAGGCCGTGATGTTGCCGGCGTTGCCGACCGGGATGGCGAGGATATCAGGCGCGCGGCCGAGGTCGTCGCAGACTTCGAAGGCGCCAGTCGTCTGGCCGTCGATGCGGTACGGGTTGACCGAG
>PMJT01000161.1 GCA_003158495.1 Chloroflexota bacterium | reverse complement strand
GTTGTCGCGCTCCGGTACGAGTAGGTAATCCAATGAATGAAAGAGGAGCCCCAATGACAGCTTCGCCTCAACCGGCCAGGCAATCCGCAAAGCCGCCGGCCAAACAGGACCGAACGACGATGATCTTGCTTCTCGTCGCGGCGCTCGTTGCCGTCGGCGGCATCGGCTTCGCACTGGGCCACGTGACCGCCCCCAGCGCAGCCGCGGCCGCGAACGCGAACGCGAGTGGCCGCGGCGGCTTCGGCCGCGGCGCCTTCCCGTCCCTGGCACCGGGCCAGACGTTCAACACCAGCCAGTTCGGCGGCGGCGCCGGCCGCGGCGGACTCGGCGGCGTTGCCGGTGGCGTCAGCGGAACGGTCCAATCCGTCACCGCCACATCCATCACCATCCAGGAAGCCAGTGGCACTTCGGTGACGATCGACACTTCCGGCAACACCACATATCACGCGGCCGCCGCGGCGAGTGCCAGTGACGTCAAGGTCGGCACGAGCGTGACCGTCCAGATAGACACGACCGCTCTGGCCAGTGAGTCGCCCAATCCTGGCGCGACGGGCGCTCTCGGCGGTCGTAATCTGACGGCCAAAGACGTGCTCATCACGCAACCCTAGGAGTCGATCGTGCACATCCTCGTCGTCGAAGACGACGCCCGGCTGAGCCGCCTCCTCAAGCGGCTCCTGACCCAGGATCGACACGTCGTCGAGACCGCTCTCACGGCAGAAGAAGGGCTGGAGATCTCGACCTCCAGCCTGGAGCTCGACGCTGTCATCCTGGATGTCGGGTTGCCGGACAAGTCCGGCTTCGAGGTTGCCCGGACCCTGCGCAAGCAGGGTTCGCAGGTGCCGATCCTGATGCTGACGGCCCGCGACTCGGTCAACGATCGGGTCGAGGGCCTCGATGCCGGCGCGGACGACTACCTCGTCAAGCCGTTTGCCTACGAGGAACTGCTGGCTCGCCTGCGAGCCCTGGGCCGGCGACCGCCTTCGCGCAAGTCCTCGGCGCTCCGGGCCGGCCCCATCGAACTGGACGAGACCACCCGGCGGGTCACGGTCTCCGGCAAGCCGGTGGACCTGAGCCAGCGCGAATTCTCGATCCTCGAATGCCTGCTCCGGCGGCCGGGACAGGTCCTGTCGCGCGATCAGCTGCTGGACTATGCCTGGCCGTACGGTGTGGCCTTGACGCCCAACACCGTGGAGGCATACATACATCTGCTCCGTGAGAAGCTCGGCGCCGAGGCGGCTGCCTGCGTCGAGACCGTTCGCGGCGTCGGCTATCGCCTTCGCGAAGGCTGATCGATGAAGTTCCCGGCCCTGCCGCGTCCGTGGCGATGGCGGCCTCGACGCGCCGATTCGGCCGCGACCTCCGCTCAGTTGCGGGGCGCGACCGAGGAAGACGTCCGCCTGTTGCGACGCACCCGACTGCGGCTGATGGCCGTCAGTGGCGCGGTCACGCTGGTCATCCTGGTCGTGCTCGGGGTTGCCCTCTACGAAGTCGTGTCGAGGGCCGAGGCCGATTCCGACAAGACGGCCCTGACGGACTACATCAACCAGCACCAGGTCCTGCGGCCGTCGCGTCTGGGCCCGGAGGCGCCGGAACTGGCGGGAGAAGGTGCCAACCTCTTCATGATCTTCGTGGCCCCGGACGGCACGATCATCCCACCGAACGGCCGTACGGCGCCGGTCGGCCTGCCTTATCAGCCCAGCCTGACGGCCGCGGCCAAGAACCAGGCGGGAATGGACGAGCGCCCGTTCACGGCGCCCGACGGCACGCCCTACTACATCGTTACCAAGCAGTACGTGACCCTCGGTGGCGCCGGGACTTCGACGGTCTGGCTGGTCCAGTTCGTCCAGAACCGGACCTCTGAGGTCCGGCTGCTGCTGACGATGTTCTGGATGCTCCTGGGCGGCGGGGTTGCGGCTTTGCTGGCGGCCCTGGTCGCCGGCTACTTCTACGCCGGCCGTGCGCTGGTGCCGATCCGGCAGTCGATCGATCGACGGCAGGCGGCGCTCCAGCGCCAGCGTGAGTTCGCGGCCAACGCGAGCCACGAACTGAGAACGCCGCTCACCGTCATCAGGGCGAGCGTCGAGGACCTCAAGCGCAACCGTCTCAGCAAGGTGGAGGATGTCGGCGAGGCCATCGGCGACATCGACGCCGAGGTTGGCCACATGACGGCCCTCGTCGAGGACATGCTGACCCTGGCCCGGACCGACTCCGGCGTGGTCCAGGTGGAGCACCTGCCGCTCGACCTGAGCGACGTCGCCGTGGAGGCGGCGTCCATGCTTGTCACGCTGGGCCAGGAGCGTGGCGTCTCGGTCGTGCTGGATCCGCTTCCGGCGCGCGTTATCGGCGATCCGCTGCGGCTCCGCCAGCTGGTGACGATCTTCGTAGACAACGCCATCCGGCACAGCTCAAAGGACTCGACCGTGGCGGTCTGGGTCAGGCCCGAGCCGGCGAGCGCGCTGCTCCAGGTCGACGATCACGGCCCCGGTGTCAAGCCGGAGGACCTGCCCAGGCTCTTCGACCGCTTCTGGCGGGCCGATAACGCGCCTGCCGGTGGAACCGGTTTGGGTCTCGCCATCGCCAAGTGGATCGTCGAGCAGCACGGCGGAACGATCGGTGCCTTCAACCGGCCCGATGGCGGGGCCAGCTTCTGGGTTCGTCTTCCGGGCGCCACCGAGCCCGGGTCGGTCGTCGCCGCGATGTCGGCCGCGGACGACATGGGCGACTTCGAGGCGTCCGCCGCACCGTCGTCACCGAGCCCGGATGTCCTGCCCTCGCCGGGTGCACCTGCGGCCGGCCGCGACGCCGCCCACGGTCGCGTCGGGATCCGAGCCCTGCCTAGGCGAGCAGCAGCCTGGCTTCGGCGATAAGCCCGACGCAGATAATCGCCAATCGCAACGCCGGCGCGGGTAGTCTGCGCCCGACCGTCGCCCCTATCTGCCCGCCCAGGATCGAACCGATGGCGATGAGCAACGCCACGTCCCAGTGGACCGGGCCGACGGCGATGAAGAGCACAGCCGCCACACCGTTGATCAGCGATGCGAGGACGTTCTTGAGCCCGTTGAGGCGCTGGATTCCGTCCGGCACGAAGATCGTGAGCAGGGCGATCATGATGATGCCCATTCCGGCGCCGAAGTAGCCGCCGTAGACCGCCGTGGCGAAGAAGAGCACGGCCAGCGGCCAGGACCGGTGGGACTCTGCGTGGCGGTGCCGCGCCAGTGCCTTGGAGAGGCGCGGGCCGGCGGCCACAAGGATCAGGGCGACGGCGATCAAGATCGGGACGATCGTCTCGAAAGCTCCCGGGAACGCGAGCAACAGCACCGCGCCGGTCAGCCCGCCCGCCGCGGACGAGATTCCCAGGCTGATCGCCCGCGATCGCTGGCCCACGAGTTCGCGCCTGTACCCGAAGGCGCCGCTCATGGAGCCCGGGACCAGGCCGACTGTGTTGGATACGTTGGCGTCCAGCGGTCGGAATCCGAAGGCCAGCAGCGTCGGGAACGTGATGAGCGAGCCCGAGCCCACGATCGTGTTGATCGTGCCCGCGGCGAGTCCCGCGGCGAAGATGACAACGGCCTCGATCGGCGTCATCAGCGGGCGGGGCCAGAGCGGCCGCGACGCCGCTGGATGTAGGGTCGGGCACCAAGGCGGGTTGTCATCGGCGGATCGTAGCCGACCTCGGGCGAGTGGGCGGGAGCCCGAGGGCTCGGCCCTGGCCCACGGGCTCGCAGGCGATGTCGGGCTCGCCGCTATCCGGCTGGACGATCCAGGCGCTAGGCTGGATACGGCACTTTCCATTGGGGGCAAGCGCGTTGCCGGGAGGAGGCATGCGGAATGCGCCATCACGATCGATCGAATGGCATTGCCTTAGTTCTGGCCGCGATTGCGATTGCGGTTGCCGGCTGCGGCCCAGCCGCCGCTACGCCGACGCCGACTGCGCCCCAGGCGGCATCGCCGTCCGCCGTCGCCTCCGTCGTCCCGCCGGCGACCGGCACTCCGGCGCTCTCGCCCGATGCGGGGTTCGGGGCGATCATCGGCGAGACCGGCGATCCCAACGATGAGCCGACGGCGAGCGAGACGCCGGCACTCGGGTTCACGCCCGGCCCGACCGGGGCTCCGGCTCCCACGCTGGCGGCGGCGCGATTACCCGGCGAGCCGGACCCGGTCCTGACCCCCGGAACCCTCAACGCGGCTGTGACCCAGGGCAACATCTATTCCACGATCTGCGTGTCGGGCTGGACGGACACGATCCGACCGCCGGAGTCGTACACCAACGCTCTCAAGAAGACGCAAATCGCCGAGTACGGCTACGCGGACACGTCGCTGGCTTTGTACGAGGAAGACCACCTCATTTCACTGGAGCTGGGCGGCAACCCCACCGACCCGAAGAACCTGTGGCCCGAGCCGTACACGGTCACCCTGGCCGACGGCCGGTCCACCGGCGCGCACGTCAAGGACGTGTTCGAGACGAAGCTCAAGACGCAGGTCTGCAACGGGACGCTGACACTGACCCAGGCTCAAGCCGAGATCGGCGACCACTGGGTCCACTTCTACTTCCACATCCCGTAGGAGACTGGCGCGCCGGAAAGGGCCCGCCGTCAAACGCCGGCGTCAACCGTAGAAGTCGATAACCACCCTGGTTCGACCGCCTGACACCCACACGCCCACGCCGGCCCGGTGGAAGAACGACAGCATGATGTTCTTGTAGTGCGCGCAGCGGCACCAGTACTCGTTCTGGAAGAAGACCTCGACCGAGATCATCCCGCCCTGGTACGGGTTGCCTGGCGAGGCGATGTTCTCGCCCCATGACCCGCCGGGGAAGCCCTGTGCGGCCATCCTCGAATGAGTGGTAGTGCCGTAAAGCGTGTGTGTCAGAGCGCCCAGGTCGGCCAGGGCTTTGGCGTACGGTCGCGCCACCTTGTCTGCGATTGCATCGCTGAAGGCCAGCGCCCCCTGTGCCGGCATCGTGTGGTGGGTCTGCGTGGAGCACGTCCCGTTGGAAACCACCCAGCCGCCCGTTCGAGTGCAGTTCATGAGGGCGAGGTAGTACAGCTCGTAGGCGTGATAGGGCCGTGTAGCCGACGCCACGCCGCCGCTGACAGGAATCTTCGTCCCGCCGCCCCTGGCGTAGACCCGGGAGGTCGGGGCCAGGACGGTGAAGGTGACCCCGTCGGCGGCGGTCATCGTCAGCCCACCCAGCGATCGTGCTGTCTTCTCAACTCGGGCGGAGATCCGAGAGCCCACGTAGTAGGAGTACCGCGGCGTGAAGATAAGCGTCAGGCCGTCGTCGGACCAGGCCTTCGTGCCTGCGATCGAGCGGCCGTTGGAAGTCACGCTCAACGCTGCGCCAGCAGACTTCTGATCCATCGGCACGGAGAACTGGATCGAGATCAGGGCGTTGGTGTCGCGAACCACGCTGCCGTCTGCCGGCGTGAACTTGACGACGGCCGGAGCCTCGAGCGTCGTCACGGAGAGCGGCGCGACCGGCTGCAGTGCAGCCCCGGCGGAGTCCGTTCCGCCGTTCGCGAAGATGATCTGGTACTGGGTCCCGGTCAGCAGGGCTTTCTTCGGCGTCATCGTGAAGACCTGAGACGCGAGGTCCGTCGGGTCGTCGCCGGTGACCGTGACATCGGTCTGGGGGCTGATGCCAAGACGCATCAGGACGGTTGAGAGCTTCACGGGTCGCGTGAAGGTGATCTGGAATGCGGTGCTCGGCGCAGCGCGGTCACCGACCAGCTTCGTGGCGCTGATCACGGCCGAGGTCTGGGCCCCAGACTGGAACGACGCATGGACGGGCTGGGTGAGGCCGAGCCCTTCCTGGTCCGTGGCCCCGGCGCCAAGGTCCACCGTGTAATTGGTGTGCGGGGCCCAGTAAGGGACTGGCGCCAGCGAGAGGATCTGGTTCGTGGCGTCCCACTCGAAGCGGACATCCGCGGCCGGCGTGATCGTGAGAGCCGCGGCCACAGTGCCGGCGTTCATCGGCTTGGTGAACTGGATTCCAAAGGGGACGTCCAGTGGCAGCGTGGTCTGGCTGCTGTCCACGATCCCTTGCGGCGTCAGGGGAGCGAAGGTGGGCGGGACCTGGGCCGCGACCGGCTTGGTGGCCGGCAATCCGATCAGCATCCCGCCGACGAGCACGACAACCGGGACTATTACCAGGGCAGCCTTGGCCACAGAAGGGCCAAGGAACCATGCGTTCGCGTACGTGTAGACGCGGGCTTTGAGGCCGGACGCAGTGACCGCCGTGTTGCTCAAACTGCCGGTCTCCTTGCGTGAGGGATCGCAGTCCCAGGCGGGTAGGCTTCGGCAGCTTAACACCGCCTCGCCGAGACAGGCAACCACCACGCCCCAGCGGTGCGACGCGGCGGCCGGCGAATCCCGGGATCGGCCGGCCGTTTCGTGCTCGTCGAGGCCCGCGCGTACGGGTCCCGCGAGAGGCGGTTGGGGTCGCCTACGGGGGGTCGAACCCGTAGCCTGCGGATCCACAGTCCAGCCCAGCATGTCCGCGGCTTTCCGCAACCATCCGCCGTTTCCGCCAACCCTTAGGCAAACAGGGCTTCGAACCGGGTCAACAGTCCACCATTGTCTGGCCTAATCCGAGCCTGTCCGCCGCGCGATCTGCTGTCAAATCTGCTGTCAAATCCGAAGACGCAGGCGACGCAGCAATGATCGCCGAGCGGGCATGGTTGAAGGCGAAGCAAGAGCACGACGAACCGGCCGGGATCGCGACCTCGCTCACGGCTGGTTCGTCTGGGCACTCGTTGGGCTCTGAGCCTGCGAAGATACGCTGGCCAAGCAGCTGCCCAGTCTTGGTCTCATGGATCGAAACGTCCCGGATGTACTGATACCTGGTTGACATCCCCGGTCTCCCTGAGCGCGGAGAGGACCAGACCACACTTTCCGCACCAGGCTGCGTCCGTGGCGACGGTCGCACCGCACTTCGGGCACACTTGCCCGCCCATATCCACACCCCTCGCTTCGACGTCGGGCGTGCCCCCAAACATGACATGTGGTTCGGGCGCTGGCTGGCCGTGTCGGTCCACCGAACAGCGCCTGTCCCCGGGCGCACACTATGGGTTGGTCTTCGCCAGTGGCTCGGCGCGGTCCCGGCGGCCAGTGTTTGGGCCGCGTATCGAAGCCCCCGTGAAGATCCATTGTCCCACCCGTTGGAAGGGGCCCAAGGGTGGCTGGTCTAGCTGTCACGACGTACCCGACCAGCCGAGCGGGGACCCGGGCGAGAACGAGCGAGCCCGGCTTATCGGCTGCTTGTCGGCACGGGCAGCAAGGGACTTGGTACTTCCAGTTCCTTGTCTAGTGTCGAGCCATCCGCACACTGGGACTACCGTGGACCGCGGGGCCGGCACTAAAGCGCGAGCAGCGTTATCCACGACTTAACGCCCCGTTATCGGGTCCGGCGCAGGATCTGGCGAAGAGGGGGCGGAAGGACTCGGTTTGAAGACTGGACGCTCCTGGTGGGCTGGATTTACCCCTTACCTCAAAGGCCGCCAGATGGCACGGCTCCAGCCTCCTGTACTCCCTCCATGCTCGCACTGCGGCTCGGCTGAGTTCACGTTCGAGGACGGAGGCGTGCACGTCTGCAGACGCTGCATCGACGGAGCTATCCGCGCCGCCTTCTATCCCGAGTTGATCTCGCTAAGCGGGCTGCTGGCGATCGCCGAGAAGCATCCCGCTGTGGAGCTCGTCATGCCGGCGACCGACGGACGCCGCTGGCTCTGGAGGGCGCAGCCCGACGAAGCCGACTAGCGGAGCGGGGCCGGGCAGACTAGGCGGGCGCGGTTTATTGGCGGCTTACAGGACCGATCAGGCGCTCCCGAGCTGGTGCGCCTCGAACTCTCGCTTGCTCGGAAACATCCGACCGCAAGAACACCTGATGTGAGTGCCTGCCACGCCCGCCAGCCTGTGTTGCTTGGCCCGTTCTTGTTGCTTAGCTTGTTCCTCTTGTTTCTTGGCCCGTTGCTGTCGAACTCGATCGCCGACGCCTTGGCGGCCACGTCGAGGCCGGGTGCGAGGGTTTGGACCTGTTCGGCTGGTCTCGGCATTGGCACGTCCGACGTGGGACTCCTCGCGGGGTCAGGGACCCGCATCCACCACTAGGCCCGCGGGTCTTGACGACGTTACGGCAGCCAATCCACGAGAGGGAATTGGGGTGGCCTACGGGGGTCGAACCCGTAACCTGCGGATCCACAGTCCGCTGCTCTGCCGGTTGAGCTAAGGCCACCAAGCCTGTCCCAGGGCGCGGCCCTCTCGGGCGCGCCAGCACGGGGCGAGCGGGAGTATAGCGGCTGCGCGACGCCTGCAATAGAAACGGGCCTGAATCTGCATCGCCGTCCGCCCGGCTGCCGGTTCTGCAGCCCGGCCGCCGCAGGTTCCGCGCAAGCTGCCGTGACTCCTCAACGCCCCCGCCCGTCGGCAGTTTGAGCCAGGCATCCACGGGTAGTCGGCTGGCAGCCACGGCGACTTGAGGCCGCAGGCCTCACATTTGGGCTTCGTTCCCTCAACTGAGACTTTTGGACACAGCCGCAGTAGACAGGGTGGTACCACCTGACGCAAGACTTCGGGACCTGCGGGGAGGAGAACGGCCCGGCCGTCCGGCCTACCTTATGGGTAACCACAGGCAAGGGGATCTGGTCGCTGAAATGTTGGGCAAGTCAATTTCAACCGCTTCCGCTCCCCGCCGCTCGCTCCGCAAGATGCGAGTCGCAAGCGTTGCCGTCGCCCTGAGCGCCGCGCTTCTCATGGCCACTGCCGGCAGCGTCTTTGCCTGGGACGTGTCCGCCTTCAGCCCGGCCGACGAGCAGTTGCTCTTCTCGCTGACCAACCAGGACCGCGCCTCCGCCGGCCTCAACGCGCTCGTCAACGACACCTACCTCCACAAGGAAGCGGAGTGGCGGGCCAAGGACATGGGCGACAACAACTACTTCTCTCACACGATCCCGTCGACCGGCCAGATGGTCTTCTACTCCATGCAGAAGGACGGCTACTGCTTCAAGGTTGCCGGCGAGAACATCGGTCTCAGCACCTACGGCGCCGACGTCGCGACCAACCGCATCGAGGTCGCGTTCATGAATTCGCCGTCGCACCGGGCCAACATCATGGGTACCTGGGGCCGCATGGGTGTCGGTGCCTACCAGGCGGCCGATGGCCGCAAGCTCTGGGCCGTGCTCTTCTCGATCCCCTGCGGTGCGACCGTCCCAGCCCCGAAGGCGACTGCAGCTCCGATCAAGACCGCGGCGCCGCGAAAGACCGTGGCCCCGACGGCCAAGCCGACGACTCCGCCCGTGACGACGGCCGCGCCGACCGATACCCCGGCTCCGACCGACGCGCCCAGCCCGACCCCCACCTTGACTCCCACGCCCCCGCTCCCATCGCCGATCTCGACGAGTCTCGCCAGCCCGTCGCCGTCCGCCGGCACCGGCGGGTCGACCGGCGACATGCCGACCGTCGGCAACGTCGCCAGCCTGCGCGTCTACGAGAAGCCGACCTCACAGGGCCCGCTCGACTCGCTCTTCCACTCGCTGTTCGGCGGCCTCTTCGGCTGGTAGCCACCCGAGTCTGATGTCGGGCTTGAGTCCGGGCGTTCTTTACGGGCCAATCCCGTGCAGCCGCCGCTGGCGCCCCCGGTCGGCCATTGGCTAAACTGCAGCGGTGACATCCGATCCGCGCCTCTCTCCGCCGGCCGGCGTACAACCGGCCGGGCTATTCGGCGACAGCGCGAGCAGCAACGGTACGATCCTCGAAGCCCGCAACCTGACCAAGAGATACCGGCTCGGCAGCCGCGACGTGGATGCACTGCGCGGCGTCTCGCTCCGGGTCAGGCGCGGCGAGTTCGTGGCCCTGATGGGCCCATCCGGCTCCGGCAAGAGCACGCTGCTCCAACTCCTCGGTGGCCTTGACCGGCCGACCAGCGGCGAGGTCGTGCTCGACGGCGAGGTCGTCAGCCATCTCAGCGATGCCCAGGCCACGCGCCTGCGCCGCGAGAAGACCGGCTTCGTCTTCCAGTTCTTCAACCTGATCCCGCTTCTCGACGTCTACGAGAACGTGGCGCTGCCGTTCACCATCGCCGGAGTGGATCCGCGCCACGGCGACGCCGCCACCCGGATCCGCGAGGTCATCGAACTGGTGGACCTCGCGGGCCGCGAGCGCAACCGGCCCGACCAGCTCTCCGCCGGCGAGCAGCAGCGCGTGGCACTGGCCCGGGCTCTGGTCGGCCGGCCGGCGATCCTGTTGGCCGACGAACCGACCGGCAACCTCGACTACGCGACCGGCGGCGAAATCCTCGACGAGTTGTGGCATTCCTGCGACCAGCTCGGTCAGACGATCGTACTTGTCACCCACGAAGCGCGCGCCGCGGCCCACGCCGATCGCGTGCTCGTCGTCGGCGACGGCCGCATTCGCGACGAGATCGAGCTCGGGCGCCGGTCCAACCGCGACGCCGGACCGCTGATCGCCCGACTCGCCCAACTGGGGCTATAGCCGGTGCGGCGCATCTCGTCGCTGGCATGGCGGAGTCTCGGCGCGCGCAAGATGCGCAGCATCCTCACGTCCGCCGGCATCGCCCTGGGAGTGGCGGTGCTCTTCGCGTCGCTCGCCGCCGGGGCCACGATGGACGCGGCCGTCGACAAGGCCGCCGCCGACGAGATGGGCCACGCGGACCTTCGCATCGGCGCTCTCGAGGAGAGCGGCCTGAGCCGCGAGACCGTCGCCATCATCGACGGCCTGGCCGGCGCCTCCATCGCCGCGCCTGCCCTCGAACGCAAGACGTACCTGTCCGCCAGTCTGAACCAGACAGCGACCGCGAAGCTGCCCCCGCCCGTCACCGTGTTGGGCATCGATCCGGTCCTGGAGCCGCAACTTCACGACATGCCGCTGGTCTCGGGGCAACCGCTTCGTGCCGGAGACGTGCAATCCGCCCTCGTGACGCAGACGCTTGCCAACGAGGAAGGCTACGCGCTGGGCGATTCGGTCACGCTCAACGGGACGGTCGCCGCGGGCCCGCAGCCTTTCAAGATCGTCGGCATCCTGGCGGGCGACGGGTCGGTCCCGGACGCCGGCGGTCGGCTCGTCTTCATGCCCCTCGCCTCGGCCCAGGCGCTCTTCGGGACGACCGGCGTTACGCGGGTGGACCTGGGCGCGGCGCCGGGCGTCTCGGTAGATGAATTGACGGGCCAACTCGACGTCAGCATCACGACCCAGCCCTTCCTGCTCTCCCGGACCGCCGACCTGGCCGCCTCGCTGCGGACCGAGATGGCCGACTTCCGGAGCGCCCTGCTGCTGGTCGCGGCCGTCGTGCTCTTCGCCGGCGCATTCCTGATTTTCAACACGCTTTCGATGACCGTCGCCGAGCGGACGCGCGACGTCGGCCTGCTCAGGGCGGCCGGAACAACGCGCTCGCAGGTGATGCGGCTCGTCCTGCTCCAGGCTTTCGCGCTCGGGGTGGCCGGCTCGGTCGCAGGCGTCCTGGCGGGAATAGGTCTCGCTGCGCTGACGCTGTCGTGGGTCGGTTCCTCCGGCCCGATTACTCTTGCTGCGCCGGCGATATCCGGCGGATCGGTGGCGATGGCGCTCGTCATCGGGATCGTCCTCACGCTCGCCGCTTCGCTCGAACCGGCATGGCGGGCCGGGCGCATCCCGCCGGTCGAGGCATTGCGCCGCGGCCCGCAGGGAGCGGCCGCCGGCGCGGCCAGGCTTCGCTGGCTCGTCGTCGTGTTCGGCGTCCTTGCCCTGGCGGCGCTGGCGGTCTGGCCGACCGGCGCCGGCGGCGCGGCGAGCGGCGTCGGTTCCGTGGCCACCGGCAGTGGTTCCGGAGCCTGGGGCCCGCTGGCGATCTACGGCCTGCTGCTCGTGGCCGTTCTACTCGTGCCGCGGCTGCTGGGGCCGCTGCTCCGTGCCGGCGGTCTGCCGTTCCGCATCTTCCGCAACGAAGAGCGCCTGGCCCGAAGCTCGCTGGCGCGCGACCGCAGCCGAACGGCATTGACCGTGGGCGCGCTCGTTGTCGGCCTGGCAATGGTGGTGGCCCTCGGAACCGCGGCCCAGGATGTCCGCAAGGTCGGCGCCACGTGGCTGACTGAAACGATCCCCGGCAGCGAGTTGCTGACCTCGATCCGGCCCCTATCCACGACCGATCCAATCCAGGGCCAGCTGGCCGAGACGCCGGGGGTCAAGTCCGTCTCACCGATCGGGCTCTTCGGCGTTCCGTATGTGTCGTCGACGCAGAACGGCGGTAGAAGCGAGAAGTCGGTGCTGCGCCAGGAGGCGGCGGCCGTGGTCGGCCACGACTACCTCGTCGATGGAAGGCTGGATTTCGTCTCGGGCGATCGGACTGCGGCCCTTGGCGCGCTCGACTCCGGCGGTGCCGTGATCGTGCCCAAATCCCTCGCCGATTCCGCGGGCATTCACGTCGGGGACACGATGCAATTCGCGACCGGACCGACCCTGACCCAGCTCAACGTCGTTGGCATCGTGGCCCACTCGATCCCGACCGGAGCCCAGGAGGCGATCCTGATCGGCTGGCCCGACGCCCTGGCCAGCTTCGGGGTGACCGGGGCGGATTTCTACGCCATCCGCTACGACCCGGGCCAGGAGGCAACGGCACGGCCGGCGCTCGATTCGGCCGCGACCTCGTACGCCCTCGAGCCTAACCAGCTCGACAAGGTTTCCGGCACGGTCGGTGACGCCCTCGATCGGATCTTCCGGCTGCTCGATGCCCTGTCGCTGATCGCGGTCCTGGTTGCCGGCCTAGGGATGGTGAATACGTTCTCGATGAGCGTCATGGAACGAGTCCGGGAGATTGGCGTTCTCCGGGCGACCGGCATGACCAGCCGCCAGGTCTGGGGCATGGTCGTGATCGAGGCGGGCGTGCTGGGGCTTGTCGGTGCCGTCGTGGGGGCGGTCGTCGGGCTCGTCGTCGGTGCCCTGCTGGTGGCCTGGTCGAGTGC
Organism: Chloroflexota bacterium; assembly: GCA_003158495.1. GTDB lineage: Bacteria > Chloroflexota > Limnocylindria > Limnocylindrales > CSP1-4 > Fen-1039. The sequence continues at coordinate 1,633 of PMJT01000161.1, read as the reverse complement.
CGGCTTTGGACTGGTGTTCGATCCACCGTGGATTTCGATCGGGCTGGCCGTGCTGTTCGGCTTCCTGATCAGCGTAGCCGCGTCGATCTACCCCGCCGGGCTGGCCAGCCGCACCTCAATCGTCAGGGCCCTTCAACACGAATAGCTCGCCGCAGCCGGACCGGAACCGCCCGTTCGCGCGGGTTCCATCGTTTGCTACACTCGACGCACCGGCGTCCGACATGGGTACCGGTTCTGACCGCGCAGCAGCCGCGCCGCAAAAGGATCAACGACGCATGCTCGCGACCCATCAACTGAATCGCCTTCCGGCCGCCGAGCGCGGCATCACGATCGCCGATTTCCTGGTTCCGATCCGGATCGGCGAGCACATGAGCGCCCGCCTGCGCCACATTGCCCTGGTCTGCATCGGCGCGTTCTTCATTGCCGTGACCGCCAACATCACGGTCTGGCTGCCGAACAACCCGATTCCGATCACCGGCCAGACCCTCTCCGTTCTGGTCGTCGGGGGTGCTCTCGGTCTGCGGCGCGGAGTCCTGTCCGTCGCCCTGTACTTGACCCTCGGCCTGTTCCTGCCGGTGTACGCGGGCCAGGCGCACGGGCTGGGCAACATCGTTGGCGTCGGGTCCGCGGGAGTGGTCCTGGGCGCCCGCGGCGGCTACCTTGTCAGCTTCCTGCTAGCCGGCGCTCTCGTCGGCTGGCTTGCGGAGCTCGGCTGGGATCGGCGCATCCCCGGGGCCGTCGCCGCGATGGTCGTCGGCGAGATCGTGATCTACGCCATCGGCGTGCCGTGGCTGGCGCTCGCGACCGGCCAGAGCCTCTCCTGGGCGATCGACAAGGGCTTCCTGCCGTTCATCCTCGGCGATACGATCAAGCTCGCGATCGCGGCCGGCATCTTCCCCTTTGCCTGGTGGCTCGAAGGGCGCAGGGCAGGGGAGCGCTAGTCACGCACCCAGCGCTCGAGCCACCCGGGCTCCGCGTGGGGCCGCGTGCGGGCGACGGCGCCGGGGCGGCCCATAGCTTCGTTGGAGCATGCGCTCCTCGCTCACGCATTTGGGGTGCGCTCGCTCCGGTGCTCGGCCTCCGCCTCGCCCTGAACCGCAGGGCGTGCCCGCAGTTTCGCGGCTCAAGGCGGCGCCCCGCCGGCGCGTGCCTAGAAGGTGGCCCACTCTTCGGGCGACAGGTCGCCGACGCCGAAGAGCTTCAGGCACGGCTCCAGGTTTTCGATCGTGACCGGGACGATGTCGCGTTGCCATGCGTCGCGCGTGACCCGCAGGCGCTGTTCGACCGCGCGCCTGCCGGAGACCGCCCATACGTCCTCGCCATTCGGCTCGTAACCGAGCTTCTCGGAGACCCGGGCCGAGGCGGCGTTGCCCGGGAAGAAGCCCGATTCTGCGACCTCCGCGCCGAGCCCGTCGAAGGCGAGCGCGAGCACCGCGGCCCGCATCTCGGTGCCGCAGCCGTGGCCCTGGAATTTCTGCCCGATCCAACTCGCAGTAACCACTGTCCGCCGGATGCCGAAAGCGCGGCCCATGACGTCCTGGATCCCGATCGGCTGCCCATGGGCGACGACGGCAAACCCGACCTGCCAGTCCCGGGGATTCCATCCGCCGCGCGACGACCACCAATGGAGCAG
>PMJT01000126.1 GCA_003158495.1 Chloroflexota bacterium | reverse complement strand
TAGCCGCCGGCCGGGACGGTCTCGATCACGCTCCCATTGACAACCAGCGTCACAGAGATCGTCGTGTAGTTCGCAACGCTCAGGGTCATCGGCGTGCCGGTTCGCGACGACGGCGCGCTAGATGGGTTTGCAACGCCAGCTCCCGAGCAGCCATTCAGCGCCCCTGCAATCACGGCGACAACCGCCCACGACCGCTTCGGAATCCAGCTTATCGTCTCGCCTCCCCTCGATCCTACGCTGGGATGGTGCGACCGGATCACGTGGCTGGTCAAGAGATGCAGGTCACCTGGACGACGCCCTCGGGGCGAGTGACATTGGCGCACACTAGCCAATCAGAATGAACCCTCGCGCTCGATGGCCCCGTTGACGAACCGGCTATGTTCGTTCCAGTACTCGGGCCGGATCGAGCCTAACCGGGGCGTCGGGCCGACGACGCTACAGGGGGTGCCGGATGAGAGGCGGAGCTTTCCTGCGAGTTGCAGTGCTCGTCGTCCCGTTGCTCCTGCTGTCGCAGCTTGCGGCCGCCTGCACAGGCGCCCCGAGTGCGTACGCCCCTGCGACCCCTCCAGCCGAGTCAGCGGCGCGCGGCCTCGTGGACCAGGCGGTGCAGTTCGCTCTGGCTGGCGACTTCGACAGGCTGTGCGCCCTTGGGACGTCCCAATGCAAGTTCATCGTGCATGTGACCACCGTTCCCAACGTGGAGAAGACGGCAGGGACCTGGACTCCGGGCGGCGTGTTGTTCTACCTCTGCGGGCTGGACGGCAGGGGCCAGCCGTATCACTCGCAAATGCTGGTCTTCCAGAAGCCTGAGGGAACGGGCCTGACCGCCATGGAACCCGTCTTCTGGGGAAGCCTCACGATCGACGGACCGCCCGTGGCTGAGCCGAAGCCGACCGATGCTGATGGCGTCTGGCAGGGTTGCCCGAACTAGGGAGGCGAGCCGTCGGGCCCTGGCATTCACGACGGACTCGATGCCGGTCCGGCCATCGGGTTTCCGACAGGCGACCTGGTCGCCTCTGACGCCGAGTGACATTGGCGCACGCTCGCCAACGACGATGTGCCGCCGCTGGGGTCAGGTTGGCGGAGGACTTGACTCGGTTCGAAGGTTGGGACATGGTTCACGCACCTGGTTCATACACATTGGGGGGTTAGGCTCATGACCCGTTTGCGGCGATCATCGGCGATCGGTCTGGCCCGAGCGGGCCGCACCACTTCGTCGATGCGGACAACGATCGCCTGGGCCTTGCCCTCTTGTCGTCTCAACCAAACTACGGGATGGTGTCGCAGGCTACCGTGGCCAGCACGGTGATCCTGCCGGTCCATCCCACTGACAAGGGGTAGCCACCCAGCCGGGCCGCACCTTCTGAGCAGCGGAGCGGCATCCTGACTGGACTGGGAGCCGCACCGCTGTCCCATCGCGCCAGCCTCGCCGTTGGCGACTAATTGCGATCTGACCGCATCGTCGTGACCAGCCTGGCGATCCTGCGTTGTCGGACCTCTGAGGCTTTGGCTTCTTCGATGGCGACGACGTGCCTGCGCTTGAGGCCATAGGGCAGGCGGTCGAAAGCGGCTCTGGCCTCAGGGTCGTCGTCCAGCGCGCTGGCGAGGTCCGGCGGCTCGGGCACCACCCTCGGCTCGGTGTCAAGCTCAAGATCGACCTCGACGACCTCGCCTTCGGCGATCCCGCTCGCGGCCCGGTTCGAAGCGCTGATCCCGAGCAGGCACTGCCCGCGCATCAACGCGACCCTGCTACGCCACCTGTGGCCATTGATCGTGACGGCGACCGGGGGCCGAGGCCCGGAGCCGAGTGCCTTCACGACATCAGTCGGGATTTCGACACCAGTAGCGTTGCCGGAAGGTATGACCCTTGCTCGGAACTTCATGCTTGCGTCTCCATGGCGCCGAGATTATGCCTCGCGGGATTACCGCGGGTGTTGCGGCCGTTCGGGGCCAGAGACCGCGGCACGGACTGCCCGTCGTAACGCCGAACCGCTCTGCGGCGAGGATCGGAGACGCGCGTGGAGCCAGGCCGACGCTGTCCGTTTGAAGGTGCGTCGCGCGGGGGCGGCGGAATCGGGACGGCGAGCCTCACCTGGCGGGTCCGCCACTTCATCCTGTGGTCCGTCTGACCTTGTTCCGGACAAGCGACTTGGCGCTCGCACATACTCCCGCCGTCGCACTGGGTCGGCGTCCCCGCCATCAGGCTTCGTGGCACGCCTCCCGAAGGAGCTTGCATGCCGAAGATCGTGGTCACCGCGGCGGTCAAGGATGTCGAGGCCTGGCTGAAGTTCAAGCCGGAGATGATTGCCGGGTTGTCCGCCGTCGCGTCGGACGGGTCCAGCTACGTCGCCATGGACGGCAGCAACCGCGTCGCCAGCACCTGGGACGTACCCGACATGGACGCCTTCCAGGCGGCCCAGGCCGCGGCCTCGCCCGAGATGGCGGCGGCCATGGAGCGGTACGGGATGATCCCGCCGATGACGATCTACGTCAAGAAGTAGCACACCGGAAGAGCCGGCCAGCGCGGCGCCAGGGGGTCTCGCGGCTCGCCTCACCTTCGGGCCGCTCATTCGCTCGACATGCCGACGAAGCTCGCCAATTCTCTGGCCGTCGTCCGCGATCTGACTTTTCGCGGAGTCAAGTTCGCGGAGTACGAAGCATCCAGGATGGTTGACCTCATCGCCGAGGTCGGTCCGGGTCGTGCTGCCTGGTTCAAGGACCCCGGCAGCAACGTGCTTGGCGAACGCCAGCGCCCGGTACCCACGGCCGGGTAGGATCGCCAGTCCATGAGGCACGCCGATGCTCGCGCTCGGCCGAAGGCTACTTGGCGAACAGGTTGGCGATGATGCAGATGTTGTCGAGAAAGAGATTCGCCACGGGGATCGCGTGCGCTTTCGTGCTCACGGCGGTGCTTGGCTGCACGCCCCGACCGGCGCTCCAGTTCTCGAGCGCGACCCTGCCCGACGCCCAGGTCGGCTCAGCCTACGTGGCCACCATAACCGTCAGCCAAACCGTGACCCCCGTGGGTGGCACCTCGGTCCAGGACGGCGCGCTCCCCGCGGGCCTCGCGCTCGCGTTGGCCAAGGAGCCAGCTGACACGATCGAAATCTCGGGAACGCCCACCGTCGCCGGTACGTTCAATTTCACCATTTACGTGTGGTGTTACGGCACGAACGTCAACGGGCAGACCGCCACCCAGGGGTACACCCTGGTTGTGAAGTGAGCCGCTAGAGAACTGCGCCGACCTCGAAGAGGAAAATGGCGCTGAGGTAGGCCAGCAGCAGGCCGGCGACGACGTCCGGTTAGCGCGCCATACCCAGGCGAACCAGCGCCGCTCCGGCCGCGAGCACGACCGCAACCGCGACAAGGAGCGGTTCGGGGCCGGAGCCGGCGGTAACCCTGACGACGAGCGCTGCGTTGAAGGCGACCAGCCCGGCCAGCCCGACGGCGGCGCAGTACGGCCAGCGCCCGGCCACGTAGACGAGCAGCAGCTCCACGGGCACGGCGACCGCGAGGCTATTCCACAGGTAGGGACCGCCCGACGACCGACCCGAGCCGAGCGCCGCGGCGTCGAGAACGGCCGCCACGAACACCCCTGCGACGACGAGAGCCGGTCGTACCAGGCCCCGAGTCCGAGTTGGCGTGAGCACGCTCATTGGCCGCAACCTTCGCAATTGATCGAAGCGCTACGAACAGACTCTCCCGCGAGGGAACTCTTCCGTCAAGTTGCAAGCGCGGACCGGTCAGTACCCCGCCTCGTCGAGCCGAACCTTGCCCTTGAACTTCCAGTAGATGAAGGCCGTGTAGCCGATCACGATCGGCATGCCGATGAGGCCGACCATCAGCAACAGCGTCAGGGCCGTGTCCGAGGAGTGGGCGTTGTCGATTGTCACGCTCCGCGAGACGTCGACCGCTGGCACGAGGTTCGGATACAGCGCCAGCCCGGCCGTGGCCGCCATGCCTAGCACCGCGAGACTCGAGAACAGAAAAGACCGGCCGTCCTGTCGAGCCCGCCACGCCATGACCATCAAGACCATGACCGCGGCCGTCAACACCGGCGCGGCCCAGGCCAGCAGGCTGCCGAAGTTGTCGAAGACCCGTCGCGCGTCGCTCCAGCCCAAACCGGAGGCGGCAATCCAGGCGGCCAGGATCAGGAAGAGCGCGAACCCCCCGGTCCATCGGGCGCGGTCCTGGACCGGCCCTTCGGTCTTGAGGACGAGCCAGGCCGAACCCTGCAGCAGCGCCAGCCCGAGGGCCAGCACCCCTATTGAGATCGCGAACGGGTTGAGCAGCCCGACCAGCCCGCCACGATATCCGCCGTCGGGGTCGATCGGGATGCCGCGCAGGACGTTGCCGAGCGCGATGCCGAAGAGCAGCACGGCCGCAATGGAACCCAAGGCAAACCCCAGGTCCCATCCCGCGCGCCATATTCTGGCTGTCTCCTTGCCCCGGAACTCGATCGATGTCGCCCGGACGATCAGCGCGCCGAGCAGCATGACCATGGCCAGGTAGAAGCCCGAGAAGACCGTGGCATAGGCGTGCGGGAACGCCGCGAACAGCGCCCCGCCGCTGGCGATCAGCCACACCTCGTTGCCGTCCCACACGGGTCCGATCGAATTGAGCACCTGCGTCCGTTCCCGGTCATTGCGGGCCACGAAAAGGTGAAGCGCGCCGACGCCGAGGTCGAAGCCATCGAGGATGGCGTAGCCGGTGAGCATCAGGCCGATAAAGACGAACCAGACGGTCGCGAGCGACATGTCAGCGGCCTGCCTTTCCGGTGGCCGGTGTGACCCCGCCCTCATGCGGCCCGACCGCCACAGGCGGTGCCAATGCATGCTCCCCCGGCGCAAGCTCCGGACCGCGGCGTATCTCGCGCGTCAGCCCGTAGATCCACAGGAAGAAGAGCAGCGCGTAGAGCAGCACGATGCCGATGAGGGAAATCGTGACATCAGTGGCGGAGACGGACGGCGACGTCCCGGCCGAGACCATCATCAAACCCTGGACGATCCACGGCTGCCGGCCCACCTCCGCGGTCATCCAGCCGAACTCGGTGGCGATGATCGGGGCAGGTATGGCGATGACTGCCAGCCACAACCACCACCGATGCTTCTCCAGGGCGTGGCGCCACCAGAAGAAGACGCCGACCAGCATCAGCAGCATCATCATCGCGCCCAGGCCCACCATCAGGTGGAAGCTCATGAACGTCTCGGCGACGGGCGGCCAGAGCGACTGGTCGGGCTGCTGGTCGAGACCCTTGATCTGGCCGTTCGGGTTGAGGTCGGACATGGCGCTCAGGCCGTACGGGATGGAGATTCCGAGGCCGGTGCCGGTCGAGCAGTTCTGGCTCGGCGGGATTGCGATCAAGTCGAGCGGCACGCCGTTGGCCGTCTGGCAGACGCCTTCCATCGCCGCGAACTTGAGCGGCTGGTTGGCCTGGACCTCGCGAGTCTGGAGGTCGCCGGTGGCGAACATGCCGCCCGCCCCAAGGAACGCAATCGCGACGCTGAGTCGCAGGGCGAACGAAGTAACGTCCGAGCCGCGGCCACGCAGCACGTACCAGGCGCAGACGCCCATCAGGAAGAACGCGCCGACGACGTAGCAGGCGGTGACCGTGTGGAAGAACCGCGGCAAGGTCGACGGGTTGAACATTGCCTGGAAGAAGTCCGTCATCTGGGCCTTCTGCGCGCCGCTCGAATCGGTGACGATCTTGAAGCCGGCGGGGGTCTGCATCCACGAATTGGCGACGAGGATCCAGAAGGCCGAAAGCGTCGTGCCGCCGAACACCAGCAGGCCGGCGATCCATCGAAGCGTGGAACCGACGCGATTTCGACCGAACAGCACGATCCCCACGAAGGCGGACTCGAGGAAGAACGCCGAGATGCCCTCGGCCGCAAGCGGGACGCCGAATATGTCGCCCACGAACCCGGAGAAGCGGGACCAGTTCGTGCCGAACTGGAACTCCATCACGATGCCGCTGACGACGCCGATCACGAACGTGACCGCGAAGAGCTTCGTGATGAAGACCGACAACCGGTCGTAGATGTCGCGCTTTGTCCACCAGCGCAATGTCTCCACGATGGCTATCAGCATGGCCAGGCCGATCGTGACGGCCGGGAAAACGAAGTGGAAGCTGATTGTCAGCGCGAACTGAAGTCGATCGAGCTGGACCACATCCACTGGATATCTCCTCGCTTTGCGGCGGGCGACCCGAGATGGTAGTGCCGGTCGACGACAGCCAACGTCGGCACTCCCTGCAACCACCTTATGCGACGGGTTGGCGGTGGAAAACGAGATCGCCCATTTGTGGCGCGGCTCGGGACGGCGCGGCAGTGGCGGCAGCTGCCGGCAGGCGGCTACGGCGGGCGGCTGCGGCGTTCTGCGAGTCCGCCCCTCCGCCGCCGCGCAGACGTGCTAAAACCTGAGCGTGACGAGCGCCTCAACCCAACCCGACGGCAAAGCGCCGGAGCACGTCCGGTTCCGCTGGCGCGAGTCGCGAATCCCGCCCGTGTTCATCCTGGGCGTGGTCCTGATGATCATTGCCGTCGTCTACGTTTCGGTCCGAGAGGTTCCGTCCGGCGTGGCTTCCGTGGGCTCGGTCGCGACATCTCCGGGAGCGTCCCCTTCCGCGCAGCCTGCGGACGCGGCGGCTCCGAGTCCCACCCCCAGCCAGAATACGAACCTTGGTCCCAGCCAGTCGCCGGACCCAACCGCCACGCCGATCCCGACGCCGATCCCACCCAACAAGCTGAGCGGGTACCAGTGGCCGCTCACCAACGCCAGCGTGAGTCTCCCCTTCGGGCCGACGAGCTGGGGCGAGGTCTTCGTCAACGGCCAGCGCTTCCATGACGGCCTGGACATGACGACCAACTGCGGCGACAACGTGTATGCGGCCCACGACGGGACGGTGCTGGCGGCCAGCCGGCGCTACGACCTCTTCATGGGCTGGGTCGGCGACGTGACGCCCTACCTCGATCTTGTGACCAGAAAGAACTGGTGGAACAGCCTGCCGATCGTGATCGTCATCGACGACGGCAACGGCTACCGCAGCATCTACGCCCACGAGATTTCGGTCACCGTGAAGCCCGGCCAGCAGGTCAAGGCCGGCCAGGTCATCGGCTACGAAGGAGCCACGGGCCTCGCGAGCGGCTGCCACGTCCACTACGGTCTGTTCAACACGCTGGAAACGGCCACATTCCAGTCCGATCCAGGCGTCGTCAAGAGAGACCTGATCCCGACCGCAGAAATCGCGCGAGTGGATCCGCTGCTCGTCCTGCCATTCCGGTGCGATGTGAGCGAAATGCGCACGCTGCGGCCCGACGAAGCGAGACTGTGTCCGCCGCCGACACCGATGCCGCTGAAGGCAACACCCAAGCCCGCGACCCACACGACGGCGCCAACCGCGGCGCCAACCG
>PMJT01000015.1 GCA_003158495.1 Chloroflexota bacterium | reverse complement strand
TCTCGGTGATCCTGGACAACCCGCTGCCGGCCTCCACCGGGCGCGTCTGCCAGCACCCCTGCGACAACCGCTGCCGCCGCGCCGCCGTGGACGAACCGGTGAACACGCGCGACGTGCATCGCCTGATTGCCGACGAGGTCCTGCTCTCCGGCAAGTTCGAAGCGGCGGTCTCCCGAGTGCTCGAGCGCAAGCAAGAGCCGACCGGGCACGAGGTCGCGATCATCGGCGCCGGCCCAACCGGCCTCGCCTGTGCGTACTACCTCGCCCTCCTCGGTCACGGCGTGACCGTGTACGACTCGCGCCCCGAAGCCGGCGGCATGCTCCGCTACGCCCTGCCGGAGTACCGCCTCCCCAAAGCCGTGCTGGACAAGGAGATCGAGCTGATCGCGCGCCTGGGCGTGAAGTTCGAGTTCAACGTGAACGTCGGCGAGTCGCCGACGCTCAACGATGTGGCCCACCAGTACGACGCCGTCTTCATGGCGATCGGCACCTGGAAAGAAGCCTGGGTCTATCTGCCGGGCACTGAGCTTACGGGCGTGATCCCGGCATTGCCCTTCCTGGAGGGCGTGTCGCGCGGTGAGCAGGTCCCCGTCGGCAAGAGCGTCGTGGTAATCGGCGGCGGCAACGCGGCTATCGACTCCGCCAGAACGGCTCGCCGGCTCGGTGCGGACGTCACGGTTGTCTACCGCCGCGAGCGAAAGGACATGCCGGCCATCCCCGAGGAGATCGAGGCGGCCGAACACGAAGGCGCGAAGATCGTCTTTCTCGCCGCCCCGCATCGCATCGTCGGCGACAAGAACGGCCGGGTACAGGCGATCGAGGCCGTCCGAACCAGGCCCGGCGAGTTCGACACGTCCGGCCGCCGCCGGCCGGTCCCGACTGACGAAGTCATCCGCATCGAATGCGACAGCGTCATCCTCGCCGTGGGCGAGAAGGTGGACCCGGACTTCTCCAAGGCCTCGGGCCTCAAGGTCAAGGAAGACGGCACCATCGAAGTCGACCGCTACTCGCTGGAGACCAGCCGCGACCGGTTCTACGCCGGCGGCGACCTAATCACCGGTGCCTCCAACGTCTCGAACGCGATGGGCATCGGCAAGAAGGCCGCTCGCAACATCGACAAGCGACTCACGGGCCTCGAGCGGTTCACTACGCTCGTCCCGGACTTCGAATACGAGATGGAGCCGCCGGAGCACCCGAGCGACAGCGGCCGCCACGTCCCGGCCGAGATGCCCGCCGCCCAGCGGGTCCAGTCGTACGCCGAGGTATCGCTCGGCCTCACGGCCCTGGCCGCCAGGGAAGAGACAGCCCGTTGCCTTCGCTGCGACATCCGCAGCGGCGAGAGATAGGGAGGATCGAGCCTTGACCGAGAAGGTGAAGGTCCGGATCGACGGTGAGGTAATCGCCGCGACCGCCGGCCAGACGATCCTCGAAGTTGCCCGGGCCAACGACAAGTACATCCCCGCCCTCTGTTACATGGAGGGCCTCACCGCCGTCGGCGCTTGCCGGCTGTGCATGGTCGAGGTCTCCGGCGTCTCGCGCCTGCTGCCCGCGTGTACCACCCCGGTGCAGGAGGGCCTGGCCGTCGCCACCAACTCGCCCCAGCTCGAGAACTACCGCAAGATCGCGCTCGAGCTGCTGCTCGTGGAGCGCAACCACGTATGTGCCGTGTGCGTTTCCTCGGGCCACTGCGAGCTGCAGGCGCTGGCGCAGGAGCACGGCGTGACGCACGTTCGGTACCCCTACAACTACCCCAAGCTCCCGGTGGACACGTCCCATCCGCGCTTCGTGCTGGACCACAACCGCTGCGTCCTGTGCTCGCGCTGCGTTCGCACCTGCGACGAGATCGAAGGCGCCCACGTCTGGGATATTGCCGGTCGCGGCATCGGTTCCCGGCTGGTGTCGGAGTTGAAGCGGCCGTGGGGCGAAGCCACCAGTTGCACGAGCTGCGGCAAGTGCGTCCAGGCCTGCCCGACGGGCGCCATGGCCGAGAAGGGATGGGCGGTCGAAGAGATGACCAAGCAGCGGGCCGGCGTGAGCCGCCTGACCTCCATGCGGGAGGGCCGGTGATGGACAAGGTCAAGATCGGCACCTGCTGGCTCGACGGCTGCTCGGGTTGCCACATGTCCATCCTGGACATGGACGAGTCGATCGTGGATGTGCTGAGCAAGGCGGACATCGTGTTCGGCCCGCTCGTGGACGCGCAGGAATGGCCCGAGGGCGTGGACGTGGCCATCATCGAGGGGGCGGTGAGCAGCCAGGACGACCTCAAGCTCGCCCAGACGGCACGGGCACGGAGCAAGATCGTGGTTGCGCTCGGTGACTGCGCCGTCACCGGCAACGTGCCGTCGATGCGCAACGGCATCTCGCGCCGCGTTCTGCTGGAGCGGATCTACATCGAGGGCGCTTCGGAGCGCCGCGGCGTGCCCACGGTCGGCGTGCCGGCGCTGCTCAAGCAGGCGGAGCCGCTGCAGCAGGCGATCAAGGTGGACATCCACGTTCCCGGATGCCCGCCCAAGCCGGGCGCCATCCTGATGGTCCTGGGCGAGCTGCTCGAAGGCCGCGAGCCGGACCTCGGCTCCAAGCTGCGGTTCGGGTAGGCCGCCATGACAACGAAGAAGACCACATCCGAAGCCGCGGGAACCACGCCTTCAGCCACTGAGCCGGCCGCGGCCGAGGCCAGGAGACCGGCAATGAAGAAGATCACGATCCACCACGTGACCCGCATAGAGGGCCACGCGAAGATCACGATCAAGCTGGACGACGCGGGCCAGGTCACGGATACGCATTTCCACGTGACCCAGATCCGGGGCTTCGAGAAGTTCGTCGAGGGCCGGCCCTACTACGAGATGCCGTCGATCACGGCGCGCATCTGCGGCATCTGCCCGGTCAGCCACCTCCTTGCTTCGTCCAAGGCGTGCGACGCAATCATGGCCGTGCGCATCCCCGCCTCCGCGGCCAAGCTGCGCGAGCTGCTCCACATGGCCCAGTTCGTGCAGTCACACGCGCTGTCGTTCTTCCATCTCTCCGCGCCGGACCTGCTCCTGGGCCTGGACTCGGATCCGGCCAAGCGAAACGTCGCCGGCCTGCTCGAGTCGCATCCGGACGCTCTGCGCGACGGCATCGCCCTGCGCAAGTTCGGCCAGCAGGTCATCGAGCGGCTCGGCAAGGAACGGATCCACCCGTCGTGGACCGTGCCGGGCGGCGTCAACACGCCGATGGACCCGGCGGCGCGGGAGAAGACGCTGGCCGAGTTCCCGGCGGCGATGGCGATCCTCAAG
>PMJT01000134.1:3502-17782 GCA_003158495.1 Chloroflexota bacterium | reverse complement strand
CAGTACACGGCCAACACGATGTCCATGGTCATGGAGATCCTCGGCCTCTCGCCGGCCGGCCTCAACGGCATCCCGGCCGAACACCCGGACAAGGATGCGGCCGCGCACCGATGCGGCGAGATAGTCATGGACCTGATCCGGCGCGACGTCCGGCCGAAGGAATTCGTCACCCGAAAGTCCATCGAGAACGCCATCGCCTGTGTCGCCGCGACCGGCGGCTCCACGAACGCCGTCCTGCACCTGCTCGCGATCGCCCACGAATACGGGCTCGAGCTGGACATCGACGAATTCGGCGCAATCGCGGACCGAACGCCGATCGTCGGCGACATGATCCCCGGCGGTCGATATTCCGCAGCCGACCTCTACGAGGCGGGAGGCCTGTCGCTCGTCACCCGCGAGCTTCTCGAGAAGGGCCTGATCGACGGCTCCACGCCCAACGTCGACGGCGGCACGATCGCCGCGGCGGCTTCGTCCGTCGTCGAGACCGAGGGCCAGAAGGTCGTCGTTCCGATCGAATCGCCTCTGAAGGCGACCGGCGGCCTGACGATCCTCCACGGCTCACTCGCCCCCGACGGCTGCGTCATAAAGCTGGCCGGCCACGAACGCCGCTTCCACAAGGGCCCTGCCCGCGTCTTCGACAACGAGAACGCCTGCTACTCGGCCGTCCGCGCCCAGCAGATCAGCAAGGGCGACGTGATCGTCATCCGCTACGAGGGCCCGGTCGGCGGCCCGGGCATGCAGGAGATGCTGTCCGTGACGGCGGCGCTCGTCGGCGAGGGCATGGGCGAGCACGTCGCCCTTCTCACGGATGGCCGCTTTTCGGGCGGCACCCACGGCCTGATGATCNNCGTCGACCGCCACGCCCTGGACCTAAACGTCCCGCCCGCGGTCCTCGCCGAGCGGCGGGCGCGCTGGACCTCTCCCGCCCCGCGTTACCGCGGCGGCGTCATGGCCAAGTACGCGGCCATGGTTTCGTCGGCGTCACTGGGCGCGATCACCACGGGCCAGCGCATGACCGAGCGCCTGGAGCGGTAAAGAGAGCCGCGGCAGGACTATTCGGATGCTCCGGCCGCCGGGTGATGCTGGAAGAGGACTGATCTTGGCGATAGGCTCGCCGCCGCCGCTCGACGCCAGTCCTCCAGGAGCTCGCCCTGGTGAAGCCAGGCCCATTCCAGTACCGGGCCCAGTGCTCGAGTCGAAATCATCCCTTCCATCAACTCAAGCGTTCGGAGTCGACCTTGGCCGTCCAACCTTCCAACGCGGCGTGGAAATGCGGCGGGTTGTGGTCCGCGTAGTGAAGCCTGATAACGATCCCGAAGAACCGGCTGACCTCTGGCATCGGCCGACCCTGCGATCGGGCGATCTCCAGCGGCTTATCTGGCCGGCCCCGGTTCGGCCGCCTTTGGCGCCTCGGGTCACCTCGGCTATGCTCACTCAGAGCCTGCTCGGATCGAGAGTCCCGGCGCTCCAGCCCGATCGCGGAGGGTGCAGATGGCCGTGCAGCTCGACGGCGAAACCACGATATCGGACCGGGAGCTCTCGGAGCTCGTCGAGTTGCTCCGCGCCCTGATCCGCATCCGGAGCGTCAACCCGCCCGGCGACGAAATCCTCGCCGCTCGCTACCTGGAAGGGATCCTCGCCGACGAAGGAATCCCGTCGACCGTCGTCGAGCCTTTTCCCGGCCGGGGTTCGGTCGTGGCGCGCCTTCACGGCGACGGAACGGGCGGCGACCCGTTGCTCCTTCTCTCGCACCTCGATGTCGTGCCGGCCGAACCCGCCGGCTGGAGCCACGACCCGTTCGGTGGCGACCTGGCTGACGGTTACGTCTGGGGTCGCGGCGCGATCGACATGAAGGGCATGGTCGCGATGGAGGTGCAGGTGATGCGCCGCCTCGCCCGCGCCGCCCGCGCCGCCGGCCTCGACCCCGGAACGGACCCGATCCCCGGCCTCCGCCGCGATGTCATCTTCTGTTCGACCGCGGATGAAGAAGCGGGCGGATGGCAGGGCGCCAACTGGATCGTGGAGAACCATCCCGATTGGGTCCGCGCAGCCGGCGCGTTGAACGAAGCCGGCGGCATTTCGATGCCCTTCGCGGGCGTCCGTTTCTATCCCATCCAGGTCGCCGAGAAGGGTCTCGCCGTTTACCGAATCACGGTGAAAGGCAAGTGGGGCCACGGCTCCGTGCCGACGGGAGACAATGCCGCCTCTCTGGCCGGGCAGATCGTCACGCGCCTAGGTAGCCCAGGGCGGGCCCGCCTGACGGAGGCGATGAACGTTTCGCTCGGCCGAGCCATACCGCGCGTCGTCAAGCGAGGATCAGGGGCGGCCCTGCTCGGTCTCAGGCTGGCGGCGCGGTTTCGACCCGGCGCCATTGACGCCGGCCTGCGCCGGCTGCACAATCCGCTGCTCGCGCGGACCGTCTCGGCCATGCTCCACGACACCGTCACCGTCGGCACCCTCCACGCCGGAGTGAAATACAACGTCATCCCCGGCGTGGCGACGATCGAACTGGACTGCCGGATGCTCCCCGGCACCGACGAGCCGGCGATGCGCAAGGAGCTGCGGCGACGCATCGGAGAAGACCTCTGGATGCGCATCGACGTGGAGCTGGTCGTGACCGGCCCGGCGGCCCAGGCTCCGATGGACCACCCGCTGTACGGGCTGCTCGAGAAGGTCGTGCAGGCTCACGATCCGGACGGAGTGCCGCTACCGTTCCTGGCCCCGTTCGCTACCGACGCGAAGCACCTGGCCCGGATCGGTGTCCCAACCTACGGTTTCTCGCCGTTCAAGACGGGCAGCAACGACGGCCTCCTGGCCCTCATGCACGGCGACGACGAGCGGCTCAGTGTCGAGGCACTCGCCTGGGGGTTTCCGGCCCTGTTCGACGCGGTGACCCGCTTCTGCGGCTGAGCGGGCAAGAGGACCGGCACGACGCGCCTGGGGCACTGCCGACAAACGCGCGACTGCCACTAAGGGCCCCGAACCCGACCGAATCGACCATTTCACCGATTCGCCGAAATATCCTTTAGCGAGCGACATAACATTCGCGGAACGCCCATCGCTTCCCGTCAGGATTGAGGCGTCGAGTGGAGGATTCCGTGGGTATCTCGGTTGGTACACGCCAGCTCCCAATCGGAGCTGTTCTCGCGGCCGTCGGTGGCCTGCTGGCCGCGCTCGGATCGTTCCTGCCATGGGAGACCGCCTCCGGCAACGGCCTGAGCATCAGCGCCTCCGGGTTCGACGGCAACGGCGGCAAGCTGATCGTGCTCGCCGGAATCGTGGCCATCGCTGCGGCCGCGGCCTGGGTCCTCGATTACAAGCTTCCGGTGTCGCCGGGCGTCCTCGCCATCGCTGCCGGCGTGCTCGTCCTGGTCGTCGTCGTCTACAACTACTCTGGTCTCCAGGGCGACACCGACCAGGCCACTCAGCTGGGCATCTCTGCCTCGATTGGCCTCGGATACCTTATCGACGCGGTCGCCGGTGTCCTCGCCATCGTTGGCGGAGTTCTCGGCCTGCAGACGCTGAAGCGCTAGCACCGTCTTCTCAACCCCGGTCGACCCAGCAGCGCCGGCCGGGGTTTCAGATTCCACGCCCCGGGCAGTGGCCGCTGGCTGAAGTGCCGGCCGGGGTTTCAGATTCCACGCCCCGGGCGGTGGCCGCCGCGTGCGAAGGCAAACGGGCCAAGTTCCGACCCTTAGTGGCCCGATGGGCGGGTTGGCCCCTGATTGGCTGGGTCATGCGGCCCTATCGGCAATCCGAACCGCTTCCGAGAATCCGGACAGGCAACGAAGATGCGCCGCCCAAGCGAATCGTCAGGTCGGACTCGGAGCCGTTGCCGCCGAAGCCGGCCCCGGAACGCCTCCGGATAGAGGCGAGGTAGCGTCCCAGATTTACCCGCAACTACCGGCCTAGCCCAAAGCGGTAAGGCCGCCGGCCCGCTGGCTCCCGGCGCTTGCGCACGTGGAAGGCGCGAACGTCCGATTGCATGCGGCCGGAGGCCGCCGTCGAAGCGAACCCGGGCAGACCAAAGGGGCGATTGGATGGTCGTGGCTCAGGTCCAGCCTCCCGAGATGGCCGACACGACGCGCTTCCTCGAGGAAGTCAGCGCCAGGACGGCCGGAGTCTCCCGCCTCGAGATGTGCATCCAGTGCGGTACGTGCGGGGGCTCATGCCCATCCGCCGACGACATGGATCACACCCCGCGAATGCTCTTCGCGATGATCCGGGCCGGAATGAAGGACGAAGCTCTGCGCAGCAACACGCCGTGGATGTGCGTGTCCTGCTACCACTGCGTCGTCCGGTGCCCCCAGGGCGTCCATATCGCCGACGTGATGTACACGCTCAAGGGCATGGCCGAGGACGCCAAGTCCTACCGCGACAAGACGCCGCCCCACTTCGCAAGCGTCTTCGTCGGCCAGGTCGAGACTTTCGGGCGGAGCTGGGAGCTCGGCCTCACGGCGCGCCACTACCTGCGCCACTTCATCCTGCGGCTGCCGCGGATGACACCCATGGCGATCGGCCTGTTCATGCGAGGCCGGATCGGCATCATGCCGAACCGCATTCACCAGCGGAAGCAACTCCACGCGATCCTGAGCAAGGCCGAAGAGCTGGAGAAGGTGTCGTGAGCCGCTATCTCTACTACCCCGGCTGCTCGATGGACGGCAGCGGGCGAGCCTACGGCGAGTCGCTGAACGGCGTCTGCGAGAAGCTCGGCCTGACGATGTCCGAGATCGACGACTGGAACTGCTGCGGCGCCACGGAATACGTCGGCGTCAGCCTCAGCCCGGCATACGCCCTCATCGCCCGGAACCTCGCCCTGGCCGCGAACGCGAAGAAGGACGGCGAGCCGCTCGTCGCGGCGTGCAGCGCCTGCTACTTGAACCTCGCCAAGGCGGACGCCTACATGAAGGAGCGCCCGCTCCTCAACGAACGAGTGAACGTGGCCCTCGGCGCTGGCGATCTCCACTACGAGCCGGGCTCCGTCGAGATCCGCCACCTCCTCGAAGTGATCATGAACGACGTCGGCCTGGACCAGGTCAAGAGCATGGTCGTCAAGCCGCTCGCGGGTCTGCGTGTGGCCCCGTACCTCGGCTGCATGCTCCCCCGCCCTGATCCGGATCACCGCTGGAAGAACCACGAGCGCCCCGAGGAGCTGGACCGCCTCCTCGAGGCTCTGGGCGCGGACGTCGTGGACTTCCCGCTCAAGACCGAGTGCTGCGGAGGCCACATGACGCAGATCGCGCCGAAGGTTGGCCTGGAGCTGATCAAGCGCCTCGTCGATGAGGCCGAGCATCACGGCGCCGACATGATGGTCACGGTCTGCCCGATGTGCCAGATCAACATCGACGCCTATCAGGGCGAGATGAACGCGCTCTTCCACACCAAGCACAAGATGCCGATCGTGTTCTTCACCCAGCTCATGGGGATCGCCTTCGGGCTGGACGAGAAGAAGATGGGCTTCGGTCGCGAACTTACGGACGCCCGCAAGGCCCTCAGGAAGATCGGCCAGCAGCCCGAGGTGGCGGTGGAGGCCGCGCCGGCCCACAGGCAACGTCCAGACAAGCGGGCCCTGCCGATGCCGACAATGCCAAAGGACGCCGATCCGGTGCGCGAGGCCCTTGCCAGCGAGGTCAACCAATGAACGGCAACGGACGCGCGCCACACGACGCCCCGAGCGGCGAGCACGCCCAAGAGTCGTTCGGCACGCCGAAAGACGGACCCGCCGAGCGCGCGCTGTCCGCCAGACAGCCGGCGGAAGGCGAAATACGGATCGGCGTGTACGTCTGTCACTGCGGCAGCAACATCGCGGGCGTGGTCGACGTAGTCGAGGTCGCCCGCTGGGCCGGTGAGGCCCTCAAGGACCAGGGCGTCGTCATCTCGCGCGAATACAAGTTCATGTGCTCCAGCCCCGGCCAGGAGCTGGTCACCGACGACATCCGCGACCTCGGCCTCAACCGAATCGTCGTCGCGGCCTGCTCGCCCCACCTCCACGAGAACACGTTCCGGACCGCCACCGCGCGCGCCGGGCTGAACCCGTACCTGTGCGAACTCGTCTCGATCCGCGAGCAGGACTCGTGGGTTCACACCGACAAGGCCGCCGCCACGGCCAAAGCCAAGGCAATCCTTGCCGGCGGCGTCGAGCGGGTTCGCCGCAACACCCCGCTCGAGGCCCTGACGGTCGACATAAACCCGGCCACGCTCGTCGTGGGCGGCGGCATCGCCGGCATCCAGGCCACTCTCGAGATCGCGGACGCCGGCTTCCCCGTCTACCTCGTCGAGAAGGAGCCGTCGNNGCCTGCATCCTGACCCCGCGCATGGTCTCCGCCGGCACTCATCCCAACGTCACGCTGATGACCTATAGCGAAGTCACTCACGTCGAGGGCTTCGTCGGCAACTTCGTCGTGACGGTCCGCAAGAAGGCCCGATACGTGGACTCGGACCTCTGCACCGGCTGCGGCGTCTGCCAGGAGAAGTGCCCCAAGAACGTCATCGACGAGGTCTACGAGGCCGGCCTCGGATACCGAAAGGCGATCTACACGCCATTCGACCAGGCCGTGCCGCGCACGCCGGTGATCG
Source organism: Chloroflexota bacterium (assembly GCA_003158495.1). Taxonomy (GTDB): domain Bacteria; phylum Chloroflexota; class Limnocylindria; order Limnocylindrales; family CSP1-4; genus Fen-1039. The sequence continues at coordinate 11,206 of PMJT01000134.1, read as the reverse complement.
ATCGCGAGAACTGCACCTACTTCATCAACGGCAAGTGCAAGGCCTGCCAGAAGTTCTGCGAGAAGGACGCGATCCTCTTCGACCAGGAGGACGAGGTAGTCACTCTCAAGGTCGGCAACATCATCCTGGCCANNGGCTACGACATCTTCGACGCCCGCCAGATCGCCCAGTACGGCTACGGCCGGCTGCCGAACGTGTTCACCAGCCTGGAATTCGAGCGCCTCACCAACTCCGCCGGTCCGACGAACGGTCACATCGTTCTACGCGACGGCGTGACCGAGCCCAAGACGGTGGGCATCATCCATTGCGTCGGCAGCCGCGACCGCAACTTCAATAACTACTGCTCCGCGATCTGCTGCATGCAGAGCCTCAAATTCGCGCACATGGTCAAGGAACACACCGACGCCACGGTCTACAACTTCTACATCGATATGCGGACCGCGGCGAAGGGTTACGACGAGTTCTACCAGCGCGTCATGGAAGAAGGCACGCTCTTCGTTCGCGGCAAGCCGGCGGAGGTCACCGAAGCCGGTCGACTGCCTGGCGAGGAAGGCAAGCTGATCGTCCAGGTCGAGGACACGCTCGCCGGTCGCCAGCGCCGAATCCCAGTGGACATGGTCGTCCTCTCCGTCGGGCTGCAGCCCCGCGCGGACGCCAAGGAGCTGGCCAACCGGTTCGGCATCTCGTGCAGCTTCGACGGCTGGGCTATCGAGAAACACCCCAAGCTCGATCCGGTCGCGACGATGACCGAAGGCGTCTTCATCGCCGGTTGCGTCAGCGGCCCCAAGGACATCCCAACCTCCGTGGCGCAGGGCGCGGCGGCGGCGGCTCGAGTGCTTGGCCGGATCCAGATGAAGCAGATGAGCCTGGAGCCCATCAAGGCCACGGTTCATCCGGAGAGCTGCTCGGGCTGTCGCATCTGTAACACGATGTGCCCGTACAACGCCATCAGCTTCGACGACGCCCTGGGCGTCTCGAGCATAAACGCCGCGATGTGCCAGGGCTGCGGCACTTGCGTAGCCGCCTGCCCGGCCGGGGCAATCTCCGGCACGGGCTTCAGCGACGAGCAGGTCATGGCCCAGATCGAGGGCCTGATGAGGGTCGGAGCCGACGGCAACCCGACTATCCGCCACGCGTTCCCGGTAGCAGCCGGCGATGCCGTTCACGAGGAGGTGCGGGCATGAGCGCACATGGCGCAGTCGCACCCGCACCGGTCGTCGAGAGCGCCACAGTCTTCGAGCCGGTGATCATCGGCTTCACCTGCAACTGGTGCAGCTACCGGGCCGCGGACCTCGCCGGCACCGCCCGCACCAAGTACCCGCCCAACGTCCGCCTCATCCGCCTGATGTGCTCGGGCCGGCTGGATCCCACGTTCGTGCTCAAGGCCTTCGCCGAGGGCGCGGACGGCGTAATGGTCAGCGGCTGCCATCCCGGCGAGTGCNNCTACATCGAGCAGAACTACAAGGCGATGCGCCGCTTCCAACTGCTCAAGCGGACGATAGAAGCGCTCGGCATCGAACCCGAGCGTCTCCAGCTAGTCTGGGCGAGTGCCGCCGAAGGCGTACGCCTGGCCGGCGAGATCGCCCGCGTGACCGAGGAAGTGCGGGCCATCGGACCGCTCAACTGGCCGGTCGGCCAGATCGTGGACATGGACGCTGTCGATCTCGAGAGGGCGTGGGAGGCCACGGGCGGAGACGCCGATGGGCCGCCCGAAATGCCCGGCGGCACCAACCCGGAGCACGCGTCAGCTTCGCTGACGGCGACCACGGCGGAGGCGGCCCGATGACCGCGCGTGACGGAGCCAGCCCCGTCACGTCGAAGCCAAAGCTCGCCATCTTCGGCGCCGCGTCGTGCGGCGGCTGCGACATCGCCATCGTCAATATCCACGAGCACATCGTGGATGTGGCAAACGCCTTCGACATCGTCCTGTGGCCGACCGTCATGGACGGCAAATACAGCGACATAGAGGCGATGGCCGACGGCGAAATCACCATCACGCTCGTGTCCGGGAGCATGCGCACGGACGAAACGGTCCATCTCGCCAGGCTCCTCCGCCGCAAGTCCAAGTTCGTGGTCTCGTTCGGTTCGTGCGCCAGCGAGGGCTGCATCCCCGGCCTGGCCAACCTCTCGAGCCGCAAGGAGATCATCGACACGGCGTTCTCTACGACCAGCACGGATAACCCGGAAGGGATCCGCCCGGTCTGGTCGTTCGACGCGCCGGAAGGCGTCCTCCACCTGCCCGAGTTCGAGCCGATCCTGCGGACGCTGGACCAGGTCGTGGACGTGGACTACACCATCCCCGGCTGTCCGCCCGAGAGCAAGCAGATCTGGGCGGCCCTGGAGGCCGTGGTCATGGCCCTCAACGGCACCGGGCCGCTGCCCCCGAAGGGTTCGGTCCTGGGTGCCGGCTGCAGCACGGTCTGCGACGAGTGTGCGCGCCAGCGTGACGTCAAGAAGATCACCCGGTTCGTGCGCATCCAGGAGGTGGCCCGGTTCGATCCGGATATCTGCCTGCTGGAGCAGGGCCTGCCCTGCAACGGCCCGGCCACCCGGAACGGTTGCGGTGCACTGTGCCCGGCCGTCTCAGCGCCGTGCATCGGCTGCTACGGCTCGGCCGAGGGCGTCGTCGACTACGGCGCCCGGCTCATGTCCGCCTACGCCTCGGTCGTCGAGGCCGGCAAACCCGATGAGATCGACAAGGTGCTCGACGGCATACCGGACCCGGCCGGCCAGTTCTACCGCTTCAGCCTTGCCGGTTCGCTGCTTCGCAGCGGCCGCTCGGCCTGGCAGAACGACGGGGAGTAGCCACACATGCAGCGAATCACCATCGACCCCGTCACCAGGCTCGAGGGCCACGGCAAGATCGAGATATTCCTCGATCCGGACGGCGAGGTCGCCAACGCCTACTTCCAGATCCCGGAGCTGCGTGGCTTCGAACGGTTCTGCGTCGGCCGCCCCGTGGAGGAGATGCCGACCCTGACGAACCGCATCTGCGGCGTCTGCCCGGAAGCCCACCACATGGCCGCCGCCAAGGCCGGCGACGCCGTCTACCACGTGGATCCGCCGCGCGCCGGAAAGTTACTCCGCGAGCTCCTTTACAGCGCCTTCTACTTTGCGGATCACACGACTCACTTCTACGCCCTCGGCGGCCCCGACTTCGTGGTCGGGCCGGACGCACCGGCAGCCGAGCGCAACATCCTCGGCGTGCTGGCCAAGGTCGGCATGGAAGTGGGCGGCAAGGTCATCGAAGCGCGAAAGAACGGCCACCACGTCATCGAGATGATCGGCGGCCGCAAGATCCACCCTGCCACGGCCGTGCCTGGGGGAATGACCCAGGGCATCACGGAGGAGCAGCGCCTCGAGATCGAGACAATCGGGCGCTGGGGCATCGATTTCGCCCAGTTCAGCCTAGGCATCTTCGACCAGATCGTCCTCGGCAACGCCGAGTACAAGGAGATGGTCCTCTCCGACGGCTACACCCACCGCACTTACTACATGGGTCTGTTGGACGCGAACAACAAAGTCAACTTCTACGACGGGCGCGTCGGCATCATGTCGCCCGACGGCGAGCGCGTCGGAACCTACGCCCCGGCCGAATACCGCGACTGGATCGCCGAGCACGTCGAGCCGTGGACGTATCTCAAGTTCCCCTACCTCAAGAAGATAGGCTGGAAGGGCTTCGTGGACGGCACCGATTCGGGCGTCTACTGCGCCACGCCGCTCTCGCGTCTCAACACCGCCGACGGCATGGCCACGCCGCTCGCCCAGGCTGCTTACGAACGCTTCTACGACACGCTCGCGCCCAAGCCCGAGTCGGGCGGAAAGCGTATCGTCCACCACCGGCTGGCCACGCACTGGGCTCGCTTGATCGAGCTTCTCTATGCCGCCGAGCGCATGGTCGAGCTGGCAACGGATCCTGAGATCACCTCGCCGAACGTCCGCACGGTTCCCACCGAGAAGCCCACCGAGGGAGTCGGCACAGTCGAAGCGCCGCGAGGCACGCTCACGCACCACTACTGGACGGACGAGCGCGGCATCCTGACGGCCGTGAACCTCATCGTCGGCACGACGAACAACTACGCGCCGATGGCGATGTCGGTCAAGAAGGCTGCCGAGAGCCTGATCCACAAGGGCACGATCGTTCACCAGGGGCTGCTGAACCGCGTCGAGATGGCTTTCCGCCTCTACGACCCGTGCTTCGGCTGCGCCACTCATTCACTCCCCGGTGAGATGCCACTCCAGGTTTCCATCCGCAACTCGGACGGCGACGTCATCGAGGTCCTGAAACAGCATTGCTAAGTCGGGAACAGTGACACAAGAGCGTCCCTCGCCGAATAGCAGCGCGCCGCAAGGCGGCCCCGCCGCGGCGCGCGTCATCGTGGTTGGCCTCGGCAACCCAGTCCTCGGCGACGACGGTGTGGGCTGGAGCGTCGCCGATGAAGTCGAGCGCCGGCTGGCCGCCGAAGCTGCGACCGGCCACGCCATTTCGGGCGTGGAGGTCGAGCGCCTCGGCGTCGGCGGGTTGCGCCTGATGGAGTTCCTGACCGGATACGACGCCGCCATCCTCGTGGACGCGGCCGAGTTCCCCGACCGCCCGGCCGGCGAGGTTCGGTCGTGCGCGCTGGAGGAATTGGCCGATCACGCGGCCGGTCATCTCGATTCCGCCCACGACGCATCGCTTCGGACGGCATTGGAGATGGGCCGCAAGCTCGGGGCGAGCCTGCCGGCGTCGATCCACGCCGTCACGATCCAGGCGTTGAGCACCGACGTGTTCGGCGAAGAGCTGACCCCCCACGTCGCGGCGGCCGTTGCGGTGGCGGCGGACGAGGTGATGGCGCTGCTCGAAGCCGGTCGCGGGTAGCGCCGCGATGGACGGACCGGCGGCAATGTCCCACTCCAATTGGCGCCCAACGGGCTGGCCGGCCGGGACCTATGGCACGGCCTCCGGCGAGGCGGCATGGGTAGTGTTACTCGCGTCGGCCGCCCACTTCGACACCATCAACTGCGAGCCCGGGTTTGTCTCGCAACTGCCTGACGGGGGCGTCGGGAGGGAGAAATGAGCAATCAGTTCGTAGTCCAGCTGCCGAACCGCCCAGGCGAGCTATCGCACCTGGCCAAGGCTCTGTGCGCCCGCGGCGTCAACATCCTCCATATCCAGCAGAGCACTGCCGGCGAATTCACCACGGCCCAGATCTTCACCGACTGCTGCGACGACGACACGCGCGATGTCCTGCGCGGCATGGGTTATCCCTTCGTCGCCGGCACGAACCTGATGGTCGAGATCGAAGACACACCCTGCGCTTTCGGCGAGGTCAACGACAGGCTGACCGGCGCCGGCATCGGCCTGCACGGTTGCTGCATCGTCGGTCGAGCCGCGGGCCGCGCCACCTGGGCGTTCGCTGTGGACGACGAAACTCGAGCCCGCTCCATCCTGGGCCTTTCGCCCGTCGCCGAGGCTTCGCGCTCCTAGGCGCCCTTTCCAGTCGGGACGTCCGGCGGAGCTGCCGCCGCCTCTAGCCGCTTCCCTCTGATCCAAACACAAGAAGACCGACGGGCCGTCAATGACGGCCCGTCGGTTCATTTGCGTCTTGGTTGACCGCCCCGGTGGCGGCCCGGAGTTGCTAGCCGCGAACGCTGTTTCGCTGAGCCTGGACGGCCATCAGGCCGACGCCGGCGAAGGCGAAGCAGATCAGCAGCGCGAATATCGGAGCCGAGCTGCCGGTCGATCCGTTGCTGCCGGTGCTGGTCGGCGGCGGGGTGATAGACGACGCGGGCGTACCCGTCTCGCCCTGGAAAGCCTCAAACGGGGTAGCCGTGGCCGTCGGGGTCGCGGTCGAGGGATCCGTTGCGGTTGCGGTCTCCGTCGCGGTCGCCGTTGCGGTCGCGGTTGCCGTTGCCGTTGCGGTCGCNNGCCGTTGCGGTCGCGGTCGGCGTCGGGGTCGCGGTGTGCGTCGGCGTAGGCGTCGGGGTGTGAGTCGGCGTCGCGGTGGCCTTCTGGCACGCGGGGACATTGAGATCGAATGTCCCGTCGTACTTCGCATTATCGCCCGCCACGACCACTACGTGGGCCGTGTGACTCACGGTCGCCGGGGTGGCCGTGAACGTGTGGTTGTACGACCCCGGAAATGTGGTAACAGCCAGAACCGGGGTGCCATCGATAGAGGCCGCCACGGTATTCTTCGAGCCACTGTTGAAGTTGGTGAGGTTGATCGATAGGGTTGGCTGGTTATTAGTGCATTGCATCGTCACGCTCAGGTTGTGGGCACTGACCGTCCCAACCATCGCGGCCAGCAAAGCCATGCTCACCAGCGCGGCGGGAGCGATGACCCTGGCGATCCTACGAATTCGCATTTGGAGAGCCTCCTCATGATCCTGTGTGTGAATAAGTGCGACTAAAGTACCGACTGGATGGTAGGACTATGAGGGGGTTCGGCCTACCTGTCTAGATAGCGCAGCCGAAATATCAGTAGATCGGTGCTTTGGCGCACCGAAACCCAGCGTACGGTCCGGATAGTCATGCATACGGGCGTCGACCCCGCTGCCTGGGAGGCGCGGAAATCGTTATCGAGCCCGCTGCTTGATGAGATGGCCCCGACGCGAAATTGCGTGGGTGGACAGGGCCGCAACGCCCATGGCCACGACTGCACGCTCGGCCGTGGGCAGAGGCCGGACAATCGAGAGGAACTCCTGGGCACGGGCTCGATCCACCAGGCCCAGCAGAGCCTGGCCGCGGCCGGTCAGCGTCAGGGTTCTCACGCGTCGGTCCTCCGAGTCCGGGTTCCGCTCGATCAGCTGCCGCTTCACCAACCCGTCCACGAGGCGGCTGGCGGCCGATTGGGAGCGACCGAGCGTATCCGCCAGATCGGCCACCGTCATGGTGCCGCTATCGGCCAGCGCATATAGCGCCGCGAGTTGCGTGAAACCGAGGTTCAGCTCCCCGAGTTGAGCCGCGAAACCGATCACCAGGTCCCGCCATATAGCCCGGCCCATGGCGATCCGATCGGATAGCTCGCGCGGGTTCTGGAGGCGAAGGCGCGCGGCCTCGACCGGCGCCGACAGCAACTCTCGTGCGGCCGTTTCCACGGCGATCCGGCTCGGTACCGTCAGGGACGGCATGCGCAGGAATGGCCGCTGCGGTCCGCGGAGCAGGCGAAGAGACCCCGGGACGGCTGGACGTGCGGGACGTGCCGGAGGCGCAGGCTCCACGGTCGACCGGCCGGAAGGCACCAACCCGGACACGGAGGTCTCGACACGGGCCGCCGGCCACTCCCCGTTGCCCCGTTCATCGGCCGGCGCATCAGATTGAGGCAGCTTCTCTGGAGGACGTTCGAACGGTCGAGAACCAAGGTTGGGAAGCTTCGGTCTGAACTGCGGCATGGCTCCAGCGTACGCACTTTGCCCGATCCATGCAAACCTGCACACATTATTCCTCGTGACATGAGCACGAGTCGTAGCATGCGGTGCGAGTCCGGCCGCCCGTGATGGGCTCGGACCATATACACCGCGGCCCTGCCGGGTGCGTCGCTCTCCGACGCTCGCCCGCGAGCCCGAGGAGACCAGACGCACCACATGGATCGCATCGCCTTCGTGTTCCCCGGCCAGGGGTCCCAGTCCGTCGGCATGGGCAAAGCTCTGGTCGAGGCGTCATCGGCAGCGGCGGCCGTCCTCGCCGAAGCCGACGACGCGCTGGGCGAGTCGATCAGC
>PMJT01000134.1:0-3476 GCA_003158495.1 Chloroflexota bacterium | reverse complement strand
GGCTTCGGGCCAGGGCCGGTCGGGGGCGATGGCCGCGATCATCGGTCTCGACGATGCCCGAATCCCGGAGCTGCTCGCCCTGGGCGCGGGCCACGGCAGCGTAACCGTCGCCAACCGCAACTCTCCTGGCCAGATTGTCATCTCGGGCGATCGCGCCGCGGTCGAGGCGGCCGTCGCCGGCGTCAAGGATCTCGGCGGCCGCCGCGGCATCCTGCTGCCGGTCTCGGTGGCCGCCCACTCCACGTTGATGGCCGAGGCGGCAGAGGGAATGGCCCGCGTCCTGGCTCCGATCCCCTTCGCCGATCCCGCGATCCCGCTCCTCGCCAACGCCGATGCCAGGCCGATCGCGACTGCCGACGGCGCCCGTGGGGAGCTCATCGAACACTTGACCCGCGGCGTCGATTGGGTCGCCGCGGTCCAGCGAATGGAAGCCGACGGGGTCACGACCTTCGTCGAAGTCGGACCCGGCAAGGTCCTGACAGGTCTTATCAAGCGGATCGCGCCGGACGCCAATGCCATCGCCGTCGACGAATCGGCGGCCCCCGGTGGACTCTTCGTTCCCCTTATCGACGGCAGTGCCGTCAGCTAGCAAGCCCACGCCGGCAGCTCCTCGCCGCCGAGTCGATATCCGAGAGGAATAGCAACCAGTGCGCAAACCCGACTACACCAGGCGAGTCGCCGTCACCGGGCTGGGGGTTGTCAGCCCGCTCGGCAACGACATCGACACTGTCTGGCAGAACCTCGCCAACGGCCGTTCCGGGATTGGCGAGATCACCCACTTCGACACGACGCCCTACGAGCACAAGGCCGGCGGCGAGGTCCACGACTTCGACGTGACCAAGTTCTGGAACTTCAAGGACGCGCGTCGGACCGAGACGACGGTTCACTTCGCGGTCGCGTCGGCCAAGATGGCCCTCGAAGACTCCGGCCTGGAGATCAACGACGACAACCGCTACGACATCGGCGTGGTCTACGGCTCCGGGGGCGGCGGCCAGGGCCTCTTCATCCTCAACCAGGAGATCTGGCACACCAAAGGCGTTCGCGCGGTGAGCCCGTTCTTCATCGCCAACGGCCTGGTCGACGCCAGCTCCGGCACGATCGCCATCGAAACCGGGGCCAAGGGCCACAACTTCTGCCCGGTCGCCGCNNCCGCTCCTGGAACTGGTCCACATCGGCTTCACGAACATGCGCGGCATGGGCACGCCCCTGCCGGGCCAGCCCATCGGCACAGTCTGCCGGCCGTTTGACCGCACCCGTGACGGCTTCGTCCTGGGCGAAGGCGCCGGGGCCATGATCCTCGAGGACATGGAGCTGGCCAAGGCCCGCGGCGCGAAGATCTACGCCGAAGTGGTCGGCTACGGATCGGCGGCGGACGGCTTCGACATGATCGCCCCGGCCGACGGCGGCGAGGGCTCGGCCCGTGCCATGAAGATGTCCTACGAGCGACGCGACGTCCCACCGGACCAGATCGACATGATCAACCCACATGGCACGTCGACTCCGGTGGGCGACAAGCGCGAGAGCGAGGCCATCTGGACCGCGTTCGGAAGCCACACGCCCAACATCCTGATCTCGGCCACCAAGTCCATGACCGGCCACATGATGGGCGCCGCCGGCGCCTTCGAGGGCGTGGCAACGGTCCTGTCCGTCTACCACCAGACCGTGCCCGGGACCCTCAACTACCTCGAGCCGGATCCCGAGTGCAACATCAACATCGCGACCGAGACCATGGAGAAGCCGCTGCGCTACGCCCTGTCGAACAACATCGGCCTGGGCGGGCACAACGCGGCGGTCATCTTCAAGCACTACACCGGCGACTAACCCCGGGTGGCGGCTCCGCCGCCGGGGGGAGCGGTGTCCCTGTCCAAATCTGGCTGTTGTATGACCTTTCCGGGGGCGGTAGTCTTCCGACACTTGGATTGACCCGGCGGCGGCGGGAAATTCTCGTCCATCGGACGGTGCAAGGAGCCTCATGGCGCGCGACCTGACGACTGCGTGGGATTTCCTGACGGCAGTGATGCATGCCCGCCTGCGCCTCGCCGCCGCCCGCCCGCTCATCTGGGAGAAGGTGCGCCTGCCAACCGCCGAGCACATGTCGATCCTGCGAATCGTCCCGGAGGTCAATCCCGGCCGGCCCGGCAACGGATCGGACACCGAGCACATCGCGATCAGGGTCACGCTGGCCACGCACCTCAAGGATGGTCGCCGCCTGATCAGCTGCCTCGACGTCTCGGCCAGTCCCCGACGATGGCGCGTCCAGCCCTACATCACCCTGACCGAGGGCGGCGATAGGTTGCTCTGGGAGGGCCAGGCGCTCGAGCGAGACGACTCGTCGGGGTTTGCCGACGCCGTCGATGCGGCGGCGATTGGCCTGACGGATGCCACCCTGAGCCTGGATTTCGCCGACATCGACGGACGATAGCCGGCGAGCGTCAGGATCGGCTGGGTGGCCGGCAGAATCGCCGCTACGCCGGGCCCTGGAGCAGCCGTGCGCCAATGAGCGTCTCGCCAGACGGAGCGAACTCGGCCAGCACCGACGCTACGAGAAACAGATCGAGGCCGCCGAGGTACATCTTTCGGCGCCCGACCTGGTCACCGAGGCGGCCCATCGCGACCAGGAAAGCCGCAAGCCGAGTGCCCGGATCATGTCGACCCTCGGCTCCGGTCCCGGAAAGGGCCAGATCACGGGCGATCGAGGGCACGGCCACGTTCACGATGGTCGCGTCGACGATGANNCAATATCATTGTCCAGCGCAACGTTTAGTAGAGTGCTTATGGTATATTCCGGCGATGGCTGACAAGACGTCCGTTGTGGGTCGATCCGCGGCGCCGGGCGCCGCCTCCGACACGACGCTGGAGACGAGTCGACTCCTGGTCGAGTTCCTCCACGCCGCCTATGCCACGCGGCGGCTGGACACTGACGTCGAAGGCAACGGAGACGGCGCTACGAAGGGCGATGCCGGTCATCACGGCACCGAATCGGCCGACATGTCGTCCCACGCGGTCAGGGCCGCGATCCATATCTACCAGCACGGCGAGCGAACGGTGGGGCAGCTGGCCACCGGCCTGGGTATCTCCTACGGCTGGGCCAGTCGCGTCGTCGAAGAGCTGGAGAAGGCGGGATACGCCATCCGCGAGCGCGATGCCGACGATCGTCGGGTCGTGCGGGTGAGGCTGAATCCCGACAAGAGCGGAGAAGTCGAACGGGCCTACCAATGGCGTGGCCCCACGGTCGCGGCCGCGCTCGAGCCCCTGGGCGCCCCCGAACGCGCAGCCGTGCGGATATTCCTGCGCCGGCTGAACAGCCTTCTGCGCGAAGAAGAGCCCGGCCAGCATTGACTCGCCCTCCGGGGCGCCAAGCCGGTTACAATCCGCTGGTCGGCAGTCGCGACGCCACGTGAGGCGCGAGGCTCCGGCAGCCGTCCCGCCGGCAGGCGCCACTGCGTTTTGTCGGGCCGATGAGCTGGGCGCCGCCG
>PMJT01000175.1 GCA_003158495.1 Chloroflexota bacterium | reverse complement strand
CGGGCGTCCGCGATAGTGGCGATCATCGGGGCCATGGCGTAGGGCGTGACGCACGCCTCGCCTGCCGCCCGCCAGATCGCGCGCAACTGCGTCAGCAGCAACTCGCGTGACCGGCGCGCAAGCCGGATTGCCCGCACGCCGAGGAATGGGTTCGGTTCGTTGGGCAGGCCCAGGTAAGGGATCGACTTGTCGCCGCCGATATCGGCCAGTCGGATCACGACGGGGCGCTCCGGCCCGAACGCCTCCATCGCCCGGCGATACTCGGACGTTTGCTCGGACTCCGACGGCGCCGCCTCGCGACGAAGAAAGAGGTACTCCGTGCGGAACAAGCCGGCGCCCTCCGCCCCGGCGTCGATGGCGCGGCCGGCGTCCTCGGGGCTGCGGATGTTGGCCAGGAGTGGGACACGCCGGCCGTCGGCGGTGGCGGCGGGCATGCCCCGAAGAGCCGCGGCGGCACGATCGCGGGTCCCTCGCACGGCCTGTCGATCGGCCAGTCCCTGCAACTCGGCTGGAGTGGGGTCCACGGTGATCTCACCACTCTCGCCGTCGATGGCGATGGCTCGTGCACCGCGCAGGGCATCGAGCAGATCCGGGGCAGCGACCACGGCCGGAATGCCGAGACTCCGAGCCAGAATGGCCGCGTGAGCCGTCGGCGAGCCCATCGCCATCGCCACTCCGAGCAGCAGGCCGGGCGGCATCTCCGCCAGGAGGGACGGGGGGATGTCTTCGGCCACCACGACGGACGGATCCGTAGGCAGGTCCAGCGTGGCGCCGCTCAGGATCCGCGTGACACGGACGGCCACATCGCGGACATCGCCCGCCCGGGCCGCGAGGAGTGGGTCGGGCAACGCATCGAGCATCTGCGCGGCCGCCTCGGCCGCCTCCAGGACCGCGTCAACCGGCGCCATTCCGCCACGCACGAGCCGGACGGCTTCGTCGACGATCGTCGGATCGACGGCCATGAGCGCCTGGGCGTCGAGAATCTCCGCGTCGCCGGCACGGCCCAGCTCACCGACCCGGGCCGCCAGCGCCTCCAGCTGGACGGCGGCCGCGGCCGCGGAACTGCGCACCCGTAGCTCGGCATCGCCGCGCGACGAGACGGCCACGACCGGCAATCCCGCCGCGGCACGCGGCCGGTACCGCCAGACCGGCCCGACTGCGATCCCCGGGGCGGCCGGGATGCCGTTCAGTCGTGCGGGCATGCTATTCGCCGACAGGCTCGCCGAGACCGGCGAGCAGACCCTGCAACGTTTCGGCCGCGTCCTCCTCGTCCGGGCCCTCCGCCGTAATCTTCACGAGGTGGCCCTTCTCCGCGCCGGCCGCGAGCACGCTGGTAATGCTCTTGGCATTCGCTGCGGGCCGCGCGTCGGTGAGGTTCTCGAGGCGGATGGTCGAGGCAAAGCCGGCCGCTGCGCGAACGAACTGCGCCGCCGGCCTGGCATGCAGGCCTTCCTCGTTCCGGACTTCGACCTCGATCGACCTCACCGTAGACTCCTCGGAGCGTGTCGCCCGGCCGCTCAATGGCGACGCGTCTCGGACCGCCGCGGTCGACGCCGGCCGCGTCGCCGCCCCTATCGTACCCGCGGTGGTGGGAAGCGGGCCGTTCGTCGTCGAACCATGGCATGATTGGCTGCACCAGGGGAACACAGGAGAGATCGCTCTGTCGATGGACCGCGCGTCAGCCGGGAGTCCGGCTCGAGCAATTGCCGGCCTGGCCGCGCTACAGGACCTCGGGGTCCTGCTCGAGGGAATCGAAGATCCCAGGTCCCAGCGGCCGGTTTGCCGGCAGGTGCTGGAAGCTCGGCGCAAGCTCCTCGGGCCGGACCACCCCACCACGATCGAGGTCGAGGCGCGCCTGGCTGCCATCTGCATGGAACTGGACGAGTACCTCGCCGCCCGTGACGCCTACACCGTCCTCATGGAGCGGTGCGAACGCGTACTCGGCCCGCGCAACCTGGACACGCTTTCCGCCGTTCACGGTTTGGCCGTCGCGCTCTCCTACATGGACGAGCCGCAGACGGCCCGGCCGATGTACGAACGTGTCTACAACGGCCGCCGCAACGCCCTCGGCACCGACGATCCGGCGACCCTCAGCGTCCTCCACAACCTCGGTTTGACCCACCGGGCCCTCGGCGACAATGCCGCGGCGCGGGCCACATTCGAGGGCCTGCTGGAGACCCAGCGCCGCGTCTTCGGCCCGGAGAACCCGCTGACGCTTCGCACGATGTCGAACCTCGGCAGCGTCCTGATCTCGCTGGAGGATTACCCGCGAGCCTGCGAGATCCTGGCAGAGCGGGTCGATCGAAGCCGCCGCGTTTTGGGGCCGAACCACCCCGATACGCTGGACGCTATGTTCGGGTTGGCTCGGGCCCTGATCGGGACCGGCGACCGCGCCTCGGGCCGCTCGCTGTCCGACCAGGCCATGGCCGCAACCACTTCGACGTTCGGAGCGGATGCCCCCGAGACCATCGAGGGTCTGACCCAGCACAGCCGGCTGCTCCTTCGTCTCGGCGATGCCAAGGCAGCGGCGACGTCGTACCGGACCCTGTTCGACAAGCTCACCCGGCTCAACGGCCCGGAGGATCTGGCCACGCTCGATGCCATGGCCGGCCTGGCCGATGCCGTCGGGCGGAGCGGCGACCACAAGCGCGCCCACGACCTGGACATCCAGCTCCTCGATCGGCGCCAGAAGATGCTCGGACCGGACCATCCGGCCACGCTCTGGACGATCGGCGACCTGGCCTGGAACCTCGAGCAACTCGGCGACCTGAGCGGTGCCGCCGCCCGCTTCGGGGAACTGGCCGAGGCCCGCGCCCGAACCATCGGCCCGGACGAGCCCGACACGGTCTGGACCCTCCAAGGCCTGACGCGCGTCCTGAGCAAGCTCGAGGCCCACCCCGATTCCCGGCGGGCGTATGCGCGGCTTTACGAGACGCAGGACCGGCGCCTCGGGGCAGAGGCGGACGAAACGATCGACGCGCTTCGCGGCCTGGCCTGGGAACTCGGCAAGGTCGGCGAGCTGGACGCGGCCCGGCGGGCGTGGTCCCAGCTCGTCGAAATCCACGAACAACTCCACGGGCCGCGCGACGAGCGGACCCTGGACAGCCTCTCCGGGCTGGCGGTCGCGCTCGACGAACTGGGCGAAGAAGAGCAGGCGCGTAGCATCTCCGAGCGCGTGGCCGGTCCGCTCGGTCGGCTGTATGCCAGCAGCGCAGAGTCCCAGGGGCGCGAGGACCCCGGGACGCTGGCTCTTGGCCATAACCTCGGCCTGACCCTGGAGCGGCTCGGCCAGTACGAGGCCGCCAGGGTCGCCTACCAGAACACGCTCGACGGCAACGTTCTGGTCCAGGGTAAGCGCGGAAGGTCCGTGGCGGACCTGCGCGGTCACCTCGCCGACATCTGCCTCAAGCTCGGCGACGCCGCCGGCGCCCACGCCGCCTATTCGGAAGCGATCGCGCTCCTGCGCAAGCAGCCCGGCCCCGAAGACCCGGACACGCTCGAGATGGTCGGCCGCGACGCGGCCGCTCTCATGGCCCTGGGCAAGAAGATTGCCGCGCGCAACCAGGCCCGGACCGTCGTCGACGGGTACCGGCGCACGCTGGGCGAGGACAATATACTGACCCGCCGCGCCCAGGCCCGCCTGGACGAGATGTCGCCCGGCGGCGTCCGCAGGCGCCCGGCGCGCTGATCGCCTGACCAGGCATCACCAGACGGGCTCAGCGAGGACGGCTGGGTGAGGTAGGACCAGATCGTGACGATCGACGTTGCCGAACTCGGCGACCGGGCGGGCCGTCTGCCGCCGGGCAAGATGGACGAGCTCAACGCCGCTCTGCGGTTCGTCCTTGCTCTCTAGCCGATCTCGCGGAGTGAGCCGGTCTGCACCGCGCTTGCGCCAATCGCAGCCGAGCCCTTATGCTTCGCGGCCAATGAACACCAACGCCTTCAACCGACGGGAGATCTCGCGCCAGGCTTCAAGCCTGCGCGGTTCCATGATGGTCATGCCCGGGCGGCCCCGAAGTGCGGAGGATGGGGTCTGAGGTTCTGGCTCACCTAGCAGCGTAGCCGGACCAAGGATCGGTCCCGGGGCCGCGGCCTCCCGAATGGAGCCCGCGGTTCTTTGTTTCTCCGGACAACACGGCGGGAGCCGCCCATACGACAAGCCAACCGCAGGTTGGCTCGCCCCACCCCAGGGCTCCCCGGGATCAACCACAGGCTGAACCCATTGCGCCGTGACAGGCGTCACAGTCCAGGAGAAACCACCCGTGTCCGACCAGAACGTACCCGCTCGTCGTCGCGAAACCCTCGCCGTCCATGCCGGCCAGTCAGTCGATCCGACGACCAAGGCGCGCGCCGTCCCGATCTACGCCACGACGAGCTACGTCTTCGACAACGCCGACCACGCCGCCCGCCTGTTCGGGCTGCAGGAGTTCGGCAACATCTACACCCGCATAAAGAACACCACCACGGACGTGTTCGAGCAGCGCATCGCCGCGCTCGAGGGCGGCGTGGGGGCGCTCGGTGTCGCCTCGGGCCAGGCGGCCGAGACCCTCACGATCCTCAGCCTCGCCCGTGCCGGCGACAACTTCGTG
>PMJT01000121.1:17082-25934 GCA_003158495.1 Chloroflexota bacterium | reverse complement strand
GGCACCCCGGTTCTCTACTACGGCGACGAAATCGGCATGGGCGACAACATCTACCTGGGCGATCGCGACAGCGTCCGAACGCCCATGCAGTGGAACGCCGATCGAAATGCCGGCTTCTCGACCGCGGAACACGACCAGCTCTTCCTGCCGGTAGTAACCGACGCCGAGCATCGATACGAGACCGTCAACGTGGCCGTCCAGCAGGCCAATCCCCATTCTCTGCTGTGGTGGATGAAGCGGCTGATCGCTGTCAGGCGCAGGTATGCCTCGTTCGGCCGTGGCGAATTCCAGATGCTCTACCCGGAGAACCGCCACATACTGGCGTTCGTGCGCAGGCTCGACGACGAGATGGTTCTGGTTGTGGCCAACATGTCGCGCTTCTTTCAGCCGGTCGCCCTGGACCTCGGCCAGTACCTGGGCCGCCGTCCGGTCGAGATGTTCGGCCGCGTCGACTTCCCGGCGATCGGGCCGGGGCCGTATCCACTGAGCCTGGGGCCGCACGAGTTCTTGTGGTTCACCCTCAATCCTAGCCCGGACGCGGACCGCACTGACGGTCACTCCCCGGCCCGACTGCCGGCCACCGGGGCGGCGGACTTCCTCGATGGCAAGTTGGACGAGGCGCTCGCGGCGGCATTGCTCGCGTGGATACGTGGCCGGCCGTGGTATCGCGGCGGTGGCCGGCGGGAGAGGACCGCGGAGATCGCCGACCGATTCGCGGTCCCCACTGCCGGCGGGATCGCGCTCCTCGTCCTGCTGCGGACGACCTACGCGGTCGGAGACGGCGACACGTACCTCGTGCCTCTGACGACCGCGACCACTTCGGGCATGCTGCTGAACATGGCCGATGGCACCGTCGTATCGGCCGAGCCGCCGGGGCTGCGAGTGGCCGGGCTGGCGTCGCCGGTCGACCCGGATGGATCCACGTTCCTCGTCGACGCCACCACCGACCGGGCCACGGAAGCGGCTCTGGTCGAAGTCATCGTCCACAGTCGCCGAATCAGCGGCCATCACGGAATACTGTTCGGCCGCGCCACGGCGAGCGCTCGGCGAGGTCTGGCGGGCGGCGAGTCGGCCGAGCCGGCTGCCACCGGGCCGGTGCTCAGGCTTCTGCCTAACCTGGACACGGCCCCCAACCACGAGGCCGAGATAATCCGATTCCTCTCCGAGGGCGGCGTCACGTGGGTGCCGCAGATCGCCGGCAGCCTCGAATATCAGCCGATCGACGGGCCTGCCGGTAGCGCCGGCTTCATCCTTGCCGGCGAGACCGGCGCGACGGACCTGTCGAGTCTGGCGCAGCATTCGTTGCTCAATTTCCTGGAGCATGCGGCGGCAGGTCCGGTGCGACCCACCCACGCTTCGATCGCGTCGGAGCAGATCCTCCGTCTCACCTCCGCCGCGGACGACCTGGAGGCTGAAATGCTCGGGCCCATGCGCGAGATCGTCCGTTCGGTCGGGCGGCAGCTGGGCGAGATGCACACGGTCCTGGCGTCCGGCACCGAACCGTCGTTCTGTCCCGAGCCGTTCAGCCTCTTGTACCAGCGGTCGATCCACCAGTCGATCGATGCCCTCTTGACCCGTGTGCTGCGGTCACTCGACGGGCTCCCGGAGAACCTCCCGGACGGCGTGGCCGCGGACGCCAAGGCCCTCGTGGCGCGGCGGCGCCAGATCGCGGCCAGATTGCGGCGGCTGCTGACCGGGAAGTTCGGCGGGACGCGGATCCGAATCCACGGCGACCTCGGGTTCGCTACTTTCCGCCAGACCGAGCACGGAACGCTAATGTTGGACTTCGCGGCGGCACCCTCCCGGCCTTCCGGGGCACGACACCGCAGGCAGTCCGCGCTCGAGGACGTAGCGGCGATGATCGGCTCGGTCCACGACCTGGCCCTCGGCCGCCTCGACGAGGCGGGCATCGGGGCCCAGCTGCGCGCCCAGGACATGGCCGCGGTCGACGTCTGGGCCGGCCAGTGGTGCGCGTGGGTCTCGGCCGCCTTCCTCGACGGCTATCGGGCCGCGACCCGCGAGGCCCCATTCCTGCCTCCATCGGACGACGAGTGGGTGGCGCTACTGGATGCGTTCCGCCTCCGGCGGGCTCTCGACCGACTGGCCGGAGACATTCGCGACAGATCCGGCCGGCTGGCGGCTTCTGTCCGGGCGCTGCGCGAGCTCACGGACAGCTGGCCGGCCCTCGCCGATCGAAGCGGCACGTGACAGCCAGCCGCAGCCATACCAATCGCTCCCGCCGGAAGGCGGAAGGCCGAGTCTTGCTGGTTTCGAACCGGCTGCCGATCTCGGTCCGGCTCGAGCACGGCAAGCTGGTCCTCGACCGCAGCGCCGGGGGCCTGGCGACGGGTCTGAGCGGCTATCACGGCGGCGGCAACGCCCTCTGGATCGGATGGCCCGGCGAAACCTGGCGGCTGTCCGAGGCCCAGCGCAAGACGATGCGGGAAAGCCTCGCCGCATCACGGACCGTGCCAGTGGAACTCACCGCCGGAGAAGTGCAGCGCTACTACGACGGCTTCTCGAACGGCGTCCTGTGGCCGCTTCTCCACTACCAGCTGGACAGGTTGCCGCTCACGACCGAGGGCTGGGAAACCTACCAGCGCGTGAACCAGCGCTTCGCCGACACGGTCCTGGACGAGTACCGACCCGGAGACTTGATTTGGATCCATGACTACCAGCTGGCGCTCGTACCGGGCATGATCCGCCAGCAACTGCCGGACGCGGCGATCGGGTTCTTCCTGCACGTCCCATTCCCTTCGGCCGAGGTATTTCGGCTGCTGCCGTGGCGCCGCGAGGTGCTCGAAGGGATCCTCGGGTCTTCGCTCGTCGGCTTCCACACGGTCTCGTACGTCCTGCATTTCCTGACTTCGGCCGCAAACGTGTTGGGTTGCGAGACCCGGCCGGGTCGGGTGAGCCTGGCCGGCCGCTCGATACGCGTCGGGTCCTTTCCCATGGGCATCGATGCGGCCGCCTACGAGGCCCTCGGCGCCAGCGCATCCGTGACCGCCGAGGCGGATCGGCTCTTGCAGGGCTCGGGGCCGGCGGCGCTGATCGTGGCCGTGGACCGGCTCGACTACACCAAGGGAATCCCACGCCGCCTGCTCTCCTTCGAACGACTCCTCGAGCGCTATCCCCGGCTGCGCGGGCGGGTCCGCCTCGTCCAGGTGGCCGCGCCGTCACGCGGCTCGGTCGCGGAGTACCGGGAGTTCCAGCGCACTGTCAACGAGATGGTCGGCCGCATCAACGGCCGCTTCGCCCTTCCCGGCTACGACCCGATCCACTACATCTCGCAAAACCTGTCGAGTGAGCGGCTCGCGGCGTTCTACCGGGCGGCATCGATTGCACTCGTCACGCCGCTTCGCGACGGCATGAACCTCGTCGCCAAGGAATTCGTAGCGACCCGCACCGACGGCGACGGCGTGCTGATCCTGAGCGAGCTGGCCGGGGCCTCGGCCGAACTCATCGACGCGATTGTCGTCAATCCGTACGACCTGGACAGCGTGGCCGCGGCCATGCATGACGCCCTGGCCATGCCGGAGGAGGAGCGGCGGGCACGGATGGCGCGGCTGCGAGAACGGGTCCGAACCCACGACGTCCATCGCTGGGCCCGCGAATTCGAAGCGGCGTTGCGCGTCGAGGCGCGACGGCAAGCCCGGATCCCGTACGCTGCCGGCCGTTCGAACAGCCCCGGCGACGTCGCCTCCGCGATCCTGTCCGAGGCGGGGCGGCCGCTGCGCCTCCTTCTCGACTACGACGGGACCCTCGTTGGTCTTCGACCCTCACCCGAAGAGGCCAGCCCGGACACGGAGATCCTGCGGATCCTCGTGTCGCTGGCTCTCCTGCCGGATATGGAAGTGCATGTGATCAGCGGGCGCCGCCGCGACGACATGGAACTGTGGCTGGGCAGCCTGCCAATCGGCCTACACGCCGAACACGGCCTCTGGTCGCGGCCGGCGGCGAGCGAACAATGGACGCGACGCAACGTGAAGGCCGACTGGATCGAGCTCGTTCGACCGGTGATGGCGCAATACGCGGAAGCCGTGCCCGGCTCGATAGTCGAGGAGAAGGACGCGTCGATTGCATGGCACTATCGTCGCGTCCCCGTTGGCACCGGGCGTCGCGAAGCCGCTGCTCTGACCCGGGCGCTTGGGACTGTCATCGCCCAGTCGTCGGCGACGATCGTGGAGGGTAGCCGCGTAATCGAGGTCCGGGACTCCGCCACGGACAAGGGCCGCGTGGTCAACGACCTGGTGGCGGCCTCGCCGGGCGCCCGGCTGCTCGTGATGGGCGACGACGTAACCGACGAGGACATGTTCCGCGCGGCCCCGGGCGACGCCGTCACGGTGAAGGTCGGGGTCAGCCCAACGGCCGCCGCGATGCGGCTGATGGGCCCCGACCAGGTCCGTGTCGTCCTGACCGAAATCGTTGCGACGCTGGACCTGCGGGTACACCCAGATAGGTCCGGGCAGCCGGAAAGGACGTCGGAGACCACCCGAGGCGGCGAGGGCCGCGAACACCGCTGAGCGGGGCGGCGGGCGGGTGCAGTCGGGGGCTGCAGCGGAGAGGCCGCACCACACCCGCGCGTCGAGTCGGCCCGTCAGCCCTCGCGCGGTTCGGCGTTCACGGCTTCCACGGGGCGGCTCGGCACCGGGACGTCGACGCCGAGCCTGGTCGGCCACCAGTTCCAGCGTCCGAGCAGCACGACGAGCGACGGCACTAGCAGCGAGCGCACGAAGAAGGTGTCCATCAGGACCCCGGCCGCGATGCCGTAGCCGATCTGCTGGATCTGGGCCGCCCCGGCCGTGCCACCGACGGCGATCGCGAGGACAGCGAAGCTGCCGCCCAGGATCACGCCGGCGGTTGTGACCGTGCTGCCCGTCTTGCCGATGGCCCGCGCCACCGCGTCTCTGAGCGGAAGGTGATGCGCCTCCTCCCGTATCCGGCTCATCACCAGGATGTTGTAGTCCGACCCGAGGGCCATCAGGAACACGAACATCAGGAAGGGCAGGACGAAGTTGAGCCCAGCCTGGCCTCCGAGATGGACGAAGATGATCCCGGTCAAACCGAGGGCGCCGAGATACGAGATCACGACGCTGAAGACGAGGTATATCGGCGCCACGAGGCTTCGCATCACAGCCGCGAGCAGGATGGCGATCAGGATCGCGACTATCGGGATGATCCGTAGCAGGTCCGATGCCGAGATTGCGCGGATGTCGTAGGAGAACTCGAGGTCGCCGAGCAGGCCGGTCGCGGTTGCGCCGGCGGCGGTGCCGACTCGATCGACCTCCTGGCGCAGACCCACGACCGAATCCAGGGCGGCCGGGCTCGATTGATCGGCCGAGCCCACCTCAGCCGAATACTCCACGGTGAGGCCGTCGGGGCTGATCAGCTGGCCCTCGGCCCGGTAGGCGTTGTAGAGGGCGGCCTCGACGGCGGTCGTCGCCGGCACCGGCGGCAGAACGCTGGGCGGCCCAAGGGCGGTGTGAAGCTGCGCAAGCTGGTCGATCGTGAGGGGGATGCCGTTCGGGTTGAGCGGGCCGACAACGCTCTTGAAGTCGGGCAGCGCGGAGAGGCCGGCCTGGGCCGTCTGGAGCTTGCCGAGGTTGCCCCAGACCGGCGTGTCGAACTTGAAGAGGACCAGCGTCCGGACGATCTTAGAGGACGGGAAGTGGGCGTTGAGAGCTGCCGCTCCGGCCGCCGAGTCGCTGCCGGCGGTGGTCGCCGTCTGGTCTCCGAACCCGGACGTGCCCGTCGTCAGCAGCGTCGCCGCCATGCCGCCGAAGAGGATCGCCCCGAGCAGGAGCGTCAAGGCCGGGCGGCGCGTGGCGAGTAGACCGACCCGATCCCAGATGCCGTGCTTCTCGACCTTGTGGTGGCTGACGTCGCTGGGCCAGAAGACCGCCCGACCGAAGATCGCCAGGAGCGCCGGCAGGAGCGTCAGGCCTGCGGCGAGCATCAGCCCGATCCCGATGGCGAGGGCCGGACCCATGCTCTGGTACAGCCCGAATTCGGCCAGGGCAACGCTGGAGAGAGCCGCGATGACAGTGAAGGCCGAGAACGTGATCGATTCGCCCACGCGGGTAACGGCTCGCCTGACCGCCTCCGGACTGGAAAGCCCGCGGTGCAGCTCCTCGCGGACACGGAACACCAGGAAGACGCCGTAATCCGTGCCGGCGCCCAGGATCAGGACGATCAGCATGAACTGAGTGATCGACGAGACCTGGATGCCCGCGCTCGCGGACTGGGCGATGACCGGCCCCGAGAGCGCGAGGACGATCACGGCCGGGATGAGGGTCACGAAGGGTGCCAGCACTGCTCGATAGGCGAGAACGAGCAGAACGATGATGAACAGCAGCGAGAGGCTCTGGGTCCGATCCTGCGAAGATCCGGAGGCCTTGGCGTTGTCGACGAGGTCGGGGACTTCGCCGGTCAGATGGACTTCCAGCCCTGACGGCGCAGCCGCGGTGGCCGCGGTGCGAATGTTGTCGACGAGGGCCTGGGCCCCCGAAACGTCGGTAAACGACACGACCGCGGCCTCGATGAATACCTGGCGCGCCGCGCCGTCGCCGGAGATGCCCAGGTCGGCCACGACCTTGACGGTGTCGATGGTCTTGATCTTTGCCTCGATTGCATCGATCGCCGCGTTGTCGGCGGCGGTGAGCCCGCCGGCCCGTACGGCCACAAGGGTCGCGGTCCCGAGGTTCACGTCGATGAATGGAGCGGCCATGTTCGAGGCCTGGATGCTCGGCACGTTCGCGGGCAGGAAGCCGCTGGTCGTCTGCTTGGCCACGCTGCCGAGACTTGGCAACGATCGCACCGCGACGACTGTAACGACGATCCAAGCGATCACGATCAGGTAGCGGAAGCGAACGCTCGCGACGCCGATCAGGGCAAAGATCCGGTTCATGGCTCCCTCGCTGCATCGGATAGCTCGACGCTGGAACGTCGAGGTTCACACCTATTGCGATTCCGCCTGGCCGGGCCCAGGGAGGGTTGTGCCACGCGAGCCGAGGCAACCGCTACATGATTCGGTCGCGGAACAGCCTGGCTTCGACTTCGTCCGCGATCGAGGAGGCCAGGCGCATGGCGAAGCGGTCCGCCAGGCGCGCGAAGAACGGGCGGCGAAGCCGGACCGGCGCACTCTCGGCCGGGACGCCCGCCAGCGAAGCGGCGGCCTCGACGGCATCCTCGAGGTCCCCGACCGAATCGGCCAGCCCAAGCTCGACGGCCTGGCTGCCGAGCCAGACCTCGCCCGTGGCGAGTTCGACGACACGAGCGCGGTCCATGCCCCGTCCGGCCGAAACGCGATCGACGAAACGGTCGTAGAACGCATCCACGAGCTCCTGCTCGCGCCGGCTTTCCTCCTCGGTTTCATCGCGCCACGGCGCGCCCATGCCCTTGAGCCGCCCGGCCCGGTGCTCCTCCACGCGAACGCCGAGACGGTCGAGGAGCTTCGGCAGGCGCGGTCCGGCGGAGATGACCCCGATCGAACCGATCACGGACGATGGAGCGACCACGATCTTCGACGCGGCCATCGCCGCCAGGTACGAGCCTGAGGCTCCCGTTCCCCGGACGTGGGCGACCAGCGGTTTCTTCGCGGCCAGCCGTTTCAGGGCGAGATAGAGATAGTCCGAAGCGGCTGCCGAGCCTCCCGGGGAGTCGATATCGAGGACCACCGCCGGTACGCCCTTGTGTCGACCGAGTTGCTTGACGAGTTCCACCCAATCGGCCGAGGGCGCTCCGCCGCCGATCGAGCCGTAGAGGCGGATGATCGCCACCCGGCCGGGGCGGAGCCGGGACCGCCGGAGCGCGGAACGGAATACGCCGCCGAGGCCCAGTTTCGGCTGCGACTGCTGAGTCTTCATACCCGTCATCGTGATCATCAGGGCGGACGCGGCGTGGCAGCCGGGCGGTCGGACCGGCGGGCGGGACGTCCGGGCCGGCAGGTGCGCCGCCAGGCGGCACTACTCCGCAGACACCCGCCGGCAGTCCAACCTACGGAATGGCCGCGCCATGACGGCCTCCGACTAGGAGAGCGGGTGTCAGACGAGAGCGAATTCGACACATCTACGCCGCCCAGCGGAACCGGCTGCGTCGAGTGCCTTGAGTCGGGCGGCTGGTGGTTCCACCTGCGCCGGTGCGCAAGGTGCGGCCACATCGGTTGCTGCGATTCGTCGCCCTCGCAGCATGCCAGCCGGCACGCGGCCGCCACCGGGCACTGGGTCGCCCGGAGCTTCGAACCCGGCGAGTACTGGTTCTGGGACTTCCGCGCCCGGGACGAGGTGGAGGGCCCCGAGCTGGAGCCGCTGGTCCATCGACCGCTGGACCAGCCGGCACCGGGACCGATGGGCAAGGTGCCGCGTGACTGGGAGCGGCATCTGCACTGAGCCGGGCGGCGGCTAGAGTACGGCGATGGCCTCCTCGTCCCGTGCGTTCGTCCTGCGAAACACCCGGCTGCGACCCGTTCCGGGCTTCGAAGAGATCCGGCTCCACCTCGCCGACGAGGTCCTCCCGCTGTGGCACGCTGTGGAAGTTGAGACGAGCGATGCCGACGCCGCCCTCCCCTACTGGGCCTTTGCGTGGGCCGGCGGCCTGGCTCTCGGCCGCTATTTGCGTGACCATCCGGAGGCCGTGGCTGGGCGCCGCGTCTTCGACCTGGCGTCGGGCTCGGGGTTGTGCGCCATCGTGGCGATGCGGGCGGGCGCCTCGGCGGCGATCGGCGCCGACATCGATCTGTTCGCGGCCGCGGCGATCGACCTGAACGCGGCCGCGAACGGCCACCGCGTGAGCGTCGTCCGCCGCGACGTCCTGGACGAGGAGCCGCCCGAGGTCGACGTGATCCTCGCCGGCGA
>PMJT01000121.1:8433-17041 GCA_003158495.1 Chloroflexota bacterium | reverse complement strand
CGGCGAAGTGGCGCAGAGACCGGCGGGGCCGGGCAGGTTTACGCGGTAGCGACGGGCTCGCCCGGCGGGGTCGCCGGCGCCGAGGCCACTTCCAGGTCGTGTATGTAGCGGCGGCCACGCATCCACGATGCCACGGCGGCGGCCATCGAGAGACCGACGCAGACGACGAACGCGATTCGGAGCCCGTCGAGGAAGGGAGCGGCCAGGAGCTGCGGGAAGAAGGTGTTGCTCAGAATGGTCGTCTGCGTCGATGCGGACATGGTCGCCATGACGCTCGACGGGATCAGCGTTGCCATGGGGTTGTAGCCCAGGAACGCCGCGAACAGCGCGCCACTCGGAGGCATGCCGGATAGCTTCGTCGCCAGGTCAGCCGGGGCTCCCGCAGCCGTCAGGTGGGCGTACAGCGCACCGGGCAGGCGCGAAGAGAGACCCGCGATCACGAGCGTGAAGATGAGCGTCATGCTCAAGCTCTGGGCGACGTTCTGGAAGGTGGCCCGCATCCCAGAAGACGCCCCGCGGTGCTCCGGTGGGACCGCGTTCATGATCGAGGCCGTGTTCGGTGCGGCGAAGCTCCCCTGCCCCAAGCCGAGGGCCAACAGCAGTAGCCCGAACGGTACGTAGTCAAAGTTGGCCGGCACGAGCAGGAAGACCGCAAAGGCTGCGGCCGACAGGAGCATGCCGCCGGTCGAGAAGTAGCGGGCCCCGAATCGATCGGAGAGATGGCCGCACAGCGGCCCCGCGACCAGGAAACCGACGGTCATCGGCAGCATGCAGATCGCCGCCCACAGCGGCGCGTCCTGGAAGGCGACCCCGTGCAGGGGCAGCCAGATGCCCTGCAGCCAGACGATGAGGATGAACTGCAGACCACCGCGCGCCAGCGACGAGAGGAAGCCGGCGATGTTGCCCGCGGTAAACATCCGGATCCTGAACAGCTCGAGCCGGAACATCGGATCCGGAACGTGGCCTTCGACGATCATGAAGAGGACGAGCAGCAGCGCGCCACCGGCCAGCTCGGCGATCACCTCGGGATTGCCCCAGCCCATGCTCGAGCTTCCGTACGGCTGGATCGCGTATGTGAATCCCACCAGCACCAGGACCAGCCCGAGAGCGAAAAGCACGTTGCCCGGTATGTCCAGGCGCTGGTGCCGGCGAATGGTCGCCGTCTCGTGGAGCATCAGGTATGCCCACACGGTCCCGATAAGCCCGAACGGGACGCTCACCAGGAACACCGCTCGCCAGTCGATCGCGGCCAGCACGCCGCCGATCAGCAGTCCGACGAACATCCCAGCCAGAACGCCTATCTGGTTCACGCCCATCGCGAAGCCGCGTTGATCCGGCGGGAAGGCGTCGGTCAGGATGGCCGCCGAGTTGGCCATGAGAAAGGCCCCGCCGACGGCCTGGATGACTCGAAATAGGATGATCTGGAGGGCAGCATCGTTCCCCTGGCCCTGGACGAAGAAACAGAGGATCGAGCCTAAGGTGAAGATCGCGAAGCCGGCGTTGTACAGGCGAACGCGGCCGTACATGTCGGAGACGCGACCGGCCGTGACGAGAAGCGTCGCCGTGACCAGGGTGTAGCCGACGAGCATCCACAGCATGTAGTCGGACTCGCCGGGAGCGAGCGGGTCTACGCCGATGCCACGGAAGATCGCCGGGAGCGAGATGAGGAGAACGCTGCCGTTGAGGCCGGCCATCAGGATGCCGAGGGTCGTGTTGGACAGCGCGATCCAGCGGTAGTCGATGTGCGCGAGGCGGCGCTGCTTTGCGGTACCGGTCATCGGACTGGCTCCAGCTCGGGGGAACCGGCCGGGTCCGAGTCTTCGGACGTATCGGTCTGGGCGGCGACCTCCGGCTCGGGGCGGTTTGCGAGGACCCGCTCCAGCAACTCCACGAGCAAAGCCTGGTCGGACTCATCGAGGGAGAAGAGCCGGCGAGCGACGTCGCTGTCGGCGAGCCGTGCCCGCGCCTCCGTGGCCTCCAGCCCGGTTTCGGTCAGCCGGACCATCGTCACGCGCCGATCGGTCGGACTCGCGACGCGCTCCACCAGGCCGGCCCTCTCGAGCCGATCGACCAGGTTGGTGATCGTGGACCTGGGCAGCCCCAGCTCGGCGCCATAACGGCTCACGGGAGCCTCGCCGAGACGCGACAGGACCCGGACGGCATGAAGATCGCCCAGCGAGATTCCCTGGCTCGCGGCCAGTTCTTGCTGGAGCGGCTCCGCCAGCGCAACGGCGAGCAGAAACGTTCGCAGAGTGCGCCGCTGGCTTGCACTCAGATCCACGGAATAACTCCCACGTGGCGGATAGTCCGATTGGTGGGAGCATCATACCCGGGCCGACGCCGGTTCGGCGACCGCGCGAAGCGCTACGCCCAATCGGTGCCGGCTGGCGCCGCCTTGGCCGTATCATCGCGTCCATGTCCGCCGCCCCGTCTCTCCAGCCAGACCGCCCCATCTCCGAGCTGTTCGCCATGGGCCGGCCGTTGCGCTCTCTCGAGTTCTACCCGCCGCGGGACGACGCCGGCGTCGAGGCCCTGCGCCAGACGGCGGCGGCGCTGCGGCGCATCGGGCCGGACTTCGTCTCGATCACCTACGGCGCCGGCGGCGGCACGCGCGAACGTACGGGCGAGATGTCAGCGCTCTTGCGGGACGAGTTCGGCTTCACGGTCATGCCGCACCTGACGGCGGTCAACCACACCAGGGCCGAGGTCGCGGCAGTCGCGGGCGAGCACTACCGGCGGGGAATCCGCAACATCATGGCCCTGCGCGGCGACCTGCCCAACGGCTCGCCGGCAGCGGGCGCGTTCAAGGATGGGCTGTGCTTCGGAAGCGATGTCGTCGCCCTGCTCAGGGAACTGCACCCCGATCTCTGCCTGGGAGTGGCCGGCTATCCCGAGAAACACCCCCAGGCGCCCTCGTTCGAGGCCGACATGGAGAACCTCAAGCGAAAGGTGGACGCGGGGGCTTCGTTCGTCACGACCCAGCTCTTCTTCGACAACGATGCCTACTACCGCTTCGTCGATCGGTGCCGCGCCGCCGGGATCGACGTCCCGATCGTCCCGGGGATCATGCCGGTGCTCTCGCTCAAGCAGATCACGCGGATCACGAGCATGTGCGGCGCGTCGCTGCCAGACCGCCTGGTCAGGCGCATCGAGGCCGCCGAAGACCAGCCGGAGATCATCGAAGCCGTCGGCATCGACTGGGCGCTTGCCCAGATCCGCGACCTCCTCGCGGCCGGCGCGCCGGGCTATCACCTCTACATCCTGAACCGGGCCCGAAGCGCACTCACACTCGCCGCCGGGCTCGCGGCCTGAACCTTCTCGGGCCTTCGGCGCGCCTCCCGGAGCAGACGCGGAGCCGGCTCAGAGCGGGACCATAGCCAGCACTCTTAGGAGGAATTGAATGAGCCTCCCGGGGCTCTCCCGGGAGGCTCATTGCCGTCGCGATGGAGGCGTCTCAGGGCACGAAGTACCCCGTGACGTCGAGGACAAGATCTGTGGTGTTGCCCGGCGTGGACATGTAAGTAGCCGAGAGGCTACCGTCGATGAGGTTGATAGCGACAGTCAATCCGTTGCCTTTGACCTCGCCAGTCACGAAGTTGATCGTGCTTGTGCCGGGCTTCGCGACCGGATCAGGGCCAAGGTAGACCGCCCACAGGAAGCTCGGGTGGACGACGGTGACGTTGCCCGTTATGCCCGTGGCGCTCGCCGGAATTGTGTTCCGGCCCGTGATTTGGAACGTTTGGGGTGTGTTGGCGACAAGATGGCCCGGCAGGCCGTTGCCGAACCGGGTATCGAGGAGGCGCACGGGCGTCATCGGGACGTAACGCGAACCGCTGGCGTCGGCCGTGTAGTAGCCCGTCACGTCGAACACAAGGTCCGTCGTGTTGCCCGCCGTCGACATGTAGGTAGCCGAAAGGCTGCCGTCAGTCGAGTTGAGACCCACCGTCAGGCTGTTGCCCTTGGTTTCACCCTTGACGAAGTTGATCGTACTTGTGCCCGGATTGGCGACAGGATCCGGTCCAAGGTAAACCGCCCACAGGAAGCTGGGGTTGACCACAGTCACGTTCCCTGTGACCGCCTGGGCGTTGAGGGGTACGCCGTACTGACCGGCGACCGGGAACGAAGCCGGAGTATTTGCCTTCAGTCTGGCGTTGAGTCCTGTGGCGTGGCGAGTGTCGAGCACGCGGGCCGGGCTTGTCATGGGGTGATATGTGTCACCGCTCATGTCTGGAGTGAAGTAGCCCGTGACGTCGAACACGAGATCGGTCGTGTTGCCGGCCGTGGACATGTAGGTAGCCCACAAGGTGCCGCCGGCGCCCAGGGCGACCGTCAAGCCGTTACCCGCAACCTGGCCCGTATTGAAGCTGATCGTTGAGGCCGTGGGGAACGCAACCGGATCCGGACCGAGATACACGCCCCACAGGAAGGTGGAATTGACGACCGTGAGATTGCCTGTGACGGCCGTGGCACTTGATGCAATGTCGTTCCGGCCGGCCACATGGAACTCAACGGGCGTGTTTGCCACGAGCTTTGCCGGAGTGCCGTTGAGAAGGCCGGTGCCCTTGCGCGTATCGACAAGACGTGTCGGGCTCATCGGGTGATAGGTAGTGGGGATGGTCGTCCAGGTCAACGTGATGGGACCGGACGCGGCCCGCGGAGTCGCACCGGGGCTCGTGCTGATGACAGCTGTGTAGGTCTGCGAACCGGCAGTGCTGCGTGTCACGGCGGCCGTGCAGACCGTCCCGACCGAGCAGGTCGCCACGAGATTTCCGCCGCTCGTCAGGATGAACAGGTAGTAAGGCCACGGCCCGAGTGACTGGTTGGCGGTAGCGGTGAGGGTGATCTGGGTGCCGGCGATGGTAGTCGTTGCGTTGGCCCCCGCCGTCACCGACCAGGGCGCGGACGGCCTGACCGGCGCAGAGGGGTCAGAAGGCAGCCCCGTGCCCCTGGTGCTGGTTGCTGTGACGGTGAATGTGTAAGCCGTGCTGTTGACGAGACCACTGATCGTGCAACTGGTAGTGCTCGACGAACAGGTCTGACCGTCGGGCTGGGACGTAACGGTGTACGAAGTGATCGCGCTGCCGCCGTTGTCGGTGGGCGCGGTCCAGGACACGTTGGCCGAGCCATCGCCGGCCGCCGCGGTAACGGCGGTGGGCTTGCCCGGAACGGTTGGACTGGGCGTGACGCTGTTCGATGGGCCGGAAGCGGCCCCGGTGCCGGAACCGTTTGTTGCGGTCACCGTGAACGTGTAGTGCGCGCCATTTGTGAGACCGGTGACCGAGCAGAAGAGGGCGCCGGTGGTGGTGCATTGCTGGCCGGACCCAACGGTCGTGACCGTATAGCCCGTTATGGCACGGCCACCATTGAGAAGCGGCGCAAACCACATTACGGATGCTCCGCCGTTTCCGGCAGCGGCGATGACGGCGGTCGGTGCATCGGGCGGCGCCGGTGGGACGACCGCGTTGGACGGCACCGATGGGCCGCCGGGGCCGTTCGCATTCGTAGCGGTCACGGTGAACGTGTAGGCCGTGCCCGGAGTCAGGCCCGAGACAGGGCAGCTAAGGCCGCCCGGCAGAGTAACCGAACATGTGTGGCCACCCCCGCCGGAAGCTGTGACGGTGTAGCTCACGATGGGTGAGAGCCCATCAAGAGTTGGAGCCGACCAGCTCACCGTCGCCGAGGCCGTTCCTGCCGCTGCAGTAACCGAGAGAGGCGGACCGGGCGCGGTCGAATTCGCGACTTCACCCTGGGAGGCATTCGACGTCAACGAATCTCCCGCCAGGTTGTAGGCCGTGACTCGATAGCTGTAAGCGGTCCCCGGCGTTGCCGTCAGGTCTGAATAGACGGTCTGGTTCGCGAGGACGTTCTGGAGCGCGCTGTATGAGCCAACGGTTCCGCCGAGCCCGCCTGTGATCGGCGCGCGCTCGATGCGATACCCCATTTCGCCCTTGGGATCACCCCAGGACGAACCGGTGGCGCCGAATGGCGTCGTTGCCGGGGTTCCGTCGGTCCAGCTGAGGTTGACGGCACCCGACGACGAAGCCACTGTCAGCACCGGGGCATCGGGAACGACCGGCGCAACGTGGTTGGTCTTTATCGGCCGCATCATGTCGTTCTCTTCGTGACCGAGGATGTGGCAATGCCACACGTACTCCCAGCCGAAGTTAACAAGGGCGTTGGTGAAGGTGGTGGGTTGGCCGTCAACCAGACTGATTGTCGGTTCTGAGACACCAACCGGCCGGGTCACGTCTATTGGGCGGACACTGTCAGGCAAGCCGAACGGCACCTCGGGGGCGATAGGCCTCAAGGCGACGATCGTATCCTCCAACGGATTCATCCTGACCGTGTCTTTCCAGCCCATTTCATTCGGATCGGGTGGTTTCACCGCCCCATCCCAGCCGACCCTGTTTATGACTTGGACGTTGAACAGGTGGAAGTGGATGAAGTGTGTATCGACCCCGTTGTGAGTTATCTTCCAGATCTGGGTCCCGTCGAGCGATCCCAGCTGCGTGGCCAGGTCGCCGGCGAATATGTCTTCCGTACTCGGTTCTGCGTATCCGAGTGGAATCGTGGTTTGGTTCACCCCGGTCGTGTTGGGAAGTTCGACGCCAAGTGTGGCGTTCATCCTCCCGTACGTTGGTTCAAACAGTTCCTGTATGGCCTTTGGCTGCATCGTCACTGTGCTGGTCGTCGCAGCGTTCAGCGGCGTGAAGGTGAATTGAGTGTTCTGGATGTTGACGTAATCGCTCGAGAAGTTCTGGCCGTACACGGAGTCGTAGGCCGGCTCCGGGACGATGATCGGATCCTGCGACGCCGCGAAGGCCGCGGGCAGCGTCGTGGACAGCTGAGCTGCATTGAAGGCCGGGGAAACGCCCAGGGTGGGCGTGACCTGGAACTGCATGATCGTTCGGGTGTTGGGGCCGTAGCCGGCGATCGTTGTCGGCGCGCCACCGATCGAGGTCTGGTCGGGGTCGCCGGTGTAGTAGTCATATCGAGAGTCGAACGCCGGGACCGGCGCAGGGGCATCGTTGTAGAGAATGATGTTCGAGCATTTCGAGGTGTTGACCTGCGAGAAGTCGACGATCACGTCGGCCCGCTCGGCCGGCCCGAGCATCAGGTTGTGGCTCGAGACGTTGAGAACGGTGATGCTGCGGCGGTTGTACTCGTAGCCGATCGGGGAGTTGGACAGGGTCACCGGGTTCGGCAGGAACCCACCTTCAGTCCCGATCTGGACCATGGCTGGCCCGGCGGCGTCGCTGTTCGGCACCCCGCCTGTTCGCCCGTCCAGGACGTCGGGCGAATAGCCCTGCGTCCCCGGAGTGCCCTCCGCCGCAGACACCATCGGCACCTCGCCGGCGCCGGGGTTGACCAGCTTGCCGGACGAGTCCCACATCTGCCCATTGGACGCCGCGCAGTAGAGCTGCAGATTCAGGGTGCGGTCATTGCTGGCGTTGAGAATCCGGAACCGGTATGCCTTCTCCCCAACCTTGAGGTAAGGGTAGATCGTGCCGTTCACAACCGGGGTGTCCATGAAGCCTTCCGGCACGATGGACGGGTTGGGAATGCCGGGGATAGTTGGCCCTTCGTCCGGCGTACTGCCCGCGAACGGGTTCGCAACCGGCCCATTCACCAGGCCGGTGTACGGCGGCCAGAACCATGGTCCGTAATCCCAGCGTCCCATGGCGTTGACGCCCATTGAGTCGACAGGGTTCTGATTTGGCATGTACACATGAGGGAACCACAAGTTGCCCTGGCCACCATACAAGGAGGTATCCCACGTCGGATCCTCCTGGGCGAGCTGGGACGCGCCGGGGACAAACGTCTTGTCTTGAATGACGAGAGGGACCTCGTCGGATGGAATCTGGCCGTTACTGATCATCGCGGCTTCGGTCGAATCCTGGAGGATGTATCCGGCAGCCTCGCCGGCATACACGTTCAGGCGCGTAATTCCATATGAATGATCGTGATAGAACATCAACCTAGCACTCTGCTGGTTGGTGTAGAAGAACGTCATGGAACCCGGGCCCGGATCCGGCATATCGGGAACGTTCACGACACTGACGCCCTGCGGATAGGCGGTGGCCTCGCCGGCGGGCGTGGTCCACTGATTGGGCGTGCCGTCGCTGATCCATGGCGTTACGCCACCGTGCAGATGAAGGGTGGCGCGGTTCTGGGAGTACGTCGCGCAGTCGCTTACTACCGCGGAGTCGCACGGAGTCGTGCCGGTGGCATCGAGGGGACCCGCGCCGGCGCCCATGACACTCGTGTCGACCGGGATGAAGAGGTCACCGGCAACGCCGGTCGGCAGGTAGTTGGTGAACTTCACGCGCGACGGAACGTTCTGCTCGGCGATGATTGTGGGGCCGAGGTACTGCGGCGTGTCGTAGGCATAGACCTGGGCGCCGTGGCTATCCAGAACCGGCGTCGATGGACCCGACAGGTTCGCATTTGCGAGCGCAACGTGCTTGCTCGAAGGATGGTTTACCGGCGTTTCGATCTGGACGTAACCCCTGACCAGCGTCGCGGGCAGATCCGAGCTCATCTGGACTCGGAACTGCACCACTGCGATCTCGTAATAGTCCGACCCGGGATAGGTCGTGGTATCCGG
>PMJT01000121.1:0-8401 GCA_003158495.1 Chloroflexota bacterium | reverse complement strand
CACCGAGACGACGGTGCCGTTGACGACGGTCGCGCTTGCCGCCGCTCCGGAGCCGCCCCCGCCGGTAACGCTGACCGACGCGCCGCTCGTGGGCAGCGGGCTGTTGGCGTAGTTGGGAGTGGTGCCGAAGTAGTCAGGAGTGGAAAGCGGCGCAACGGCAGGGGTGACTCCACCTTCACCATTGCAGGCCGCCCGCGCCGACGCGGCGCGTTGCGCAGCCGCGAGTCGGTCTGCGTTCGTGACCGTTCCCTTGAACGTCGTCGGCGCAGCCACCTGACAAAAACCCGAACTCCTGGCGCTAACGATCGGAGTCGTCAGGGCGGATAGAGACAGGACGAGAATCGCGACCGCAGACAGCAAGCGGGTTCCCATTGTCCCACGATGACTTCTACGCGGGCCTCCACGAACGAACCTTAGTTGCTCACCCACGACTGTGTCCTCCCTTTGACGCGTTCGGTGCCGGCGAGAATCTCCACTGTGGGATACGACACACACGAAGATACCGGCTGAGACTGGTGGGGCTGGCGGCGTCGGCGAGGCGGCGGCGGCTGGCGGCGCCGGGCGAGGCGGCGGCGGCGGCTGGCGACTTGCGGTGGCGAGTTCTGCCCAGCGACGTACCACAGCAACTATTCCTTGGGGTCGAAACTTAACCCTACCGTGTAGGTAATCTTCATACCCCGTCGGTGTCAAGTACCAGTCCGATTGATTTGGCGTTACTTCATCGTTGCGGCGCTCGCGGCCGGAGGCCCACTTCGAGCGGGTAGTCCACGACATGAACGCACGGCGCCAGCTCTCCACCTCGCGTCAGGCGGGCCAAGCCCGGAGGAAACTGCGTCGGATTGGGTCACGCGTGAAGTAGTGGCCCGCCGACGGCGCGCCAGTCAGCGCTTGCGGATCGGGAGCGCGGCGTATGAGCCGGCCATCTTCGCAACCAACTTCGAAGCGGACTCGACGTCCGCGGCGAGTTCGACCCTGGCCGGGCGGCCGCGTTCGAGCGATCTCAGGAATCGAGACCAGACCGCCTCCTCGGGCGACCTGGACGTCGCGCTGAACGCGCCGTCGATCGGAACGAGGTAGTCCACTTCCCCATGCTGAATGACGATCCTGGCGTCCCGTCCGGCCTCTCGGACCCGCAGAAGGACGATGCACCAGGCCGCCAGCATCGCGACAGAGGCGCAGCTGCCGCCGAAGACCGTGCTCCGGTGGTTGACGTTCGGTTCGAGCGGGGCGCCGAGCGTCACGCACTCGAGGTCCGCGCGCACAACGTAGATCCCCATCTGGTGCGAGATCGGGATGTGCTCGTGCAGGTACGCCTCGAGGTCGTTTGGCTTCAACATCCACTCCTTTGTGCGGCCGGAGAGACGCGTATGGCCACCTCTCAGCCGATCAACGCTGCCACCGGATGCGCGAGTCTTCCAGTGGTATTGACACGCCGGCGTGGTGCGGAATCACTCGGGGCGTGTAGTCCGCCGGCGAGCGGCCTGCCGACACGTCCGCGCTGTAGACGAAGCTGCCCGCCGTGCCCGCCTGCCGGCGACTGCGCTTCATCTCGTGCCGCACCGGAGCAGCGCCGTCAAGGCCGTCGGCATACAGTTCGATGCGCACCGAGTACGGGTCCAGGTCGCCGAGCCAGACCTCGACCTCAAATGCCAGCTTGTCGCCGCGAGTCCCAACCTTGACTTCGCCCAGGCTGAGCGCCGCCCACTTCTCATCCAGGCCGTGCTGCCAATCGACGATCTGCCTGCCGACTGCGCCTTTATCGGCGGCGCGCGCTCGGTACTCGGCAGCAGCCGGGAGATAGTGCTCCTCCGTGTATTCACGCACGGTGCGGCCTGCGGAGAACCGTGGCGTCAATCGGGCCATGCTCTCGCGCATTCGGTTGACCCATTTGGCGGGAATGCCACGCGGATCTCGGCCGTAGAACTCCGGGATCACCTGCTGCTCGAGCAGGTCGTAAAGCGCGTCCGCTTCGACGGCGTCCCAGGCGGGATCGTCACCGTGCTCTCGGCCATCCCCCAGCGCCCACCCCACTTCGGGCGTGTATGCCTCGGCCCACCAGCCGTCAAGCTCCGAGAGATTGATGCCGCCGTTGACGAGCACTTTCATCCCGCTCGTTCCGCTGGCTTCCCAGGGGCGCCGCGGAGTGTTGATCCAGACGTCCACGCCCTGAACCAGGCGCTCCGAGAGCAGCATGTCGTAGTCGCTGAGGAAGACAATGTGGGGGCGGGTGGCCGGCTGGCGGATGAAGCTGATCCATTCATGAATCAGGGCCTGCCCCGCCTGATCCTCCGGGTGAGCCTTGCCGGCGATGACTATCTGGACCGGGCGTTCAGGGTTGGTCACGAGTCGCAGCAGCCGTTCCGGGTCGTGGAGGAGCAGATTCGGCCTCTTGTAGGTCGCGAACCGTCGCGCGAAGCCCAGGGTCAGGGCTTTTGGGTCGAATAGATGCTTCGCTTCGTCGACGGCTTCCTCCGAAGCGCCGGTCGCGGCCAGTTGCCGGGACAACCGCTCGCGGGCGTACTCGACAAGTGACTCAGTCGAAGCAGTTCGGAATTCCCAGAGCTTCGCGTCGGAAACGCCACGGATGTTGCGATCCATCGCGTCGGTCGTTCCAAGCCAGCGATCCTTTCCGCAGGCNNCGGCTCACGCCGTTGACAGCTCCGCTGCCGCGGATGGCCAGGTACGCCATGTTGAAAGGCTCTGAATCGTCATTCGGATTCTCTCGGCCCAACGCCAGCAAGTCGGCGATCGGGATGCCGAGTTTCTGATCGGCATAGCCGCCGAGGTATTGCTCGATGAGGGCAGGGCCGAAGCGGTCGAACCCGGCGGCCACCGCCGTATGCGTCGTGAAGAGATTCCCGGCTCGCGTGACTGCCAGCGCGACTTCAAACGGCTGCCCGGATTCGTCCATGAAACTTCGGGCGCGTTCCAGCACGGCAAAAGCCGCGTGTCCCTCATTCAGATGACAGACTTCCGGCTCGAGGGCGAGTGCTCGGAGCAGTCGCCAGCCGCCGATACCGAGGAGCAGTTCTTGCTTCAGGCGCAGTTCCGGCCCGCCCCCGTACAGTTCGCTCGTGATCCCGCGATTGGCCGGGATGTTGGCCGGATCGTTGCTGTCGAGCAAGTAGAGCTTCACCCGGCCGACCTGGACCTGCCAGGCGCGGAGCCAGACCGAG
The DNA here is from genome assembly GCA_003158495.1 of Chloroflexota bacterium. Lineage (GTDB taxonomy): Bacteria > Chloroflexota > Limnocylindria > Limnocylindrales > CSP1-4 > Fen-1039. The sequence goes on along the minus strand of PMJT01000121.1, from coordinate 5,225 downwards.
TAGCCGGGCAGGGCGATCTCCAGCCGCAGCCACTCGCCATTGGATTCGCGAACAGGTGTGATCGGCAGCTGTCCGGGATCGTTGTATGGGTACAGCGCCTCCTGGACGCCGTCTTTGTCGATGACCTGGCGGAAGTAGCCCTGCTGATACAGCAGTCCCACGCCGACAACCGGCACACCGAGGTCGCTGGTGGCCTTGAGCTGGTCGCCGGCGACGTTGCCGAGTCCGCCCGAATAGATCGGCAAAGCCTCGCTCAGCATGAACNNAAGTAGGCGGCACAGGTCAGCTTCGTGTCCGAATGGTTCCGCTGGAACCAGGCAGGCGCCTCGATCTCTCGCCGTCTCGTCTGCACCAGGTCATCGACCGTCTTTCGGAAGTCGGCGTCGGCCAGCGCGCTCTCGATCCGGTCGCGTGAGACCGTCTGCAGGACGACCCACGGGTTGTGCGTCTCTTCCCAGAGTTCGGGATCCAGTTGTCTCCACAAGCCATCGGTGGCGTGGTTCCACGACCAGCGCATGTCCAGGCCCAGCTCGGCCAGCGAGTCGAAGCCCTCGATCTCCGTGGGCAAGAGTCCGTACATGGGGTGGCCGGCACGCAGCTTGGTGCTCATCGCTTCTCCTTCAGTCGTGCGGCGCGGCCGTCGCCGGAACCCGAAGCTTCTCCACCGGGTCGTGCCATCGATCGCCGTGGACGAGCACGTCGACCGCCTCGGGCGGACCCCACGTCCCAGGCTCGTAGAAGTGCAAGGGAGTCTTGCCGTCCAGTACTCCGTCGACCACGCGCCAGGCCGCCTCGACCAATTCCTCGCCCGCGAACAGCGACTGGTCGCCGCGGCTGGCGTCGCCGATCAACCGCTGGTAGGGCGGCCGTTCGCTGCCGCTCTCATGCGATGCGAGCAGCTCGACAGGCTCGCCGGCCATGGCTTCGCCGGGCTTCTTGGCGAGTGCGCCGAGCGAGATCGACATGTCGGGCGAGAGCCGGAAGCGGAAGTAGTCGGCGTCCCGCGGCTGGGCCTCCCCGAAGAGCGACTGAGGCGGCCGCTTCATCTCCACGAGGACCTCGGTTGCAGTGACGGGCAGGCACTTGCCGGTTCGGATGTAGAACGGCACTCCAGCCCAGCGCCAGCTGTCGATGTGAAGCCTCAAGGCCACGAAAGTCTCGATGGACGAATCGGCGGCGACGCCTTTCGTGTCGCGGTATCCCTGGTATTGGCCGCGCACTATGTCGGCCGGCACAAGCGGGCGAATGGATTCGAGGACCTTGTTCTTCTCGTTGCGGATGGCCACCGAAGTGTGGCCGGACGGCGGTTCCATCGCCAGCAGGCTCACCACCTGGAGGAGATGGTTCTGGACCACGTCGCGGATCGCTCCGGTCTGGTCGTAGAAGACTCCGCGATCTGCTACGTCAATTGCCTCGGACATGCTGATCTGGACGCTCGCCACCTGGTCGCGATTCCAGAGCGGCTCCAGGAACGAGTTGGCGAAGCGGAAGTAGACCAGGTTCTGGACCGGCTCCTTGCCCAGGTAGTGGTCGATCCGAAAGACGTCGTGTTCGGCGAAGACTTCGTGGATCGTCTCGTTGAGCGCCACCGACGAGGCGAGATCGCGGCCGAACGGCTTCTCGACGATGATCCGGGCCCCGGCCGCGCAGCCGGAAACCTGGAGGCAGCCTACGACCTCGCCGAACAGCGCCGGCGGAACAGCCAGGTAGTGAAGCGGATGCCGCGCCTTCCCGAGCTCCCGACGAAGGGCGCGGAATGTCTCGATGTCCTCGTCCGAACCCTTGACGTAGCGCAAGCGGTCGGTGAGGGCCTGGGTCGCGGCCGCATCCGAGAACCCGTGATCGGCCAGGCTCTGGCGAGCCCGCTCCTTCAGGCTCTCAAGGTCACCCGAACGGGCCACGCCGATGATCGGAAGATCGAAGCCCTCGTCGCGGATGAGGTCGGCCAGCGCCGGGAAGATCTGCTTGTACGCCAGATCGCCGGTTGCCCCGAAGAAGACGAACGCATCCGAGCGGTCGCCCGACTGCGTGACCGATCGGACTCTGGGTCGCGCGGGCGCCATGACACTAGCCCCTCTGCTCGACGTGGCCGCCAAAGCGCGTCCCGATCTGCGTCCTCGTCCCCTTTCAGAAGCGGCAGGGCGGCGCTCGAGGCGAGGCGTCCCGTCATGAGCCGCAGGCCGCCGCGACAGCGAGGCGGCGAGCATCTGCATCGAGATCGACCCAATGATGGCCGACGAGAGGAAAGGGCGCCGGCATGGACGAACCCGGACCGTCAGGCGACCCGCCAACGAAGGCCGGCACGAGGAGGGTTCTCATCCTCACGGCTGGTGCCGGAGGCGGAGCAGACTCCCGTTTACATGTTTAGCCGGGCACGATAACGGCCGGCCCGTCCTGAGCCCCGTACCGGCTCGCCCTGCCTCCACGCAATGCAGGGGGCTGAAATCGCTCAGCGCTACACAGGGAGTCACAGATGCGAGTTCTGCTGGCAGTAGACGGCTCTACGGCATCGGACCGCGCCGCGGCGCTGGTGGCGAATCTGAGCTGGCCTGTCGGCAGCACGATCACCGTGTTGACCGCATACCCAGGGACAGCTGCCCTGTTCAGCGCACCGGGAATGGTCATGGCCGCCGACGTCATCCAGGAGACTGAGGACGCGATGACGGCAGAGGCGCAGCGCATGGTCGCAGCAGTGGCCCGGAGATTCTCGACGCCCGACATCTCGGTCGAGACGCAGGTCTTGCGCGAGCGCGCTGCGACGGCAATTCTCGATCAGGCGGCCCAAAACTGTGATCTGATCGTCCTGGGCAACCGCGGCCGCGGCCCATTTGAGTCGGCCGTCCTCGGGTCTGTATCTGCCGAGGTAGCGAACGAGAGCCGCCACCCGGTCCTGGTCGCGCGTCGTGACCGGATCAGGCGGATCCTGCTCGGCGTGGACGGGTCCGATGATGCCGCTGCTGCGGTCGAGGTCGTGCGCCGCTGGTCGATCCTTCATGGCGCCCAGGTTCGAGTCCTCAGCGTCGCGGACGCCGATCCGCAGTGGAATCCGTGGCTTGCAGGCCCGGCGCTGCGGGATGCTCACCTGGCTGCCAGGACCAGTCTGCACGAGCGGCATGAAGCGCTGGCCAAAGAGACAGCAGCCGGCCTGCGGTCGGCCGGAATCCAGGCGGAAGACGCCGTCCAGGACGGCAGCCCGTCGCATCGGCTCGTCGAGGAGGCCGTCAACTGGGACGCCGACCTGGTCGTCGTCGGCCACCACGGTCAGGGCGGACTCGAGCGGTTGCTCGTTGGTAGCGTTGCCCGCTCAGTTCTCTATCACGCACCGTGTTCGGTCCTGGTAGTCCCACGAGCCGCCACCCCGGCAGGAGCCAATCGTGAATGAGACGCGGGCCCGCGAATTGGTCGCGGCCGAACGGGCCCGCATCGAGTCGATGCTGGTCGGAGTGACGGGAGAGATCCGAGCCGACGGGCTTCTGCAGGGCCAGCAGACGGGCGAGTACGCAGACGCCGGCACCGCAGTCGAAACAGAGACCGTCGCCCTGGCCCACGCGGCCGACCTTCGCAGACAACTCGACGACGTCATTCGCGCCGAGCAGCGCATCGAGGCTGGATCCTACGGTATCTCGGTCGAGAGCGGGTTTCCGATTCCGGACGCACGGCTAGAAATCGAACCGCTTGCCGAGCGAACGGTCGAGGAGCAGACATCTCTCGAGCACGCCCACCCGCGTTGAGCCCTCGGCTCGCCACCAGACGGCGACACGCGAAAGCTACCCGTTGGACGCTCCCGGTTCGCCCGCAACCGCGACGCGGTTGCGACCCGCTCCCTTGGCTCGGTACAGGGCGGCGTCGGCAGCGGCGAGGAGCCCGTCCTCGGTCTGATCGTCGGTCCACCTGCTGACACCGAAGCTGAGCGTGATCGAAACCTCGCCGGCCTTCGTGAGAATCGGGTGACCGGCGACTGCGGCCCGCAAGCGCTCGAAGAACGCGCCAAGGTCGGCGTCCCCGAGGTGCCCGGCCAGAACGACGAACTCGTCCCCGCCGTGGCGACCCAGCACGTCATGCGCGCGCAGGGACCCGGAGAGAATGCCGACGAGTCCGACGAGCACCTGGTCTCCGACCTGGTGGCCGTGTGTGTCGTTGATCTTCTTGAATTCGTCCACGTCGCAGATCCCCAGGGCCAGCCCGTCGTGGTGCCGACGCTCCTCCGAGATGGCGCGTGTGAGGTAGCCGACAAACGCCCGGCGGTTGAACGCACCGGTCAAATGGTCGTGCGTCGCCTCGTGGGCGAGAGCGTCCCGTGCCTCCAGGAGGCGTGCCTCCAGGTCGATGATCCGCCGGCCCACGTTGACCCGCGCGCGGAGCTCATCCGGGTCGAAGGGCTTGGCCAGGTAGTCATCGGCGCCGGCCTCGAGTCCCGCGACGATGTCGGCCTTCCCGCCTTTCGACGTCAGGAGGATCAGGTAGGGCGGCTGGTCGGACTGCAGGCTCCGGACCCGGCCGCACACCTCCACGCCCGAGAGCCCCGGCATCATCCAGTCAAGGATCGCAAGCATCGGCGCGTCGACACGCTGCATGGTCTCCCATGCCTCCGTGCCGTCAACGGCCGCGACGACCTCGTGGCCCCACTTCCTCAGCACGCCCGTCAGGACCAGGCGCGTGGTGAGGTCGTCGTCGGCGACCAGGATCTTCACCGGTTCATCCCTGCCCGTCCGGTTCGCTTGGGATCTCGCCGATGAAGGTGCCCATTGCGATACACAGCCGGTCGAGCTCCCACTCGAGCTGCGGGAGGCTGGCTCCGACGGCGCCCAGATCGCCGGCCGTCCCTGCCTTCTCCATGGCCCAGGCCACCGCTCGAACGGCTTCGCCGCCGACGGTTGCCGATGCACCACGGATCGTGTGCGCCCAGCGGATCACGCTCGGCGCGTCGCTTGCGGCGAGCGAGCTCCTTAGGGCCTCGATGAGCCGCGGGGCGTCCTCCAGAAAACCATCCACGACGATGCGCGCGAGGTCCGAGTCGCCCATGAGCCGTTCCATCATCGCCGCGGCGTCGAAGACGGGCGCCTCGGACCCTCCAGCACTCGCGGGGGCGGGCGGGACCGGCGCCGACGGGGCACGCACCCTCGGCGCGCGCGCCCCGGCCCGATGTGCGGTCACGCCTGACTCCTCCCGCGGCAGCCACCGGTCGAGTGCCGTGGCCAGCGCCTCCGGCGAGATCGGTTTCGTGA
>PMJT01000249.1 GCA_003158495.1 Chloroflexota bacterium | reverse complement strand
GCGTCGATCAGCTGGCCGAACGTGTACGACTTGCCCGGGATGCCGCGGTCCTCGGCGTGCTCGGAAATGAACTGGATGAACCAGCCGATCGGAGCGCCGCCCTTGTGGAGCTGGCCGGTGGAGTGGAGGAACCGCGGCCCGTAGCCGACGGTGGTGGCCCGCTTCGTGGTGTCGCGGATCAGCGTCCTGATCCGGGCCAGGGCCTCGTCCCGGGCCGGGGTTTGGGCGATGTAGGCCTGGATCGAGGCGTAGCCGTTCGCCTTGAGCTTGCCGAGGTGCGTCTTCAGCGCCGCCGCGAGCGCGGGCGCGTCGGAGAAGCGGATGGCGGTATCGTCGGAGCTCGGACCCTTGCCGGACTCGAACGAGGCAATGACGGCCCGGGTGTTGATCTTTGCTTCTTCCACGTTCGGCTGGTCGAACGGATCGATGCCCAGGACGACGCCGGCGAGGGCCGTGGCCACTTCCCAGCGGATGAATTCGGCCCCAAGTTCGATCTTCGAGCCGACCTTGATGCGGATGATCGGGTGACCGGCCGCGGCCAGTTCCTCGAGACGCGCGTCCACGTTTGAGTTGGTGGAGTGGTCCGGACCAATCGAGCCGTCGAGGGTGATGCGAACGAAGACGCGGTCGTTGCCGTAGGCCTCCGCACCGGCGATATGCTCGCCGTCGACCGGGACGACGCCCACGCCATGTTTCCCTGTCGACTCGGCGATGAGCTGCTCGACCCACGGCCCGAAGGCGGCCAGCTCGCGGTCTATGACGAACGTCAGCTTGTCGCGCCCCGCCTTGGAGAATGCGCCCATCGCCAGGCCCAAAGCCAGGCCGGGATTCTTCGCTGGATCGGAGACGCCGCAGGCAGTGACCATGGCTCGGGCCTTCTCCAGCAGCTCGTCCAGGTTGATTCCCAGGAGAGCTCCCGGGACCAGGCCGACGTACGTCAGGGCCGAGTAGCGGCCGCCGACGTCCGGCGGGTTGAGGAAGAGCTCGCGCAGTTCGTCGTGGTGGGGGATGGCGCGCAGGCTCGAGTCCGGATCCGTGATCGCGGCCATGAAGTCGCCCGNNGGACTTGGTCGAGACGATGAAGAGAGTCGCAGTGGGATTCAGGTCGTCAAGCGTCGCGGCGACCGCGGCCGGGTCCGTGGAGTCCAGGACGCGGACCGGGATGCCGTCCTCGGATGCGCCGAAGACGTCGGATAGGAGCGCCGGAGCGAGGCTGCTCCCGCCCATTCCGCCCAGGACGGCCGTTGTGAAGCCTTCCTCCTTGATCTCGGCCGCGAACGCCTTGAGCTCGCTGGTCTCGTCGGCGAAGTGGAATGGCGCTTCCAGCCAACCCAGCCGGGTGGCGATGGCGCGCTGGACGACGTCCTGGTCGGACCAGACCGACGGATCCCGGCGGCCGATGGCTCGATCGGCCCAGTTCTCCTTGACGGCCCGGTCGCGGGCAGCGGCAAGGGCCGCTTCCAGCCCGGCGTCGTTGAGCGTGAGATCGAGATCGAGCGATCGAGCGTCCGTGGTGTCGGTCATTGCGGTGGCCTCTTGATCTGGCGATGTCCGGGCTGGGACCGGCTGGCGTTCATCGTGAATTGGGCTTGTATCCCGCCGCCTCCATACGGGCGGCCTCCTGTTCCATTGCCCTGACCTTGCCCACCCGACGGACGTGGCGCGGAGCGCCCGTGAACGTGGCGGCAAGGAAGCTCTGGGCGCAGGAGACGGCGGTTTCGATGCCGATCACCCGCGCCCCGAGCGCGAGCACGTTCATATCGTCGTGCTCGACACCCTGGCCGGCCGAGTAGTAGTCGTGGGCGAGGCCGGCGCGGATACCCGGCAACTTGGAGGCGGCGATTGAGGCGCCGACGCCGCTGCCGCAGACGAGGATGCCGCGGTCGGCCTTGTCTTCGAGGATGGCAAGGCCGAGGGCCCGGGCGTAGTCCGGGTAGTCGTCTTCCGGATTGGAGCCGTCGCCGCCGAGGTCGATCAGTTCGTGGCCGAGCGGCGCCAGGCGCACGAGCAGCTCATTCTTGAGCTCGAAGCCGGCATGGTCCGCGGCAAGGGCGATGCGCATCTTGGTTCCTCTCAGCAGGCTTCCGGGCCGTGTTCCAGGGTGGCGACCCGGCCGTGGAAGCCGTCGCGTACGACCTTGCGGCCGATTTCCGCGACGCGATCCACGGTAAATCCGAAGCGGGCCATGACCTCGTCGCCCGGCGCCGACGCACCGAAGTGGTCGATGCCGATGATGGCGCCCTCGTCGCCGGCGTAGGCCTCCCAGCCGAACGAGACGAGCGCCTCGACGGTCACTCTCTTGCGGGCGGCGCGGGGCAGGACGGACTCGCGGTACGCGGCATCCTGCGCGTCGAACCGCTCCCAGCACGGCAGGCTCACGACGCGGGTGCGGGTGCCTTCCATTTCGAGGGCCTCCGCGGCGCCGACGGCGAGCGCGAGTTCGGAACCGGTGGCGACGATGACCAGGTCTGGCTTGGCGGCATCCCCCGAGGAGTCACGCAGGACGTAGCCGCCCCGAGCCACTCCGTCGCGGGCTTTCTCGGCCGTGCCGGCCAGGATGGGGAGCTTCTGGCGGGAGAGGGCCAGGGCCGTGGGTCCGTCGGCCCGTTCGACGCCGCAGCGCCACGCGGCAGCGGTCTCGTTGGCGTCGCCCGGCCTGATAACGTGCAGGTTAGGAATGGCCCGCAGGGCGGCCACGTGCTCCACCGGCTGGTGAGTAGGGCCGTCCTCGCCGAGCGCGACGGAGTCGTGGGTCCAGACGTAGACGACCTTCCGACACGAGAGCGCAGCCAGCCGGACCGAGCCTCGCATGTAGTCGCTGAACGTGAGGAACGTGCCGACGTACGGGATGAAGCCGCCGTACAGGCTGATGCCGTTGGCGATCCCGCCCATCGCATGCTCGCGCACGCCGAAGCGGATGTTCCGACCTGCCGGGTTGCCCGCCTCGAACACTCCGCCACCGGCGATGTCGGTCAGGTTGGACTCGGACAGGTCCGCAGCGCCGCCGAAGAGCTCCGGAACTTTTGGCGCCAGAGCGTTGATCGCCTCCTGGCCGGCCTTGCGGGTCGGGACTCCGTCGGCGAGGCCGTAGGTCTTGAGGCCGCTGTCCCAGCCATCCGCCAGCTTGCCGGCGAGGCGACGCTTGAGTTCGGCAGCCTCGGTCGGGAATGCGGCGGCGTAGGCTTCGAACCGTCCGTGCCACTCTGCCACGAGCTTCTCGCCGTTCGGGACGGCCGCGCGGAATTGCTTCAGCGCGGCATCCGGGACGAAGAAGTGCTTGTCCGGGTCCCAGCCGTAGGCGATCTTCGCGCCGCGAACCTCTTCCTCGCCGAGGGGCGAGCCGTGGGCCTTCTGGCTGTCGTGCTTGGTCGGCGCACCGAAGCCGATGTGGGTCCGGACGGCGATCAGGCTGGGGCGTTCGTCGGCCTGGGCGGACGCGATCGCAGCCCCGATGGCCTGGACATCGTTGCCGTCCTCAACTCGCTGGGTGTGCCATCGATAGGCATCGAAGCGATCGACGACGCTCTCGGAAAAGGCCAGACCTGTCGGGCCGTCGAGCTGGATGTCGTTGTCGTCGTACAGGAAGATCAACTTGCCGAGCCGAAGGTGGCCGGCGAGCGACGCGGCTTCGGCCGAGATGCCTTCCTGGATGTCGCCGTCGGAGCAGATCGAGTAGATGAAGTGGTCGATCAGTCCGTGGCCGGGGCGATTGAACTCCGCGGCGAGGCGCTCCTGGGCGATGGCCATGCCGACGGCATTGGCGAAGCCCTGGCCGAGCGGCCCGGTGGTCGCTTCCACGCCGGGTGTCATGCCGTGCTCGGGATGGCCCGGCGTTCGCGAACCCCACTGTCGGAACGACTGCAGGTCTTCGAGCGAGACGCCGTAGCCGGTCAGGTATAGCAACGAATAGAGCAGCATGCTGGCGTGGCCGGCGGACAGGATGAAGCGGTCGCGGTTCGGCCACGTCGGCTCCGTTGGAGCGTAGTGCATGAACCGCGTCCAGAGCGTGTACGCCATCGGAGCCATGCCCATCGGCGCCCCGGGATGGCCGGAATTGGCTTTCTGCACGCCATCAATCGACAACGTTCGAATCGTGTCGATCGCCAGCTGGTCGAGGTTCTCGGCCGCGTCGGTCATTCGTTTCCCCAGCTCCTCTTGCCGGCGCCGCTCAGAGCGCCGATTCTCAGCGGGCATGCGTCTCCTGGGGTCGCAGGCGCGCATGCCCGAACCGTCATTGTCTCGATCGAAGTCCCGGGCCGAGCAAGGCAGCTCTGCCGGGCGCGGCACTCGACTACGAGGGCATTCTACGGCTCGCCGCCCATACACCGAAACGGCCGCCGCCAAACGACCGGCCTGCGTGCCAATCAACGGCGGTTGCGAGCCCGCAATCGGCTGGTACACTCGCATAAGGGCGTCGCTCACACCTGACGGGCCGGCGGCGCGGCAACGGCCAATGGTTCGCCGACGGTCCTGTCCGGAGTCGGAACAGTACGAGGAAGCGAAATGCGGATCTACGACGGCAGTCCGCGGCAGAACTACCAGGAAGTGCTTCGTTCCATCGGCGCGTTCCTGGACCAACGTGGCATGCGCGAAGTGCTCGTAGTCGAGGCGCCCGACGGATTCATCGTGCAGGGGCTCGTGGTCGACACGGCCTCGACGGGGGCATGGTCGGAGCACGTGGGTCAGCAGGCCAAGGAAACGTTTACGTTCCTCGATGACGACATCGCTCGTTTCATGGAAGAGGGCCAGGCTCGGCGCGACAACGATCACCGCGCGGTCACTTGGGGGCAGGCGGGCTACTATGAGGCGGCGTTCCGCGTGGTCGGTCGGTACGTGGACGAGCAGAAGCCGCGAGATATCTTCTTTTTCGAGCAGGACGGAGCCTTCGTACTGCGGTTCCTGATGGGTTCGCAGACCGGCAGTCGCCACGTCATCGCCGAATTCATGCGAGACGAGGTCGAGGCGATGATCGCCCAGGCCCCGGACTTCCGAAGTCAAAAAGCCAAGCCTGGAGCTTGAGCCCCGGGCGGGCGGCATCGGGCGGCAGGGAGGTAAGAAGTTGAAACTGTTCAAGATCCTGGGAGCGTTCCTGCTAGTGATGGTGGCAGCGCTTGTCGTGATCCCGCTGGTGGTGCTGGCCGGGCTATTTGTCTGGCTCAAGCTCACCGAAGAGGGTGACGAAGAGTCGCTCGAGCTGGACCAGGAGACCGTCTAGGCTGCGCCGACATCGATACCAGGAGGTCGCCCGGGCCGTAAGGTCCGGGCGATTGTGTTTTCCGTCATGACCCGTCAGATCGGAGAATTCGAGGCCGCGTCCACGTCCGAGTCCGCGCTCGCGGCGGCATCGGCGTACCCCGAATCTTCGGCCGTGCCAGGCGGTGAACCCGCCGCCGCACACGTCCGGCCCGTCTATTCGGCCCGCGCGCGCCACATCGCCGAGATCGCGATCCTGCTGGTCATGCTGACCTGGGGCGCGAATGTCGTCGCCGTCAAGGCGATCCTTTCCGATGTCCCGCCGATCCTCTTCGCCTTCGTCCGGTTCGGCTCAGCCTTCCTCGTGCTGCTGGCGGTCCTGCGCTGGCGCGAGGGGAGTGTCGGCCTGCCGCGCGCCGATATCGTGCCGATGCTCCTCCTCGGCCTGGCCGGCTTCGGCCTCTACCAGGATCTCTGGGCGACCGCCCTCGACCGGACCACTGCCTCCAACTCCGCCCTGATCACGGCGGCCACTCCGGTCTCGACGATGCTCCTCGCCGCGTTCGCCGGTTCGGACACGATCTCGCGGCCGAAGGTCCTTGGCGCCGTCATCGCCCTGACCGGGGCAGTCTCAGTCGTCTTGGCGACGCACGGCATCGGCTTCACTGGCGCGTCCGCCGGAGACCTGATGACCTTCGCGGCCACGATCTGCTGGGCTTGTTACGTGGCCTTTGGGGCGCCGGTGCTGCGCCGCCACTCCCCGCTGCGAACGGCGACGTGGGCGATCGGGCTGGGCTGTCTCGGCATGCTGCCGTTCGCTCTCTGGCAGGCGGCCACATTCGACGTCTCGCATGTCCACGCCGGCACGATCTGGCTCTTCCTCTTCTGCGCCCTGGTGTCGGCAGCCGCGGCCAACGTGGTCATGTTCGAAGTGGTCAAGGTGCTGGGGCCCACTCGGACCATGCTGTTCCAGTTCCTGGTCCCGGCATTCGCGATCATGCTCGCCGCGCTCCTCCTGGGCGAGGCCATTGTCCCCGCCCAGATCCTAGGCGGCCTGGTCATCGTGGCGGGCATCTTCATCTCGCGGATGCACTCGGTCTCGTTCCGGCGCTGACGCGTGCGGTGGGGCGGAGCGGCTCAGCCCGACGGCCCGCCGTGGGCAGGCAAGGCGGCCGGGAGCACCGGAGCGCAGCCGCGAACGCAGCATGCGAGCGGCCGGCCAGTGGGCCTATCGGGAACGAAAGCCGGTCGGGTATCGTCGTATCGGTCGTGAACACCCGAGCTGAAAGAATTGCCGTGGCATCAGACGTCGCGGGCGTCAGCTCCGACGATCCCGAAGAAGCATTCCGGCAGCTATCGGCCAGGCACGTCCAGTCGGCCTATCGACTGGCTTGGGCGATTCTCGGCGACGCCGGCGATGCCGAAGAAGCGGCCCAGGACGCGTTTACTTCGGCGTGGCGACAGAGGTTCACTCTGCGCGATACCGGCCGGTTCGATGCCTGGTTCGGCCGGATCGTCGTCAACTGCTGCCGCGACCGCCTTCGACGGCGAGGTCTCGAGATGGCCGGGGACCTTTGCGTTCACGCCCAGGTTCACGGCAACGATCCGGTTCTTCGATATGAGCAGCAGGAAGTTCACGGCCACGATCCGGTTCTTCGATATGAGCAGCAGGAAGTTCACGGCCACGGTGGACGCCTCCGGCGTCTGTCCGGGTAGGCAGTCCGGTTCCGAGACCTCACTCGTGAGCGTGATGACGGTCTCGACGACGGACGTCTGGGCGACGTGCTACCACCCCGGTGCAACGAGTTCGAGCTACTCGCAATACATCTACGTCACGACCGATGGTGGCCTGACGTGGCGTTCGCTGACCCGCGGGCCGTAGCCGCCGGGCCCTCGCCTCGCCGGCGCTCTCGCTCGGCCGCCGGTATTCTCTGCGGCATGCCAACCGATCCTCGGGGCTCCCACAGGGAGCCCATCGCCCCGCGCGCGGCGGCTCTGCCACAAGCCGCCCCGGCCGCCGCCCTCGCCGCCCCGTCGGCGCCCCGCAACTCTGCCGTCCGTCCGCTCCGCGGCGTCGCCTCGGCGCCTGTTCCGCCTCTCCAGCCCGGTCGCCCGCCACTCGCGATCCTGGTCGACTTCGACGGGACGATCGCAAAGACGGACGTTGCGGATCAGATCCTGTTGAGGTTCATCGGCGAGCAGTACTCGCTCGATGACGCGGCGTATTCGGCCGGCATCGTCGGCAGCAGAACCCTCTACACGAGCCAGGTGAAGCTGTTGCCGGGCGTGCCCGACGAGGTCGTGGCGCTGGCCGATGCCCAGCCGCTCGACCAGACCTTTGGCCCTTTCGTCGTACGGGCACTCGAGTTGGGGGTCCCGGTAGAAGTCGTCAGCGACGGCTTTGGCTTCTACATCGAACCGGCATTGGACCGCCTTGGCGTCCCTGGGATCCCCGTGATCACGGCCCGTACGATCTTCGACGGCCGACGCGCCACCATGGACTTTCGGTTCGGACACCCTGACTGCCTTGTCTGCGGAACCTGCAAGCGGCAGCGAGTCCTCGCCCACCAGGCCGCGGGTCGCTCCGTGGCGATGGTTGGAGACGGTTTCAGCGATCGTTACGCCGCGTCTCTTTCAGACCTGGTCTTCGCCAAGGGCGCCTTGATCGACCTGTGTCGGACGGAGGGTTGGGCCCACAGCCCCTGGCGCGACTTCGCCGATCTGCTGGCCTGGCTCGACGCGACGGTGGCCGCCTGGCTGGCCGACCCGGCGAGTTTGCCCCGCCACGGCAACCGACCTTTCATCTGCGGCCCCCAGGTCTGGGGCAGGGGCCGAACTGACCCGCCGGCGCGGACCTAGCGAGTCGCCGGCCCCAACGGGGCAACGTCTCCGGCCGAACCGACGCCGAGCTTCACCATCCCCGCGTCGGAGCCCGGCCGGCGGCGTCTCCGTCCCCGCGCCGGGCCTCGGCCCGCGGCCATCCCACCCGCAGCCGACTCGCGGCGCGCCTTGACAGACCGGCACAACGGGCCTAGCATCAATCTACATTTATATAAAGGCGCGTTGTTATGGCCGTCGCGGCCAGCATCACCGCCGT
>PMJT01000067.1 GCA_003158495.1 Chloroflexota bacterium | reverse complement strand
GCAAAGGTCGATGAGTTTCTCGCAGCTCTTCCCGCTCGAGTTGAGCCAGCCACTCGGAAGATTGCTGCAACCGCGGCGAAGTTGAGGGCCCTGCACGGAACGAGGTTGCGGCTGCCGGATGCGCTAGTCGTGGCCACGGCGGTTGAACTGGGTGCCGCCCTGCTGCTGACGACAGACGCCGGATGGCCACCCATGCCGGTCCACGTCACAGTCGTTGCAGGATCGGCCATACCCTGACACGGGGGTGCCCGCTGGCACCGCACGGGTACGCCTTACCTACCTGAACGGTCGGGGCAAGAGGAGTCAGGCCCACCCTTTCGAACTGACCTATTCAATATTGTCGGGCGCCGCTACTAGCGTCCATCTGGTGGTGGAGCGAGGCCAGCTTCGGGCGCGTCAGGGGTGCCCAGCGCCAGCGCTAGTCGCACGACAGCGTACGCGGCGACGGTCCAGGGCACAAAGGCAGCCGCCTGGGTTCCCGGAACGGCCAGGGCTGCCACAAGCCAGGGGGAGCGCAGCGGCAGCGCAAACGTGGCGTAGAAGTACTCGGCCGCCGGCCACAGCGCCGGGACCGCGAGCCAGCCGGCCGCGCGGTGGTCGACGCGCCAGAGCGCTGCAAGGGCAGCCGCAACGACCACGAACAGACGCGGATCGCGAGTGGCAGAGAAGCCGCCCCACGTGGCGGTCGTGATCCAGGCCTGAATGTGGGCGTAGTCGGCCAGGTACCGGGCCCACAGGGGCCAGAGGATGACGACGGAGAGCGCTCCGGCAACCGCAAAGAGCCCCAGTGCGCGCCACTGGCGCTCCCCGATCATCGGTAGAACGGCGTAGGCCTTCGCGGCCGGCGCGATCGATCGCAGCACATTCGATCCGCTAAGGATCAGCGCGAGGCAGAGGACGTGCGGATTGCCCACGAACACAGCCTGGGCCAGCGGAGGAAACAGGATCCACCAGGCCGGCAGACCAAGCCGCCGAAGGGTGTAGAACGCCGCGCCAATGGTGAGGGCCATCCACCCGACCGTGAACACACCGTCCGCGAGCCACGAGAAGGGGACAAAAGCCAGGACGGTGGGAGGCGGGCCGGTGAAGTAGTAGGCCACGTCCGGAGCGCCTGCCGCCCACGAATGCTGGGAGGCGTAGGCCGTCCAGGGATCGCCCCCGGCAACCCAAGTCTGCGCTGCGTGCAGGTAGATGCGGGCATCGAACCCGAGCATATCGAGGTGGTGTGGGAAGCTCTCGAAGTAGGATCGGAGAGTCTGCCAGGTCCAGTAGGCAAACCACGTAGCCAACCCTAGCTGGGCCGCCAGCCGGACCGCCCGCCCCCGATCGAACCCCGCCCAACGATCCACCGCCACGCCCCCCATGGTAGCGATCATGGACGATGCGAACGCTGAAAGCGCTCAGGACTGGTCCGTCGAGGGCCTGACGCCCCTCGCGAACAGCTCAAGCAGACCCCGTGCGTAGTGGACGGTGCCCGACGGGCAGGTCTCGGCGATGGCGACGATGAGCATGCCATGGCGGTACCGGGCAAGAGAGGAGGCCCGCCCCCGAAATATGGGCGGGCCTCCTTGTGTCTTGCGGCTGCCGCAGTCGCTACAGACCGTGATTACGCAGCTCAACGAGCTGACGTTGTCGCCGTGCGACCCGAGCACGCGTACAAAATGGCTCGACGCGTCGCCGACGCACTGGCGATTACCGACGAGTCCACGGTGTCGGTCGCCGCGACAGTTTCACCAGCAATTCGCTTCGGGCGTCGCGCCCTCGCTGCCTGCTGTCGATTAGTGGATGCCTGCGGCCCTGCAGACGGAGGCGCCGACTGCGTTGCACAGGTCTCTCGCGCTGACCCACTTGTCCTTGATTACCGTCGTCTCCATATTCGAGACGTTGACCCAGGACCCTCGCAGAAGAACGGCCGGCTCAGTGATAGCGGAGTTGGTCGGATCGGTCGCGGTGCCGTTGATGAGGGCCGCGGGCGGCGTCTGGCCGGCGCGCAGGTACGTGGCCACCGCGACTGCTGCCTGGGCCTCCAGGTAGATCGGCTTGTAGACCGTGCCGCACTGGTAGCCCTGAAGGATGTTTTCCATGGCCTGGAGAGTGGCGTCCTGTCCGACTGTCGGGATCGTCCTGGGCCCGACGCCGGCGGCCTTGAGGACGGTAATCACCGAGTTGGCTAGCGAGTCGTTGGCCTCGAGCGTGGCGTCGATCGCCCGGTTGTCGGTGTAAGCCGTCTGGAAGATGGCCTGGCCCTGGTCGGGGTCCCAGCCGGGGGCGAACTCGTCGCCGACGAGCGTATAGCCGAGGCTGTTGGTCGTACCGACGGCGGGGGGCGTTGTGTTCGTCAGCGGGGTGCCCCAGAGCACGTAGTTATAGCCTTGGGCGAAGGCGACCGCATTAGGATCCATGTCCTTGCCGCCGTCCAGCTCGAACACCTGCGGGCTGACGACCTTCCAGTCGGTAACGCACTGTTCGAAGCGTTGCCCGATGAGCTTGCCTACCTGAACATTGTCGAAGCTGACCAGGTAAGTGTGCGTGCCCTGGAAGGTGGCTCGGTCGTAGCTGATGTACGGGATACCGGCGGCGGCGGCCAGGGTCTGGATCTGGAGGCCGGTGGGTCCGTCAAGCGGGTCCACGATCAGGACCTTGGCGCCGGCGGCGATGTCGGCCTGGGCGACCGCCAGCTCGCTGGTGGTGCCAGAGGCGTTATCGATCTTGAACTGGCGCCTGGTGTAGCCGGCGGCCGTGAATGCCTTGGTCAAGTTCGGGATGTCGAAGCTCGTGTATCGACCCGATGTGGCGACGTCGGGGAGGACCACGCCAACCATGCCGCGGCCGGCCGCCGTAAGGGCGGTCAGCTGAGTCATTGCCGAGAAGCTCGCATCGAACGAGTAGACGCTGAGCCCAGCGGGTCTGACGGAGATGTTGCCCGAGAGTATCGGCGCCAGTGCGGAATCCGCCGACGTGTCCATCGACGTGCAATCCGCGACCGCGGCTGTGGATTCGACGCTCGTGACTACCTGGAACCCAAGCGGTACCGAGTCATCAGCGTGGATGCGGAACAGGATCCCACGATAGATCGAGTCCCCGGGGTCCGACTTCTTGACCCGGCCGGCGACCCAGGCATCCTGCCCGACGACTTGGACGCACGTCACCGAACCGGTGAGGTACCTGCGCGTGGCGGCAACTGTCCACACAAACGTTCCCTGCGCCGGCGTGGTGCCAACAGCCTGGAGTGTGACCGATCGAATGTTCGCCGCGGGATCGCTGGGGAAGACATAGGTGTATGTCCCCGTGACCTGGGCCGGCGACACGTTGGGCTTGTGAGCGCCATTGGCCGGAGCGACACCCGCCACCATTGTCAAGACGGCCGCTATTGCCGTGGCTCTCCACAGAACTCGGTTCATAGCACGGCTCCTTGGGACGCGTCGTACACGGGTCGGTCTCGCCAGTGGCTCGGCGCGGTCCCGGCGGCCAGCATGTGCGGGCCGCGTGTCAAAGCCCCCCGTGCTCCGCACATGATCTCACCGGTGTTAATGGGCGCCATTCTGGGTGCCTACGGCGCCGGCTCCGACTTGATCCAAACCGCCAGGGAGATGTCGGCTCGTACTGCCGACCGAACTTCCTAGGAGCGCCATTGGCTGGCGCGGCGAACGCAGCTCGCCCGATGCCAGCGGAAGTGCATCTCGACGCCGACCACAGCAAGCGCACGCAAATGGACTGGCTGGCCGAGGGCGTCGGTGACGCCGGCCCTGCAGCATTACGCGATCTTCGTGTCGTGCACAATTGAGCCCAATGAATGACGTTGCCGCACGAATGCCATCGACGGTCGCCGGGCTTGGCGACCCGATCGGCCTTGGACGCACGGCCGAGGTATTCGCCTACGGTGATGGCGAGGTCGTCAAGCTCATCCGTCCAGGTCTCCCAGACCGCCTCGGGGAGAGCGAAGCCGAGGCCGCCGCGCTGGTCGCTCGTGCCGCAGTCGCCGCGCCCGCCTTTATGGGCACGACCCGGATAGAGGGACGCCTCGGCCTCATCTACGAGCGCCTAGGGGGTGCCTCGATGCTCGACCGCATGTCGGGACGGCCCTGGGAGATCGACAGGCTGGCCCGACGACTCGCGGAACTCCATGCCGCCATGCACGACGCTCCCGGCTCGGGGCTCCCGGATCAGAAGACGAACCTGCGCTGGGCCATCGACCGCGCCGCCGCGCACTTACCGGACGGGGCCCGAGGGACGGCGCTCGCCCGCCTGGACGCCCTGCCAGCCAGGGATGCCATCTGTCACGGTGACATGCACCCGGGGAACGTCCTGATCAGCCCGACGGGGGCGGTTGTAATCGATTGGATGACGGCCTGCTGCGGCAACCCGGCCGGGGACGTGGCGCGCACGGTCTTGCTGTTGCGCGATAGCGGCGTTCCGTCGCACATGCCGGCGGCCGAACGAACCCTCGTAGCCCTCCTCCGAAAGCGCCTCAGCAGCGTCTATCTGCAGCGGTACCGGCGTCTTCGGGCCTTGGACCTCCGAGAACTCGCGGCGTGGCGCCTGCCGATCCTGGCTGCTCGGCTGGCAGAGGAGATCGAGGCGGAGCGGCCGGCGTTGCAGGCCATGATCCGGCGTGAACTCCGGTCCGCTCCCTAGTCACCTTTCGGCTGACGCTCACCGCGTATCGTGGACCTCGTGCTATTCGTTGACTGCCGCATTTACCCGCTCAATCCGCGTCAGTACGGCGCCTACCATCGCCTCACATACGGGTCAGGTAGTTCCGCGAACACGAGGATCGAAAGGGGTCGCCCCCATGGACGAATCCAAGACATCGGCGCCCGACAAGCATCAGCCCCACGTTTTCGAGCCCAGCCCAGAGGTCCCCATCGTCAACCCGAGGATCGGGAGCATGCCCCAGTTGGGCGTACCCGCAGCAACCATTGGCCCTGCCGGTAGACCCAACTGTGCGCTCTGCGGCGCCCCTGAAGATGCGCGGATTCACATCGAAGGCAAGGCGGAGGCCGACGCCGAGTCGCCTGATTGGGGCTAGCACGCGATGAGAAGGTAAACGGCACTCCGAGAGCCGCTAACGAGGGGCGCGCGCTCACTGGCCGCGGTGCCCTGCCAACCCGTGCGGCAAGGTGCGCGGGGCGCCCCGTCGAGGTAAAGAAGGCGCTCGTCGCCGCGCTCGGGCGATAGCCTCCGGCGATCTGGCTCCTTCGGCATCGGTCCTATCCGATACCTCGTCCATCGCGATCCCGCGCTACTCAGGTCGTCGTGTCGACTAAACGAAGACGACTCGGCGCGGACAAGGCGGCCGCGGGACTGGCTGGGATGGGCGCAAGGATCGTCGGCGACAACCTCTCTTCCGTTCTCGTATCCACTTCAGTTTCCTCACGCGAACGGGACGCCGTACGGCGCGAGGTCAAGCGACGACGTGGATCACGAGCGCGGCTTGCAGCTCATGGCGGGTCCCGCCGCAGCCGTCTTCCGTGAAGTCGGTGACGGCCGAGATCCTCCAGTCGCCCGCGGGCAGATGGATGAGGGGGTCCGTCCCGAAGACGCGGTAGAAGTCGGTTGGCGGGGCAGATTCACTGTATGAGGGCGTCTTCGTAATCGGCGAGACGAGGGGAGTCGAGGCCTCGAGCTGGCGCGGCCCACAGTCGGCCGTACGTATCCAGCCCACGTTCTTGTCGCCTCCGACCTGGGCGAACCCGAACCCGAGTATGCCTGATCCCGAGCCCCAGACCGTCATCGAGGTCGGGGTCACGAGCGCGAGCGTGGCCTTGCCGGTGACCTCTTCGGTCGTCCGCCAGATGGTCTTCGGCAACTCGAAGACGAGCTGGAAATGATCGTCGGTGTCCTGTGCGCGCGCAGGAGCGGAGGGCGACCCCGGAGCCGACGCTCCGGCTGTCGAGAGCGACGAGCTTGCGCACCCGACGACCGTCGCCGCCAGGATGGCCAATAACGCGAAACACTCGAGCCGGTTGCGCCAAGCCATCATCTCTGTCCTCCCCCTGCATAGATACTTGTCCGCGCGTCGTGGTTCATAGCGTGGCGGCCGAAGTTGGTCGCTGCCTTATCTTGTGCTGCCTACCTTGTGCGGTTCAACCCAAGACCGACCGCAACATCGTTGAGCGCGTTCTCGCCCTTAGCGTCGACGACAGTGAGCCTCCTCTGGGCCGCCTCGGATTGCAGCCATCGGACCCAACATAGGTAGTGCGACATGAACAGGTCGAGGCGGCTGCGGTCCTTGCCGATGCACCTCGTCTGATCGCGCACCCAGTATCGCTCCCGGAGCCTGTCGGGGTCGGTCTCTGTGAGGAAGACGGCGCCAGCGACCATGATCACGTCGCGCTCGGTAGCCAACAGGAGCTCCAACAACTGGGCCACTCCGTCTCGGCAGGTTCGGTCGGCAACGTCGTTCTTGTGCTCGAGGCTGCTCTCTGGTGGCAGATCGAGTCAAGAAGTAGTTGATTGGATCGGCTTCAGGCGCAGCTGACTGGAGGCCACCTCGCACCTCGTCAACCGAGCAGTACTCAAGTCCAAACTGCTCGTCGAGCAGTTGGGCGCAGGTGGTCTTGCCAGCGTTCGACGTACCGCCGATCAGGAATAGCCGACCCAATGGGGTCTCCTTGTGAACACGATCGCTGCTGGCGGATCGTAGACGCTCAAGCCGTCGTGTCCGGCCTGTGGGCAACAGGCAGCCTGGTCCTTCCGCAGGTCGACTACCATGCGGCGGCGACTTCCAGTGGCTTAGGAGGCGCGATGCCGTCTCTGGATGACTCAGCAACCCCGCTCCCGGCCGACATGGCGCGTGGTTGGGTACCGGTCCTGACTGGTGCGATCGAAGCCAATGGTGCGATCTACGCAGGCAACCGTTGCCCGCACTGCTCGTCCCGTCTGGCCAACCTCCCAGTCAAGAACATCAAGTGTCGATCGTGCCGGCGGGAGATCGTTCTGATTCGGGGCGACGACTACGTCGTGTACCTCCTTCGAGAGCAGGATGCGGGCCCTCTGCGCAAGGAGATGGACGCCCACTGGGCCCTGACTCACATGGTCGAGCCGGGCTGGCGGTGGGACCCCGAGGGCCTCCGCGGGCTTCGCCGTGTCTGGATGGTCCGGTATGCAGCACTGGGCCTTCGGGTTCGTGTGGTGCTGTGGAAGAACGACCCTTGCGGCCCGTGCCGGTCACTTGCCGACCAGGTCTTCGAGCCGGAGAATGCACCCGAGTTGCCCCTGGTGGGGTGCGGGAACATGTACTGCAACTGTCGCTACGAACCGGTCATCAGGGAGTAATCCGCCGACCCGGCCGGTCACCAGTCAGCAGGGGCACTGACCCTCAGCCGGCGTTCTTGATACTGGTCACCGACGATGCCGGGATAGGGTTGCTTTCACCTGGCGGGCGGGTGATCTGGGAGATCAGTTCGTCTCAACCGGGGTCCGCAGGCGATCCAGCGGAACACCGGCTGACGGAAGAATGTGATCTGAGCGCCTGCCGGAGACGACGAAACCCGGCCTCTCGGCCGGGTTCCACGTTCAGAGCTTGGTTGCGGGGGACGGATTCGAACCGCCGACCTTCGGGTTATGAGCCCGACGAGCTGCCGCTGCTCCACCCCGCGCCGGGAACTGTAGCGATGGACGGGTGACCCGTCAAACAGCGACGCTTTCGCGCTCCCCTTCGGCCCGGTTAGCCAGCGTCGAGCGCCAAGTCTCCATTGCCAGCGGCCACCAGGCATCGACCGCGTCCGTCGAGCCATACCAGCTCATGGCGCCGCCGGGGCCGTGGATGGCGCCGTCGATGACCAGGTGCCGCGCGCCGTCGAGATGCGTCGCCGCGACGGGTACGAGCCCATCGCCCTCGGTGCCGGGCACAGCGGCACGGCCGATGATCGAGCGGTACATGAGGTGGGCGACGCGGGCGCGGCCGTCGCCGCCCGGATCGCCGACCAGCGCGCGCGACGCCACGGACAGGTAGCCGATCCTCGGCGCGTGGAAGGCGCCCGGAACCTGCTCGTCGGCGATCAGCGAAGCCACGTCCCGAATCCGGCGGCCTATCCCCTGGCCCGCGGCAAGCCGGTGCGGGGTGCCGAGAGTGACGATCGCGCCGACCCAACGCGCCGCCCCGAACCTGCGCCCCGGCAGGGGCTCGGGCGCGGTGAGCAGCCGGCCCGTGATCCCGCCAGCAGAGTGGCCGACGACGAGCAACGGGGCACCGTCAGACAAGGTGGCCGAGAGACGGACGGCATCGCGCAACGCCCGCCCGGAGCGGGTGCAGATGGGCCCGATTCCGCGCACGCCGGCGATGAGCCAGTCGGGAGTCCAGACCTCCGCGACGAGCGCGCCGGCCGCCCCTCGGTCCATCAGCCGCCGGACGAGCGGCCCGTACATCGGCGGAGCGGTCAGAAAGCCGCCCAGGATCAGGACCGTGGGCGACACCGAATCCGGGTCGCTCAGCCAGCGGGCCCTGCCCTCTTCGCATCGATTGTCACCGGCCATCGCGCGTCTCCTGCAGGTAAATGTACGACGGCGAGACGCAACGGGCTGCCCTTCAGCATCTCCCAAGGATCAGGTACGCCATGATGTGTGCTGCAGCGACACTTGGAGGCCCCCGGTATGCGATTCGACGACGACAACTTGAGTGGCGATACGGGCGCACCGCCGCCCGACGATGCCACAACTCCGAGCCCGGAGGCCGGCGCTACGCCGAGCCCCGAGCCCGAGGGGCCTTTCGGTGGAGAGCCGGCCGCGACCGGTCCCGCCGCCGGGTCAACCGCACTCGGCGGCGCGGCCGGGCCGACAGCACAGCCGACCCCGCCTCCGCCTCCGGTCTGGACGCCGCCCGCCCAGCAGTCGCAGTGGGCGCCGCCTCCTAACCCGTGGGCCCCGCCTCCTCCGGCGTCGCCGTGGCAGACTCCGCAGCCAGGTGGCTGGGCTCAGCCCGGAACTCCACAGGGCAGCCCCGTGCCGGGCGGCCCCACCGGTTGGCCTCCCCAGGCGCCGCCCACTCCGTCCTGGCCGCCCCAGCCGCAAGCGGCCCCGACCTGGCCGCCCCAGCAGCCGCCCGCGCTTCCGGCGTGGCAGCAGGGTTCGGCCTGGCAGCAGGGCCAGAGCTGGGCGCCGAACCAGCCGCCTCGAACCTTCGATAGCTTCGGTGCTCCCCCCGGCGACGGTGCGCCTCGCCGCCCCAGCCGGCTGCCCGGGTTCCTCGCCGTCGTCGCTGCATGCCTCCTCGCGTTCTCCGGTGGAATGGTCGTCGATCACACCTTCTTCCCGGCTACAACCACCACGCCGGCCACCACGCCTGGCAGCACGGCAACGTCGGGTAGCTCAGTCCAGGGCTCGGCCCTGTACCAGGAGGCCCTCCAGATCGTCAAGAACAACTTTGTGGGCCGGGCGTCGGTGACCGACCAGCAGCTCCTCTACGGCGCCATCAAGGGCATGGTCGACAGCCTGGGCGACACCGGCCATTCGACCTTCCTGACGCCGGCGGAATACGCGGCTTTCCAGAGCTCGCTCAGCGCGAGCGTCGCCGGCATCGGCGTCGTCATGTCCAGCGCCAACAGCGTCTTCCGCGTCGACAAGGTCATCACCGGATCGCCTGCCGCCGCGGCGGGAGTCAAGGTCGGCGACACGATCACTGCGGTCGAGGGCCAATCGACGACCAACATGACGATGAACGACGTCGGGACCAAGATCCGCGGGACAGCGGGAACGAAGGTCACCATCACGGTGATCCACGCCGGTTCCACCACGCCGGTCGACATCACGATGACGCGGGCGAACATCAGCGTTCCCCTGGCCGAATGGGGCATGATCCCCGGCACCCACACCGCCGACATAGTCCTGGCGGAGTTCTCGACCGGCGCGGCCGACCAGGTCCAAACCGAAATCACCGCCGCCACCAAAGCCGGGGCGACTTCGATCATCCTCGACCTGCGCGGCAACCCCGGCGG
>PMJT01000184.1:13896-14030 GCA_003158495.1 Chloroflexota bacterium | reverse complement strand
TTCGAGAACGTCGCGTACGGCCCGCGGCGACGCGGCCAGAACGACCGGCGCAAGCTCGAGGAGCTTGTCGAGACCAGCCTCAAGCGAGCGGCCCTCTGGGACGAGGTCAAGGACGACCTGCGGCGCAAGTCCGG
>PMJT01000184.1:8693-13854 GCA_003158495.1 Chloroflexota bacterium | reverse complement strand
AACATGCAGCAGGCGGCCCGGGTCAGTGACGTTACTGCCTTCTTCACGATGGCCGACGACCGCGCGGGCTATCTCGTCGAGATCGGGCCGACCGGGCGGATATTCACGCGTCCCAACGAGCGCCTGACCGAGGACTACATCTCCGGGCGGTTCGGATGAGCACGTCCGACAACGAGGAATCGACCATGAAATCCTCTGAGGACGTGGCTGCTGTGTCAGCGGACCATTCCACCGCATCGGCTGACCATTCCACCGCATCGGCGGATCATTCCACCGTATCGGCGGACCACTCTGCTGCTGTGGCGGATCACTCTGCTGCTGTGGCGGATCACTCTGCCGCAGCCGCGGACCGCTCGACCGCAGCTCGCATCCGCGAAAGCCTGGACATTGAGATGCGCGACGTCAAGGAAGGCGTCCTGCGCATGGGCTCCTACGTCGAGGAACAAATTCTCGCCGCCCACGACGCGATCATGTGTCGTGACGCGGTGCTGGCGCAGAAGGTCATCGCCTCCGACGGCAGGGTCAACGAGACGCAACGGGCCGTGTCCGCCCTGGTTGGGATGACCATCGCCACACAGGCGCCGGTCGCCCGCGACCTGCGTTTTCTCCTCGCTCTGGACCGCGTCACCTACGAGCTCGAGCGGATCGGCGACCACGCCGGTTCAGTCGCCAAACAGGCGCGAAAACTGGCCGGCGTTACCAGCATGGTCACGTACGACGAGCTGACGCCCATGGCCACTCTCGCGGCACAACAGGTTCGCGACGTGGTCATGGCCCTCGTGGACATCGACGAGGCCAGGGCCCGCGAGGTCGCCGCTCGCGACGACGAAATCGACCGGCTGTACCACCAGGTCTTCGACGACGTCCTTGCCGAGATGCGGACCGATCCCCTCAAGGTGGACCCTGGCACCCGCATCCTCTTTGCGGCCCATTACCTGGAGCGTATCGGCGACCGGGTCACGAACATCGCCGAGGACGTGGTCTTCCTCGCCACCGGTGAGGTGGAAGACCTCAATCCCTGAAGCACCCTTCGCCTTTGTCCCGAGAGCGGCCGGCCATCGGCCGCTCTTCGGTTCGAGCGGCTCCACGCGCCCCCGAAGCCGACCCTCAGCCGATCAAAGTCCTGGCGGCCATCTCCAACCTCGTCGTCTGCCCCCGCCTGGTCCGCCGGCTGAACCGACGCAGTTAATTCTGCGTTTGCGGCGCGTTAATGCTCCCGGCGCAGCCTTCGTCAAAGAAGCAAGGCCCGTCTGCGAGCGTGGCTTCTCCGCACCGGAGGTTCCGTCGCAATGCCGTATGCCGACACTGTCGCGACCGTACGCGCCTGGTCCGAAGACCGCGCCATCGCCGTCTGGACACTCTTCGCCGGAGACCTGGCGCCGGCCGCGCAGGCCTCCCTTGCGTCGGACCTGGAGCTCGTACGCGCCGACGGTGCCNNGATGTCATCGTCCGCGGCCCCATGCCGCCGGCCCCGTTCGGGATCCTCGTGGCTCTCGCCGCGGCCGACGTTCCCGACGTCCGCCAGCTCGGCCTTATCGGCGGCTCACGCGCCTCGCTGATCGCCGGCGGCCGATCCGGTGCCGGAGCCGTGATCGGCATCCACAGCGGCAACCACGGCGGCAAGCTCGATCTGCTGCTCGGCCAGCCCGATCGCATCGTCGATCCGGACGAGTTCGCGAAGCTGGACGCCAGTCTGTACGGCCGGAACCGGCGCCACCGCCAGCGCGTGTTGCTGAACCCCGGACCGGCGGTCGTCAGCGACAGGGTTCACCGCGCCGTGGCCGGCCCGGACCTGTGCCACCGCGAGCCGGAGTATTCCGAGATCTTCGGCCGCGTCCGCGAGAAGCTGTTCCAGGTCGCGGGCGTCGCCTCGGACTGGGAGCTGGCGCTCATCGCCGGATCGGGCACGGCGGCCATGGAGGCCATGGTGGGTGCCTCGGTTCGCGAAGGGCGGCGCCTGCTGGTCTGCCGCAACGGCATCTACGGAGACCGGCTGGCGACGATCGCCGAGCGCCTTGGGATCGAGACGGTGGCAGTTCGAGCGGCCCAGACGGAGCCGATCGACCCAGCTGGCATCGACGCCGCCCTTGCCGCCGATCCAACGATCGACGCGGTCGCCGTCGTCCACCACGAGACCACGACCGGGCTGCTGAATCCCGTGCGCGAGATCTCGGCGCTCGCCGCCGCGCGGGGGGTGCGAGTCCTGGTGGACGCGATCAGTTCGCTCGGCGCGGAGGAACTAGCGTTGGAAGGCTCCGGCATCGACTTCGTCGCCTGCACCTCCAACAAGTGCCTTCACGGGTTGCCGGGAAGCGCATTCGTGCTCCTCTCCCCCGCCGGGGCGGCCCGAGCGGCCGAGGCACCGCGACGGTCGCTCTACCTCGACATCGCCGGCTATCTCGAGGCCCAGCGCAAGGACAGCGTCCCGTTCACCCCGGCCGTGCCGGCCGTATACGGCCTCGAGGCCGCGCTGGACGAGCTGCTCGACGAGGGCACCGAACATCGCCGCGCCGCCTACAAGGCCCGGGTCGCACTTCTCGACGCCGCCTTCGCCCGGATGGGACTCGAGCCAACGGTCGCCGCAGAGAATCGATCCTCCTCGGTACGCAGCCTGCGGCTCCCGGCCGGCGTCACATACCAGGTTCTCCACGACGCCGTGAAGCGCGACGGTTATGTCATCTACGGCGGCCTGGGCGACGCGGCCAGGACGACATTCCGCATCTGTACACTCGGAGCCATCGAACCGGAGGTACTGGTCGACTTCACCGAATCGCTCGAGCGTGCTCTCGTCGAGGCGAAGCTGGCAAGCGCCGCCGGCCGGCAAACGGGTTCCGGACGTACAACAGCTGACATCAGTTCGACGGTGACGGCGTGACAAGCGCTGAGGGTGCAGACCGATCGCCAATTGCCGATCCCAGCGCATCGGCCGCGGTCGACGCACCCGCGGCCGATGCGCGAACTCCGATGCGGCGACTGCGGGCCGTCGTTCTCGACTGGGCCGGCACGACGCAGGACTTCGGATCGCTGGCGCCCGTCGGGGCCTTCATGGAGGTCTTCTCTCGCTTCGGGGTGACGATAACGACAGCCCAGGCCCGCGGCCCGATGGGCATCTACAAGCTCGATCACATCCGCGCCATCGCGGCCATGCCGGACGTCGCGGCGCGCTGGCAGACAGTCCACGGAGGCCCGTGCACAGAGGAGGACGTCTGCGCGATGTACCTCGAGCTCGTGCCAATCCAGATGGCCGTCCTGCCGCGCTTCTGCGCGCTGATCCCCGGTACGATCGAAGCCATCGCCGAAGTGCGGGCCCGCGGTTACAAGGTCGGCTCCACCACAGGCTACCCGCGGTCCGTGGGCGAGATCGCGGCTCGCGCCGCCATCGAACAGGGCTACGAGCCGGACGTGATGATCTGCGCGGACGAGGTTCCTGCCGGTCGACCCGAGCCTTGGATGCTGCTGCGCGCAATGGAGAAGATGCGCGTCTTCCCGCCCAGCGCCGTCGTGAAGGTCGGCGACACGGCGGCCGACATCGAAGAAGGGCTCAATGCCGGCGCCTGGACTGTCGGCGTCACCAACACCGGCAACTATGTCGGGCTCGACCGCCAGGAGATGGCGGCTGTTCCGGCCTCCGAGAAGGCTCGGCTGGTTGGCCACGCAGTCGACACGCTCAAGGCCGCGGGCGCCCATTACCTGATCGGCTCGATCGGCGAGCTGCCGCCCGTCCTCGATGAAATCGAGATCGGCCTCGCCCTCGGCGAACGTCCTTGATCGGCCCGTGGCGAGTGAAGAAGGCGTCGGCGACGCCGGCCACGCAGTCGTCTTCGCTTGCGCCGCGCTGGCAGGATTCGGCGAGCAGACCGTGCTGATCGCGGTGCCCTGAGGCCGACGGGTCCTAACCGAACCAGTGCTCGAGCTCGGGGGCGTGCAGGTCGAAGCCGGTCGCGGTGGGCTCTGCGGTCAGCTCGCGGTAGATCGACGCGAACCAGTCGTCGCCTTCCGGGTCGATCCATTCGGCCTGGTGTCCCGTCTTTGACGGCGCGCCCTCTCGATCGGCCGAGGCCGCGCTCTGCTGGGAGGTGGGCTCGACAACCGCAACGTTCATCTCGCTACCCCTTTCTCCGTTCGGGCCGTGGTGCCGGGTTCCGGGCGCGAGCCTCAGTCGGCCCTGGGCTGGGGCTGTGATTCATTGGCGACTGCCGTGGCCGGCGCGGCTTCGACGGGCTGGGTCTGCGGCGCAACTGGCGCGTGGTAGACCGGTGCCGGGTAGACCTGGGGCATGTATCCGGCCTCGTAGCCGGGCTCGGCGTAGACGACGGGCTGGCTCCAGACCTGGGGCGGAGCCAACGGCCGCTGGATCTGCTGAGTGGCGACCTGCGGCGCGGGCTGTACCGGCGCTCCGGCCACCGACTCCTGCACGCCGCTCGACGCCTTCTGGAACTCGCGGATGCTCTTGCCCACTGCGGATCCAACCTCGGGCAGCTTGCCGGGTCCGATGACGACCAGGGCGATGATCAAGACGATGAACAGGTGCGCGGGCGTAAGTCCAGCCAAGGTCGGTTCTCCTATCGGTATTGGTCGGCAGAGGCGGGCGTGGACGGTCCGCACGTCGACGGCTTCGTGGTGAATGTGGATGTCGCGACGGGCCAGCTGCGCGGAGACCGTCTCCGGGTCGAAGGCTTCCTCCGGGGTGATGACACCGGTTGCCGCGACGGCGCCCGCGGCGATCATCTGCGCCCCGATCGACATAGGGATGGCGACGTTCCTCGACTCTGGGCAGATCCTGCAGGCTCCGCCGGGGCACAAGGCCTTGACCATTCCCATCCCTTCGAGGTTCTCAGCGAGAGTCCGCCGGGTGCTACTCCGTCGGCGGACTACCGCTAGCCTGGACTCGCCGGGTTAACGCGTTGTCCTGCCGCGAGTTAACGAACGCGGCGTTCCACGCCCTCGGAGGCGGCGGCCGGTGCGCTCAACTCAGCCAGATCGGGTTCGTCCACGCACGTTTGCCATGGGCGTCGACGACCGTGATGCGGAAGTACGTGCCCAGGGCCGGATCCACCTCGTGGGCACCGTTGCGGAAGAACAAATCGAGCGGGAGCCGCGTTTCAGTCAGGCTCACCCCGTAGCGGCACTCGTACCGCTCACCACCGGCGGACATGATGAC
>PMJT01000184.1:0-8659 GCA_003158495.1 Chloroflexota bacterium | reverse complement strand
ACGTCGAGGATGTGGCCGCTGTGGCCCATCTCGTAGGCGAGCTCCGAGGCGCCGTTGTAGATCTCCATGGCGTGGGCCGCGGTCATCGACTCCACGTCCGCCACCGTCAGGCCGTAGTAGGCCGGGTGGGCCACGATCACGAACGCACCGCTCGCCGCGGCCCTGGCAGCCAGCTCCGGGCCGGTTTCGCCGGGGGCGGTGCGCGGGAAGTCGAGCGGAAGCCCGGCGGCGACGATGTGCCACAGGTTGCCCACGTGGGTTCGCGGTGCGTGGAGCTCGGCACCGATGAGCGTAGTGAAGCCTCCGACTCGCATCTCCGTCGTGTCGGTGATCGGGTAGCCGAAGCGCGGGATGAAGTGGTCGGTCAAGGCCACGAAGTCGTAGCCGTTGTCGCGGTACCAGGCCACGGTCTCCGCCGAGGCCAACTGGCCGTCGGAACGGTTCGAATGGGCGTGCAGGTTGCCGCGCCAGAAACGACCCGGCATCGAGAACGGCAATCGGTTCACTGGACTCCTTCGATGTGATGGCGGTTGGGGCCGATCCGGCAGCGCTTGCGTCGGCCTGTCAGACGCCCAGATCCGGAACGATCGGTACTGCGACGGCCGAGCGGTCGACGACGGCGCCCTCAGTGGTTCGGTCGGCGATCACACGGCTCGACGAGGCGGGAATCCGGACCTCGAGCTGGCTGCCGGCCGGCCAGCGCCCGGCGCTGGCGCTCGGGACGTCGACCGCAAGCAGCCGCGTGGCCGGCGCGTCCCCACTCGACGCCGCGGACTCGCGGACCAGCAGCCGAGTGGTTGCCCCGAGGAAGGTTTGGACCTCTACCCTGCCCGTGAGCGTCAGATCTCCGTTGAGCGCCGCGTTCGAGGACCCCACCGGCTCGAGCTGCTCTGGTCGGATGAGCAGCAGCCCGCGCTGGCCATCCGCGAGGCCCAGCGCGCCGGACACCGCCACCCGTCGCCCGCCGTGCTGAACCAGGCCGGCCGCTCCGGAAACGACCCTGACCGGAATCTCGTTCATTGCACCGATGAAGCCCGCCGTGAACGCCGATTGCGGCTCCGAGTAGATCTGCGTCGGAGTGCCGACTTCCTCAATTGCGCCGCGGTTCATGACCACCACTCGATCGCTGATCGAGAGCGCCTCGGACTGGTCGTGCGTGACCAGGATCGTGGTGATGTGGAGCTGGACCTGCATCCGGCGGATCTCGGTTCGGAGTTCCTCGCGGACCTTGGCATCCACGGCGCTCAGGGGCTCGTCGAGGAGGAGCACTCCCGGCTGGATGGCCACCGCCCGGGCCAGGGCAACTCGCTGCTGCTGGCCGCCGGACATCTGGTGTGGGTAGCTCTTGCCGACGTGCGAGAGTCCGAACAACTCGAGCAGCTCGGCGACCCTGGCCCGACGCTCGGCCACCGGTGCATTGCGTACCGCCAACCCAAACTCGACGTTCTCGTTCGCGGTCATATTCGGGAAGAGCGCGTAGCCCTGGAAGACCATGCCCATTCCCCGCTTGTTCGGGGGCAGGTCGGTCACGTCCTTACCGTCGACTATGACCATCCCGGAGTCCGGTGCTTCGAAGCCGGCGGTCATCCGAAGCGTTGTCGTCTTGCCGCAGCCGGACGGGCCGAGGAATGAGACCAGCTCGCCGTCCTCGATGGTCAGCGAGAAGTCGCTCACGGCAACCTGGTCGCCGAAACGCTTGGTGACGTTGATCAGTTCGAGTCGAGACATAGTTGGTCCTGCTCTTGCGACAACTACATGAGGGCGCCGCGGACCACCTGGGTACCGGGGGTCTTGCGGGCAACGAGGGCCAGGGCAATCACACCCGCCCAGGTGATGAGGAAGCTCACGAGAACGAGTGCCTCGCCCATGTGAGGCTGGAAGCTATTGACGTTCAAGAGGTACACGGGGAAGGTTGGGTAGCCGAGAAGCGCCGCAAGAGTGAATTCACCCATCGCGGTCGTGAAGGCCAGCAGCGCCGCGGAGACCAGCCCCACCGAGATGGACGGAACGATCACTCGCAGGAATGTACGCACCGGGCCCGCGCCAAGGCTTGCCGACGCTTCGGACAACGTGCGGACGTCCACTGCCCGCAGCGCGTTGTCGATGGCACGGAACGTAAACGGCAGCGTCAGGACGAAGTAGCCGCCGATCAGCAGCACCGGGGCCCACGACGACGCGATCAGGTTCACCGGCGAGTCGACGCCGTACACGTTCTCGAGGCCGACGACCATGATGATCGGCGGGATGACGAAGGGCAGGAGGGTCAGAAACTCGACGGTGGAACGGAGGCGCTGATACCTCAGCTCAACGAGGTAGGCCGTCGGGGCGACAACCGCGAGGGCCAGGACGGTCGTCACGACCGAGTACGTCAAGCTGAGCTGGAGCGAGGTTTGGAAGCCACTGTCTGACAGCCCATCCCAGAGTGGCTGCAGCGTGAAGTGCTTGCCCGTCGAGAAGCCGAACACGGCCGTCGCATAGAGGGGAAGCAGGAAGTAGACCGCGGAAACACCGAAGACAACGATTGCCCAGAGGGGAATCCCGGGGCCGCGGTTCGTACGCTTCCGAGTCTTGAGCACGGCCGCCCCGGCCATGACCGCCGGAAGGGTCTCCTCGGTCGCCTTGCCGGTAATCGACGTGCCGCTCATACCTCCACCTTCATCGAGAGAGCCAGCGTGTCGAGCGCCTCTCCAGGAGGGCTCTTCCGCCGATGCAGACGACCATGATCACCGCGAGCCCGATGGCCAGCGCATCTGCCGTGCCGGGGTCGTGATTGACATCGCCACTGATCAGGTTCGAGATTTGGATCGGCACCAGGGACACGAATCCCGTTGTCAGGCCGTACGCAGTGGCGTAGGCGCCGAACGCATTCGCGTATAGCAGCAGCATCGATGAGATGAATGGCGTCATCAGGATCGGGATGGCGACCGAACGCAGGTATTGCCACCTGCTGGCGCCGAGGATCTCCGCCGCTTCGCGCCAGGACCGCTTCATCGCCTGGAGCGGCGGCAACATCACCAGGACCATGAGCGGGATCTCCCAGTAGGCGTACACGACCGTGAGGCCAAGCACGGAGTAGAGCTTGAACCCGCCGCTGTAGAGGTCGATCCCATTGTTCCTGAGGGCCGCTGTGAGCAACCCGTTGAAGCCGAGCGTCGCGGTGAAGGCGAAGGCCAGCGGCACGCCCGCAAAGTTGGCGGCGACGCTGCTGAAGGTGGTCGCGATCTCCTGTACCAGCGAGTTGCGGGACGAAACTATGGCCTGGGCGATCAGCAGGCCGAACGCACCGCCGAGGAGCGTTGATGCCAGCGACAGCTCGAGCGAGTTCCGGAATGGCACCAGATCGAGTGGGTTGCTGAGGTAGGAGTAGTTAGCGAAGGTGAACGCGCCCGTCTTGCTGTCGTGGAAGCTCCCCCAGAACAGGGAGACGGTGGGAACGAGCAAGAAAGCCGTGATGAGAACGGCAAACGGAAGAAAAGCGAGCGCGGCACGCCCCCCACGGCTCTTGACCGCGGTGGGCGTGCCTGCGATGTTCCCCACGGATGGCGAACTCAACGCTCTGGCTCCGAGAGTGGAGGATCGGAGCTACGAGTTGACGACGATCTTCCAGCCGGTGCCAAGAGTCGTCTTGGCGGCTGTGATCTTGTTGATGTCGGTCACGATGGTGACCTTCTTGTACAGGTCGGCCGACGGGAGCTTGGCGGCGAGGTCCGCCGGGATCTTGCCGGCCGCGTTGAGGGCGTCGTAGCGGATCGGGTGGGCGTAGCCCTTGAGGAAGAGCAGCTGGGCCGCGTCGCTGTAGATGTGCTCCTGCCAGAGCTTGGCGGCGTTCGGATGAGGCGCAGCCTTGGCCACGATGTCCGCGTAGGGGCTGGCGAGCGAGCCGCTGGTCGGGATGGTCACGCTGATGTTCGGGGCCCCGGCAGCCTTGTCGCGAACGGCCAAGCCGAGGTAGTCCCACTTGATCGCAACCTTGACTTCGCCGCTGATGATGTTGGTATCGCTGGCGCGCGCGGCTGTCAGGTTGCCGGACTGCTGGAGCTGGTTCATGAAGTCGATGCCGGGCTGGATGTTGTCCACGCCGCCACCGTTGCCGATCGCCGCAGACCACACGGCGAAGAACGAGTCGTTCGCCTTGGTCGGGTCGCCGTCGATGCCGACCGAGTTCTTGAGGGACGGGTCGAGGAGATCCTTCCAGTCCTTGATCTGGATCTTGACCGCGTCGGTGTTGACGATGAGGGCCTGGGCGCCCCAGTAGTTGCAGCACCAGTAGCCGTCGGCGTCCTTGGCACTGTCCGGGACGTCGGTCCAGAACGAGTGCTTGTACGGCGCCGAAAGACCGTCGGTCTTGGCCTGGACGGCGAAGGAGATGCCGACGTCGCCGACATCCGGCTTGCCCGTGTTCTTGATCGAGTCGAGCTCCTGGCCGGAGCTGTACTCGCCCTCGGTCGCGGTGCCGTTGATGGTGATGCCGTAGTTCTGCTTCCAGAGATCGAAGATCGCCTGGTAGTTGACCCATTCCGGCGGGATACCGGTCTGGTAGATGCTGCCTTCGGCTTTCGCGGCGGCGATGAGGTCGCCCGTGCCCGCGACGCCGGACGGGACGGGAGCTACGGTCGGGGTGGCCGCTGCGCTGCTGCAGGCGGCGACGATCAGGTTGATCGCCGGGAGAGTCAGGCCCAAGAGCGCCAGGCCCTTGAGGAACCGGCGACGGTCGATCTGGCCGGACTTGAAGGCTCCGCTCAATTCATCGATTCGCGCGAGCACTGGGTCGTTCGCCACGAAGATCCTCCTAAGACTCGATGGTTTTCGGTCCGAGTCATCCCACCGGGTCGCATTCGAGCGGCCGAGATCCAGGACAGCTGAAGGGCGGCTGCTGGCCGCGATTTCGCGGCCGACCCCGATAGACTCTTCATCTCTCGTTAGGCCGGTGTTAACGAGGGGTGAACGTCTATGCCGGCCCGGAGGTTTGCGGACGCCTGCGGGCATCCGGGGCGCGTCCGCTGCGCCGACCTGCTAGCCTCTTGGGGAGCGGCCCTGCCGCGCGAATCCACCCGAACTTGAGGCGTGTCGGCTTGTCTACGGCTACTCTCCTGGGTCTTATCGCGATCTTCGTTCTGGCCGTGTGCTTCGACTACATCAACGGCTTCCACGACACCGCCAACGCGATCGCCACCTCGGTAGCCACGAGGGCAATAAAGCCGGAATACGCGATCCTGCTTTCCGCCACGGCCAACTTCGTCGGCGCCCTGGTTTTCGGCGTCGCCGTGGCGTCCACAGTCGGCAGCAAGATCGTCAACGACAGCCTGATCCTCGGCAACGGATCCACGGTCCTGATGGCCGCCCTCATCGGGGCGATCGCGTGGAACCTGATCACATGGCGGCTCTCCATCCCGAGCTCCAGCAGCCACGCCTTGATCGGCGGGTTGATAGGTGGCGCATGGGCAGCAGCCGGCGCTGGCGCGGTCCAGTGGGATCAGTTCGCGGCCAAGATCCTCGTCCCCTTGTTCTCCTCACCGATCCTGGGCGTGGTCATCGGATTCGGGCTCATGGTCGTGATCCTGAACGTGTTCGTGCGCGCGAATCCTCGCCACATGAACGACCGCTTCCGCAAGCTCCAGATAATCTCGGCCACGTACATGGCCCTGGCTCACGGGTCCAACGACGCCCAGAAGACGATGGGGATCATGACCCTGGCCCTCTACGCCGACAAAGCCATCCCGAACAACAGCGTGCCGATCTGGGTCATCCTCATGGCCGCCACGGCCATGTCGCTGGGGACCGCCGCAGGGGGGTGGCGGATCATGAAGACCATGGGCCAGCGCGTGGTCAAGCTGGACCCGGTCCACGGCTTTGCAGCCGAAACCACGGCGGCATCCATCATCATGGTCGCGTCGCATTTCGGCATGCCGGTCTCGACGACGCACGTGATCTCAACGGCGATCATGGGTGTCGGCACCAGCGACCGGATCAAGGCCGTTCGCTGGGGAGTGGCGCGCAGCATCGCGACGGCCTGGGTCCTGACGATCCCCGCCACGGCGATCATCGCCGGGGTGGCCTACGTGGCTCTGCATCTCGTCGGCGCATAGCACCGAGTCGTGCCCGCTTCGGCTGGAGCGAGCCGGGCGCCCGGATGAGGCCCCGCTCTCAGTCCCCCTCGGGGCGCCTCAGCACGTAGCCCACGCCACGAACCGTCTCCAGGTAGATGGGATTGGCCGGATCAGCCTCGATCTGGGCCCTCAGCCAGTGGACGTGGACATCGACCGTGCGCGTCTCGCCGGCATAGTCGTAGCCCCATACGTGCTCGAGCAGCTGGTCGCGCGTGAAGACGTGGCCGGCGTTGCGGAGCAGGAAGAGAAGCAACTCGAAGGCCTTGGGCTTCACGGGCAGCACCTCGGTCCCCCGCAAGAGGCGCCGCCCGGCGAGGTCCACGCGCACCTTGCCGAGATCCACCGTCTCCAGCTCCGGGGCCGCCGTCTGCGTTTCCGAGCGGCGCAGCAGAGCCCTGATCCGGGCCAGCAACTCGCGGAAGCTGAACGGCTTGGTGACGTAGTCGTCCGCGCCAAGCTCCAACCCCACGACCTTGTCTACTTCCGCGCTCTTGGCCGTGAGCATGAGAATCGGCACGCCCGACTCGGCCCGGATGATGCGGCAAACCTCGGTCCCGGAGATCTCCGGGAGCATCAGGTCAAGCAGGATCAGGTCCGGGTGATGGCGCCGGAAGGTCTCGACCGCCTCCCGGCCGTCGGCGGCCTGGACGACCGTAAAGCCCTCCTGTTCGAGGCTGTCGGCCAGCGTTTCGCGGAGCGTGCGTTCGTCGTCTACGACCAGGATCGTTCGGGCCATCCCCGGTTCCCTCCTACGGGTTGGGAGTCGCCTGGCCGGCGAGTTTTTCGATGGCGCGGTCCAGCCGTGCCAGCGTCCGCCCGCAGCCAAGCGCCACCATCGTATCGAAGAGTGGCGGTGTGGCTGTCCGGCCGGTGACGGCGACGCGGATGGCCATGAACAGATCGCCGGCCTTCCAGCCGCGATCCTCGACAAGCCGCCGCAGCGGCTCCTCCAGCCCATGGGCGTCCCACGAGCCCTTGCCGGTCTCGGCGATCGTGGCCCGGGCCGCCTCGAGGCCGGTCGCCGTGGTGGCGGCATCCCAGCGCTTCGGAACGAGCAGGGCAACGTCCGCGTCGACGTCGTTTCGGAATATGAAGCCGATCAGGTCGCCTATGGAGGCCAGGGTCGGCAGCCGCTCCTGGATGATCGGCATAAGAGCGTGCATCTCGTCGTCGGTCGGGAGCCAGTCGATCCGGCCCGCCGCCAGCTCGCCGGCTACGTACGGGCGCAGCCGGTCGATCAGGTCGTCGGCGGCCAACCGGCGAATCCACTGGCCGTTGAGCCAGATCAGGCGCTCGCGATCGAAGACGGCGCCCGCGCTGTTCACGGTCGAAAGGTTGAACCGCTCGATCAGCTCGGCCTCGGACAGGACTTCTTCCTCTGTGCCGGTCGACCAGCCGAGGAGCGCCAGGTAATTGACGAAGGCCTCCGGGATGAAGCCCTCCGCCCGATAGGCGGCCACCGCGGTCTGGCTCTTGCGCTTGCTCATCTTGGTCCGGTCAGGGTTCAGGATGAGCGGCAGGTGGGCGAACTGCGGGATCGGCACCCCCAGGGCCTCGAATAGCAGGATGTGCTTGGGCGTGTTGGAGAGGTGGTCCTCGCCGCGGATGACGTGGCTGATCGCCATCGCCGCGTCGTCCACCGCCACGGTGAAGTGGTACAGCGGCGTGCCGTCTGACCGAACGATCACCAGGTCCCCGCCGAGCGCGTTCGTGTCGATCTCCACATGGCCCCGGACGATGTCGTCGAACGCGATCACGCGTCTCTCCGGGATACGGAACCGGATGACCGGCCTCCGACCCTCGGCGTCGAACGCAGCGCGCTCAGCGGCGGCCAGGTGGGCGCATCGACCGTTGTATCGCGACGGCTCGCGAGCCGCCTCCTGGCGATGGCGCTCTGCCTCCAGTTCCTCCGGCGAGCAGTAGCAGTAGTACGCCTTGTCCTCGGCGAGCAGCTTCGCGGCCGCCTCGGCGTAGCGGGGCAGGCGCTGCATCTGCCTGTATGGACCGTATGCACCGCGCTCGGGCTCGTCGCCGATGCCCGGGCCCTCGTCCCAGCGGATGCCGAGCCACTGCATGCCCTCGAGGATGTCCAGCTCAAACGCCTCGGTGGAGCGGGCCTGGTCCGTGTCCTCGAGCCGGAAGATGAAGGTCCCGCCGGTGTGCCGGGCAAACAGGAAGTTGAACAGCGCCGTTCGGGCGGTCCCCAGGTGCAGCGGCCCCGTTGGGCTCGGCGCGATTCGGACGCGGATGTCGGTCATGCGGTAAGTGTACGGGGCGACGGCCGGGCGGGCGACCGGGGCCCGGGCCCTGCTGCCGCCGGCGCAGCGCCGTCTATGCCCAGAGTCAGGCATCGAAGATGCTCAGCGAGTAGCCGTCCAAGCCAAGATAGCGAGCGGCCCGAGCTTGTGGTTCCGAGCCACCTATGGCGGCCGGCCGCGTCGCACCCGACCGGTGGTCTCCTAGAACAGCTCCCCGACAGGGGCCAGTTCGAACGACGCAATCGCCTCGGCGACCTTGTTGCCACGCGGATCCGGGGCGATGGGCCGGTGGTA
>PMJT01000193.1 GCA_003158495.1 Chloroflexota bacterium | reverse complement strand
TCCGGCCCCGCGCCGCGACCGGCCGCCGGTTCTCGTTGCAGCCTACAGCGCCGCGGCGACTCGGGCCAGTGGCGCGGCTACCGGACCCGGGCAGCGGCCGCGCTCCATCTTGCGGTTCGCAAGCACCACTTGCGCGGCGCCACGAAGTGGGCCGAGAAGGCGGGTGCGAACTCCCGGATGCGCTCCCAGCGGCGTCATCGCCACGAGCCGGCAGAGGGTGACCAGAGCGCGCCCGAGGACGATCCGGCCCGATATGTCGGTAGGCCCAACTGCGCGCAACCACCAGTTGCGAAGAACAACCCCGGCCGCCCCGCGCCGGTGGCGCGGCTACTCCACCCGCGGCAGCAGTGTCGCGTACTCGGCCAGCGCGTCCTGCCAGCTCCGAAGCGGGCCGCCGGGGAGTGGCGTGGGATCGAGAACTCCCCAAGCAGGCGGGGTCGAGGGGCGCGGCCACGTGGTCATCGGCACGTCCTCCGTGGGTAGATCAATACCCGCGATCCGTAGCACTTCGCGGGCCCACTCTGCCCGAGACGTGCGGCCGGCGTTGACGACGTGGTGGATGCCGCCGAACCCCCGCCGGTGAGCGAATGCGGCCTGCTCCACGAGGGCGACGATACCGGCGGCGAGGTCGGACGCATATGTGGGGCAGCCGATTTCGTCGGAGACGAGCTTTATGGTGGTCCCCTCCCGGCGCGCCTTCGCGGCCGCAGCCAGGATCTTCTGGGGGAAGTCCGCGCCGGGCATCCCGAACAGCCAGGCCGTACGGACTATCGCGAGAGCGGGGATGGTCGAGTCGCGGCCGTCCGATTGCTCGAGCGCCGCCGCGGCGAAATCGTCTCCGGTGGCCCAGTAGGCGGCTCGGGCAGCCTGCTCGCCGGCTAGCTTGGCGGCGCCGTACGGGTTGGCGGGACGCGGCTGGTCGGTCGGCCTGTAGGGCAGCCCGTCGGTTCGGAGGCCGTCGAAGACCTCGTTCGTGGACACCATGATCATCGCCGCGCCCGAGTTGACGCAGGCATCGGCCATCTCTCCGACGGCAATCCCATTGCGGCGCATGGCCAGGGCCGGCTCCCTGGCGCAGCCGTCGACATCGGTCCAGGCCGCAGCGTGAACGACCGCGTCGGGCCGCTGGTGGGCGACCAGCCGCCGTGCCGAGCCCGGGTCGTCCAGGTTGTGTTCGGGCAGGTCCCAGGCCAGGACTTCGCGGACGAACGGCGCCGCGGTGAGTAGCCTGACCAGCGCGCTCCCCAGCCGCCCTCCGGCGCCAGTGACGGCAACTCGCATCAGGCGGGCGACGTCATCGTCCGGCTTCCCGGGAACCGGCGAGGCGGGCGCCGTACTGGCGCTGGTAGTAGTCCGTCCACTCGCCGGACTTGATGGCCCGCCACCAATCCTGGTTGGCGCGGTACCACTCGACGGTCGCGGCCAGTCCTCGCTCGAACGGCATCCGGTTCGTCCAACCGAGAGCGGCCAGCCTGGTGCCGTCCATGGCGTAGCGTCGGTCGTGGCCGGGCCGATCCTCGACCTGCCGGACGAGCGACCACGGCTTGCCGAGATCGTCGAGCAGCGCGGTCACGACGTCGCGGTTCGTCCGTTCGTTGTCGCCGGGAACGTTGTACGTCTCGCCGGCGACGCCATGCGCCAGAACGTGGCCGATGGCACCGGCATGGTCCGCCACGTACAGCCAGTCACGCCGCTGCAGGCCGTCGCCGTAGAGCGGCAGTTGCTGATCGTCCATGGCGTTGGTGATGAAGAGCGGGATCAGCTTCTCGGGATGGTGGTACGGGCCGTACGTATTGGAGCCACGGGTGACGACGACGTCCATCCCGTACGTCACGAAGTACGATCGGACCAGCAGCTCCCCGGCGGCTTTTGCCGCGGAATACGGCGAGCGCGGCTCCAGCAGATCGCCCTCGCGGCTCTCCCCCGTCTCCACCGAGCCGTACACCTCGTCGGTCGAAACCTGAAGCATTCGCGGCGCCCCGGCGCGTTCTCCGCGGCGAGCACGCTCGGCTTCGGCGCGCGCCGCCTCGAGCAGCACGTGGACGCCCATGACGTCAGTCCGGAGGAATGCCTCGGGGTCGAGGATTGACCGGTCCACGTGGGACTCGGCGGCGAAGTTGACGATCGCATCTACTTCCGAGGCCAGCGGAGCCACGACACTCGCGTCCGCGATATCGCCGACGACGAAAAGAAGCCTGGCCGCCTGCTCCGGATCGGCCTCGGCCGGGGCCAGGTTGGCCCGATTGCCCGCGTAAGTCATCTTGTCCAGGACGGTGATGTGCGTTCCGTCTTTGCGGGCGAGAACGTCGCGAACGAAGCAGGACCCGATGAAACCGGCGCCGCCGGTTACCAGCAGCCTGGGAAAGCGGGGGGCCGTGCCTCCGCTCACGCTGTGGGCCTGGCGGGCGGGGTGGCGAGATGGCCGTCGCGGGACTCCTGTTCCGCCAGTTCGGCGGCCCGGATCAGCGAGGTCACCGTCCCGGCGTCCGTCCAGAGGCCGTCAAAGCGCGGGGCGTAAAGGTTGCCGGGCAGGTAGTGGTTGAGCAGATCTGTGATCTCGAGCTCGCCGCGTTGCGAAGGCACGAGCTGGCCGACGACCTCGAACGCGCTGGGCCGGAGGAAGTAGACGCCGATCGGGATCAGGTTGCTCTTCGGCTTGGCCGGCTTCTCTTCGAACGCGACCACATTGCCGTCCGCGTCCAGTTCCGCGACTCCGAACCGCTCCGGGTCGGAGACTTCGTAGAGCAGCGTGCCGGCACCCCAGGGCCCCGCTTCGAACTCGCGGGCAGCATCGGCGAGCGGCGGCCCGAGCAGGACGTTGTCGCCGAGGACGCAGCAGAACGCCTCGTCACCGACGAAGTCGCGGGCAAGGCCGATGGCATGAGCGATGCCGAGGGCGCCGCGCTGATACCGGTAGGTAAGGTCCAAGCCGAAATGCTCGCCGTCCGCGAGAAGCTCCACCACGTCGCCAACGCTCTTGCCGCCGACGATGACC
>PMJT01000154.1 GCA_003158495.1 Chloroflexota bacterium | reverse complement strand
GGTCTGGCCGCCGAGTCCGGCGAGGAGCCCCTCGGGCCGCTCTTTGGCGATAACCTGCTCGATAGCCTCGACGGTCAGAGGCTCGAGGTAGACGGCGTCGGCCACCTCCGCGTCGGTCATGATCGTGGCCGGGTTCGAGTTGACGAGGATCGTCCGAACGCCTTCAGCTCGAAGCGCCCGGCAGGCCTGTGTACCGGCATAGTCGAACTCGGCCGCCTGGCCGATCACGACCGGCCCCGATCCGATGATCAGGGCGCTCTCGGGCTTGCGGCGCTCAGCTCGCGGCGCCACGAACGGCTGAGTTACAGGAAGCGTCAAGGGCTGGTCCGTCATACAAAAAAGCCACCGGCCTCGCGGGCACGGTGGTTCAGCTTACACGGGCGCATCGATCTCCTCCCCGGCCTCTCAGGACCGCGAGTCAAAGCGCCGGCAAGCCGTCTCTTTGACTTTCGCCGGGCTCACAGACCCGGCTTCAAGGGCTGCGCGAAGGATAGCAGGAAGGCGCGGCCGGGATGACTCGACGTATCGACTCCTCGCCTGAATCGGCTCGTTTCTGCGACACTCCCCTCCCCTGGCTGTATCGCCGGGCAAGTTGAGAGAAGGCCGACATGGTGCGCCACGGCGAATTTGACCACCTCCCCTCCTTTCGAGCCGACAGGTAAGCGGAGGAGAGGGATACCCGTCCGAGACTCAGGTCCGGCGCGGACTCCGGATCGTCCACGGCGACAAGGAGCTGCGTGAGAAACTCGGTCGAAACGACCTATGCCCGTGCGGCTCCGGCAGGCGGTTTCAAGAACTGCTGCATGCGCTCGGGCGACCTCGACGGTAGCGAGCGCGACGACTACTCGCGGTAGATGACCGGCGGGCCTCGAAGCGATTCGTGGCCCGCTTCCTATTGTGTCGTCGCCCAGGCAATCTCGATGCGGACGTTGTTGAAGGCCGGGTCGTCGAGATCGCCGCGATGGTGACAGGTCGCCCCATCCGGTAGGGACGCCATCCGAACTGGCTGACCGTCAGGCACCACCGTGCCGAATGCTTGCATCTCGATGAAACGATTCAAAAGGTCAACGACGCCCGACTCCAACTCTGGCGACACGGCGTGGACGCCGATGTCCGGTCGGCCGAACTTCCTCATCCCGCGAGTGTGGTACCAGCGAAGGCCTGGATTGCCCTCATCTTCAGATACCAGGATGACGGCGTGCCGGCGCGGCTGCGTCTCATGCGGGCTGAACACGGTGGCGCTCCAATCGGACGGCTTCCACCACTTCATCGTCTGGGGATCGAGCAACGCAACGCCACCATTCTCGAGCACGCAGGTTGCCACGCCGATCGTGTCGCGCAGCTACTGGAGGGAGTTCGGGTCTCGAACCACGCCCTGGATCCGAAGCATGTCCGGGACGCCGAAAACGGCGTCTTCCAGCCTGGCCTCCCGAACGAGATCATGGAAGGTGGCAGCAGTCGCCCAGTACTCGAGCGCGTCGGGCTGGTCGCATCGGGTGTGCCGCGTCATCTCGACACCTTCGGGCAGGCCACCAGTGTCGTACCGGCCCCGGGGGCAGGCTGGCGACTGCGCGAACTCGCCGTAGATCAAGTACAGCAAGAGCGCATCTCCGCCGCCCGGCTGGAAGTACTTTCGAGCCCAATCAGCCATCACGCACTCCAGAACGTGGCTTCGGGATCACCATTCGGTCCGGCTGAGCGTGCTCCGAGCCGCTGACTGAGTAAACGAGTCAGACGCCTCCGGTGCGTGATCAACGGCGTGGACGTCGGTTGCCAGGTCCAAGCCAGCCATCAGCCTTTCGGTGCGCCAGACGCGGACGATTCGGACTCGTTCGGACTCCAGGCGGTAGACGATGCGGAAGGGAGGCCTGACCAGCTCGCGCAGCCAGGGCTGGTCGAATTCGGGCACGACGCGTCCGCTCTCGGGAAACTCGGCGAGTTGATCCAGGCATGTCAGGATCTCGCCGATAAGCCGCTCGCCGACCACCGAAGCCGACTGCGAGACGTACCAATCGCGAATGGCTTCGAGGTCCCCGACCGCCGACTCGGCGAGCAAGATGCGCGTCGGCACCTCAGTCGAGCCCGAGCCTGCGCCTGGCATCCTCCAGCGACAATTCGCGTCCCTCTTCCAGGTCGAAGAGGCCGGCGAGGACGGCCCTCATGAAGTCGCGCTCTTCCTGTGCCGCCTCGTAGTCCGGCAGGGTCTGCATGACGGCGACGCCTCGCCCGCGACTCGTCAGAAGCACCGGACGGCCGGACTCGCCAACCCGCCGAAGTACCCTGCCTGGATTGACCTTGAGGTCCCCGATGGGAACCACGTCTTCAGAGAACTTGACTATCGGCCGCATCCGGACCTCCTTTGAGCACCTTCGCACGGGTGCTGATAATAGCACCTGTTGTTTGGGACGCGACCCGGCTCCTAGCCCGGCCGCCGGCGCTCGTCTGTGGAGCGAGACTACCCATATGTCACCTCATGGCGTACCGCGGCAGGGGCATCCAGCATGACGACGGCTCGGCTCGAACTGACCCGCGACCAGATCCTCGCGCACCGGCGATCCGTCGGTGCTCTCGAAGAGCGGCTGCCGCCCGGGCCCGAGTCCCTGCGATGCGCGACCTGGGCGGGCCTGCAGGACAGCGCGCCGCGGGCGGCCGTCCTGTCTATCCATGCCCGCGTCAACGGGACCGGACCGGACACGTGGGCGGACCAGTCGCTCGTGCAGCTGTGGGGGCCGCGGTTCGCCGTTTACGTCATCGCCGCGCCGGACCTGGCGGTCTTCTCGCTCAGCCGGCTCCCGGAAGGCGGTGAGGCGCGACACCGGGCAGACGATCTCGCGCGTCGGCTGAACGCCTTCCTCGACGGCCGAAGGATGTCCTGCAGCGACGCCGGTCACGCGCTGGGAGTCCATCCGAACAGCCTCAGGTACGCGGCGGCGACCGGCACCGTGCTGATTCGTTGGGACGGAGCACGCCAGCCGCCGGTCTGGACGGTGCCGCCGCCGGACGACGACCCTCGCGACGCGCGCATGGAGCTCGCCCGTCGATACCTGCACGTCTTTGGCCCGGCAACGCCCGAATCCTTCGCTCACTGGGCCGGGATCAGGCCGCGGGCGGCCGGACGCGTCGCGTTCGACGCGCTCGGCGACTCACTCGCGCCGGTTCGAACGCCGATCGGAGATGCGTGGATCCTGGCGTGCGACGAGCCGACGTTCCGCGGCCCCGGCCGACCAGCGGCGCCTGCGCGGCTTCTCCCGAGCGGTGACGCGTACTGGCTCCAGGACGGAGCCGATCGGGAGCTGCTCGTTCCCGACCCCGACGGGCGCCGCCGGCTGTGGACGCCTCGAGTCTGGCCCGGCGCGGTCCTCGTGGCTGGTGAGATCGTCGGAACGTGGCGGCGCGCGCAGTCCGACGTCACGATCGAGTCGTGGCGCCGGCTCTCGCCGGCGGAGCGCGAGGC
Organism: Chloroflexota bacterium; assembly: GCA_003158495.1. GTDB lineage: Bacteria > Chloroflexota > Limnocylindria > Limnocylindrales > CSP1-4 > Fen-1039. The sequence continues at coordinate 6,125 of PMJT01000154.1, read as the reverse complement.
GGTAGAGGCGGAAGCTTCGTCGATGCCGCTGCCAGGTATCCGGCAAGGCATCCGCGTTTCCTGGGGCGACTGATCCCGAGGATCCGTCAGGACTCGGAGGGAGCCGTGAAACCCAGATCAGACCGTGTGGGCCGGGACGGAGCGACAGATGAAGGCCCAGACCCTGTCGGTCCAGGAGCGACGAGTGCTTCGAAGGCCCAGCTGCGCTCGACGACCGGCGGCATTGCCCTCGAACAGGTGGCTGCGGCCGGGATTCCGATCTCACGCCCGGACCGGTGCCACGCTCGGAACGGCCGGCGCCTGGGCGCGCCTGATCAGTGACCGCGCCGCAGGGCCCGTCGGCCCATCCGCCCGCCACGCCAGCGAAACGCGGCCGCGCATACTGGGCTGGACGATTTCGATCGAGTGCAGCTCAACGGCATTCGCCGCGGCCACTGATTCTGGCAGGATGGCCACGCCCAGGCCGCGACCAGCAAGCCGTGCCAGGATGCCGAGGTTGCTCGCCTCCAGCGCAATCCTGGGCTGGAACCCGGCCCGGGCACAGGCGTCATCGAGGATGCCGCGAATCCCGGTGCCTCGCGGCAGGCACATCAGCGGCCGATCTCTCAGCTCCTGCAGATTCATTGTCCGGCAGGTCGCCAGGGCGTCCTGCATGCCGACGGCCGCAACCAGCGGTTCGTCCGCGAGGTCGTGGACTTGAAGGCCGGCCGGCACGGACTCCCCGATCGCGATGTAGGCCAGGTCCAGCTGCCCCGACAGCAACCCCGCAATCAGCTCGTCCGAGTTCGCCTCCGAGAGCGCAATTTCGACCCCCGGGCGCTCCAGGTGGAACCCTGCCAGGAGTTCTACGAGGTCGAACGACGAGCACGCTACGACCATACCGACGTTGACCCTCCCCCGCACAAGGCCGGCGAACTCGTCCACGGCAAATCGAGCGCCCGAGGCGGCGCCCAGGGCGTCCCGCGCATAACCGAGCACAGCCGTGCCGACCTCGGTCAGGCGCACGGTCCGACCCGAACGATCGAACAGTTCCTGCCCGAGCTCTCGTTCCAGCTGGCGGATCTGGGCGCTCACGCCTGGCTGCGCGACGTGAAGCCGGTCCGCCGCCCTAGTGAAGCTGGCTTCCTCGGCGACGGCGACCAGGTACTCGAGTTGTCGGAGTTCCATAAGCAGACATGCTAGCACCGAGCACAACTATATCTTTGACTTCTGCCTGGAGGACCGGCACTCTGATCGACAACGGGTACCGAGTCGGGCCGAGGCGCCCGAACAAACACAGGAGACGTGACATGACTGCCGAGACCGAACGAGCTCTCCAACCAGAAGACTTGACGCGACTCTTCGTCGAGCGCGGCAACGCCGGCGATGCCGAAGGATTGGCCGCTCTTTACGAGCCGGACGCGATCGTGGCCTTCCCGCCCGGGCAGCTGACGGTGGGGCGGGACGCGATCACTGCCCTGTACCAGCAAATGCTGGCCACGAAGCCGCACTTCCGACTAGAGACGCCGCTGCCTACGCTGGCCATGGGCGATCTCGCCCTGACGGCTACGCCGGCGCTGGATGAAGCCGGGGCGCGGGCACAGGTTGTCCGGCGTCAGCCCGACGGAACATGGCTTCGGGTTCTCGATCGGCCGGACTTCCGCGGCTGACCCTCAACCGCCAAGGCACCCAAGGAGGGACCGATGCCAAACTGGGCCGAATTCGAAGCCGCAACGCCGACCCTCGCGTCTGCGGGCCTTCGGCTCCTGTACCGGACCGAGACCGGCGAGGCGCTGCTCGCCACGGTCAGAGGTGACGAACCGCCTCGCATCCACCCGATCTGGGTCAAGGTCGTCGACGGCGGGCTCTATGCCTTCATCCTGAAGTCGGCCAAACGGGTCGACCTGGAGCGCGACGGCCGCTTCGCGCTCCACACCCACATAGACCCCGCATCGCCGAGCGAGTTCTCGGTCCGGGGCCGGGCCAGCTTGATCGAGACGGCGGCGACCATCGACTCGGTCGGCCGTCAGTGGTATTTCGAAGTGGACGACGCCTACGAACTCTTCGAGTTCTCGATCGAGTCCGCCATTTTGGGCTTCAGGAACGACGCCGACGAATGGCCGCCGCGCTATTCGTCCTGGTCCGCCGCGTAGACGCCAGGAGCCGACCGCGCCTGGTCAGCCCAGCGACTTCGCAATCGCCGCGATACCAAGACGCGCCAGCTCCGCGTCTTCCTCTTGAGTGAGCCCACTGACCGCCACCGCTCCCACGACCTGGCCGGCCACGAGCACCGGCACTCCACCGCCCCAACCGAGAAACCGGGGATCGCCGAAATAGGCGATGTCAAAGCCGGTTTCCGGATGCCTCGAAGACTGGCCGATATCCAGCGTCGCCTTGCGCTCGCGTGCCGCAGTGAAGGCCTTGTTTGCGGCGATCGTGGTCGACGGCAGAGGCGCACCGTCGAGTCGCAAGAGCGCGATCAGTTCGCCTTGAGCGTCGGCGACGGCGACAACTGCCAGCTTCTGGCGTCGGACCAACTCGTCCTTGACGACCTCGATCGCCAATAGGGCTTCCGCGTGGCCGAGGCTGACGATCTGTCGCATCGCTCTCCCGTTCTGCCCGGTTGGGCGTCTCTACTCGGCCGTGCCCGTGGCGCAGCTCGCCAGGTCGGACTCTAGCTCATGCCCTGCAATCGGCGCTGAAGTTCGGCCGTGTCGAGGTGGAGCGGCTCGACGGCGCCGACCGTCGGCTCCGGCTCCCCTCCCCCGTGGCGGGCGCGGGCGGCCTTGACGAAACGGTCGAAGACAGCGAGGGCGTCGAGCGGACCGGGGCCGCCCTCGGGGTGGTATTGCACGGTCTCGATCGGCAGGCTGCGGTGGCGCAGACCCTCGACCGAACCGTCGTTGAGGTCGATCTGGCTGNNATGACCGTGACCTCGTGGTTCTGGGCCGTGACCTGGACGAGGCCCGTCTCGAGGTCCTTGACGGGGTGGTTCGCGGCATGATGTCCGAACGGCAGGCGCCGCGTATTCGCCCCCGCCGCGCGGCCGAGTATCTGGTGGCCGAGGCAGATCCCCAGCAGCGGGCGACCGTCGCGGATCGCGGCCGTGGCAAGTGCCACGGGGCCGTCCAGCCGCGCGGGGTCGCCGGGTCCCGGCGAAAAGACCACGCCATCCACGTCGGGCGCAAGCGCTTCGGCTACAGTGGCCGTGTGTGGGAGGATCCGAACGCGTGCGCCGCGGCGGCGGAGGCTTCGGACGATGTTGGTCTTGAGACCGAAGTCGATGATGACGACGAGCGGACCGCCCTCGGACGGTTCTCCCTCATCGCGAGCGGCCGCAGGCGAAACCGCGGCAACGAAATCCTGGTCTTCCCAGCGGGTCACGGCCCGCGCCATCGCCCGCGCTTCCTCGAAATCGGTTTGACCGGGCGCGGTGACGATTGCCCGCAGGCTGCCGTGCGATCGGAGGTGTCGAGCCAGGGCGCGCGTATCGACCCCGGCAATGGCCGGGATGCTCGACTCGCGCAGCATCGTGGCCAGCTGGCGGGCATCGTCCAGCACCGCGGCGGTGGCATTGGCCACGATCAGGCCGCGCAGCCATGGACGCTCTGACTGGTCGTCGTACCGGACGCGGCCGTAGTTGCCGATGAGCGGGTATGTCATGACGACGAGTTGGCCGGCATAGCTCGGGTCGGTGGCGATCTCCTGGTAGCCGGTCTGGCTGGTGTTCACGACCAGATCGCCCTCGCCGGACCGCCTGGCGCCGAAGGCGACGCCGGGAAACACGCGTCCGTCCTCGAGCGCCAGCAGCGCCGGACCGTAGTCACCGACGCGCGGGTCGACGACGGCGCTGGGGCGCGGGAAGGGCGGCTGCTTGGAGATCCGCCCCGGCTGCGTCATAAAAAAAAGCCACCGGCCTCGGCGGCTCGGTGGTTGAGGTTGCGGGTGCTCATCGGTCTCCTCCCCGGCCTCGCGCGACCGATCGGCGGTCGCGATAGACCAGTGCGCCGGCCTCGCGCGATCGACTTGCGATCGCGATGGACCGGGCGCCAGTCTCCCGGGCTGGCGTTCACGGACCGGCCGTAGGTTAGCACGAAGGGTTCCCGAGCGATTCCTCGGCCGCCCTCAGCGCCTCTGTCTGGCTCCCTAGCCGATCGGGTCGTCGAGCTGAACGAGGCCGAGGGCTCCTCACTGATCGTTGGGCGAACAGCGTGCAGCCAGCGCTCGTCCGAGGCCAGCCTTGGCGTGCGTGGCGGAACGGATCCGACGGTGGGCGGGACGAGCGTCCCCGCGGTCAGCGCCGGCCCGGCCAGTTCTTGCCGGAGGTGGTTGCGGCGGCTCCCGGGCCGCGTCGCCCGGCCAGCAGCGTCTCTATCTCCGAACGAAGTCGCCGGCCGAACGTCGCTCGCTGGAGCCACTCCAGGTAGTCGAGGTCGTGGCGCGCTATCTCCCCCAGCGACCAGCCGGCATATCGCCCGAAGTCGAGCACGGTCCCGGACGGTCGGCCGGGCGGAGGTCCGGCGTGTGACGGATCCGGTGGGCGAGGGGCGCTCGCCTCCGCGCGTGGGCCTTGGGCGGCGTTCGTCCGGATCGCCGATCCCGCCCGCGACGCGTCGTAGGCAGCCCGTCGAGCCGGGTCGCCGAGCACGTCCCAGGCGTCGTTGAGGGCGATCATGCGGCGCGGGTCACCGCCGTGATCGGGGTGGTATTTGCGCGCGAGGATTCGGTACGCCGCCCGAATCACGTCCGGCTCCGCCTCGGGATGGACCTGGAGGACCTCGTAGTAGTCCGGCATCCGCAGAGCCTACAACGAGCGAGGGGCCCGGCAGGACAGAACCGGCCTTGGGCAGGCCGGTTCTGTCGAGGATCTATTGGCGCTTGTGCCCCCGGAGACCGGGTCTACTCTCGGTAGTTGGCGCGCGTGCTACGCATTCCGCTCCCGAGCAGGAGGACTGCGACTGCGCCGATCGTGGCAATGAGAATGCTCTCGGTGTTGATGCCGTCAACGGAGCCGATGTTGAAGACGGTCGATGCGACGAAGCCTCCAAGGAGGCCGCCGACGATTCCGAGAACGATCATCATCACGAGGCCGTCACGTGACCCCATGATCGTACTGGCCAGGAAGCCGGCAACGGCGCCGACGACGATCCATGCTAGGTAGCCCATCGAACCAAGTTCCTTCCGCTGGGCGCGGCCGCTCTGGCACACGCCGACTGCGAGCTAGCGCCCAGCCCGCATGGGGGGACCGCTCCGCGGTCGCATCTGAGGGTCAGGCCGACTGACGTCGGAAGACCGACACGGCCGCGATCACTATCACCTCGATCACCGTCCATGCGACGAATGCCACCACGGCGGCGATGTCGAGCACCGAGCCCGATGCGGTCAGGGAGTTCGTCTTGAGGATCCCTTCGAACGGCGCCACGAATACCTGGCTGACGTTCAGGATGCCCGAGACGATGCCATTGACTTCTCTGGCATTGAGGAGGAGCAGGACGATCCGCGCTCCGATGACGATCTGGATCAGCCCGAATAGCAGGACGGCGACGCGCCGCACCACCTCGGCTGCTCCAGGATCAGTTGTGGTCGTTTGATCGACTTGAACTGTTGCCACGGCTTCTTCCTCCGCGAATGGCATCCGGGGAAGCGGGGCACCAAGTCCACCGCCGGGAGACGCTCCGGCCACTGCTACTCGATGAGCCTAGGCTCGATACCGGCCCGACCGCGAGGATGAAATCAGTCGGAAGGAACGGTCAGCGCGAGGGGCGACCGGCTCGCGCCTGCTCGCGGGCGAGCGCCAGGAGATCGGCCGACTCCTGCCTTGCCGCGGCCTCGTCCTCCACGAGCTGGGCATGGGCCCGCGCCTCGCGCTTCTCCGCGGCGTCGCGAAGCAGGATATGGAACTCCTCGTTCATCCGTTCCAGGTCTTCGGGGCCGGGCCGAGGTCGCCGACTCGCGGTTGAAACCATGGCGTGATCCTTCACGATTCAGCTCGGCAGGGTGCGGGCGGCCGGATGGCCGGCGAACTTGCGCATTCGCGCCAGCAGCTGCGGTTCGGTCATAGGGCCGCTCTTCTCCACCTCGACGCGGCGAGAGGAAGAACGTCCCTGGTCATGCACCTGGACCTGGTGCGCGAAGTGCTCGACGAC
>PMJT01000063.1 GCA_003158495.1 Chloroflexota bacterium | reverse complement strand
CCAGGCGCTGGCGCTGGCCGCCGGAGACGTTGGTGCCGCCCTGGTCGATTTCGCCATCGAGCCCGCCATCCATCGCGGTCACGAAATCCTTGCCCTGGGCGATCGTCAGGGCGTGCCACAGGTCGTCGTTGTCGGCGGCTTCGCTGCCGTACCGCAGGTTGCTTGCGACCGTGCCGCTGAAGAGGAACGCCTTCTGCGGCACGATGCCGATCATGCTCCACAGGTTCTCCAGGCGGAGCTTTCGGACGTCCACCCCATCGATGCTCACGCTGCCGGAAGTGACGTCGTAGAAGCGCGGCATCAGGTTGGCGAGGGTCGTCTTGCCCGAACCTGTGCCGCCGACGATGGCGGTCGTCTCGCCGGGCTTTGCCGTGAACGAGATGCCGCACAGCACGGCATCCTCGGCGCCCGGGTATCGGAATTCGACGTTGTCGAACTGGACGACGCCCTTGGGTTCGGCGATTTCGACAGGTTCGTCCGGATCGCACAGGTCCGACTCGGTATCGAGAACGGCCTGGATGCGCTCGGCGGCAGCGGCGGCGCGCGGGACCATGATGAAGATCAGGGCCGCCATCATCACCGAGAAGAGGACCAGCATCACGTACTGCAGGAAGGCCGAAAGGTTGCCGATCTGCATTCCGCCCGAGTCGATCCGCAGGCCGCCGAACCAGACGATGGCGACTGTCGAGAGGTTCATGGTGCCGAAGAGGAACGGCAGCATGATCGCGAAGAGGCGGTTGACGCGAAGCTGAGTTCGCGTCAGGTCGGCGTTTGCGTCGTCGAAGCGGCGCTCCTCGTGATCGGTCCGAACGAAGGCCCGAATGACGCGGATGCCGCTCAGGGTCTCGCGCATGACCTGGTTGATTCGGTCGGTCTTCTTCTGGACGGACCGGAACATCGGCAGCGCCCGGACGGCCACGATCGCGATCATGGCGACCACGAGTGGGATGATGACAATCAGCAGGCCGGAGAGCGGCACGTCCTCGTGGAGGGCCATGATGATGCCGCCGACGGCCATGATCGGGGCCATGATCATGATGTTGAACGCCATGACCAGGACCATCTGGACCTGCTGGACGTCGTTGGTGTTGCGGGTGATCAGCGTCGGCGTCCCGAAGAGGTTGGTCTCCTTCTGAGAGAAGTCCATGACCTTGCGGAAGATCGCGCTGCGGACGTCTCGGCCGAACGACATCGCCACCTTCGAGCCGAAGTAGACGGCGATCACCGAGCAGATGCCCAGCCCGAGGGTGATCAGCAGCATGAAGCCGCCGGTCCGGATGATGTAGCTGGTGTCGCCCTTGACCACGCCGTTGTTGATGATGTCGGCGTTGAGGTTGGGCAGGTACAGGTTGGCCAGGGCCTGGACCGCGACCAGAACCAGCACGAGGGCCAGCGGCCGGCGGTAGGGCCAGAGATACCTGGGCAGGAGCTTGGTCATCGGCGTGTTTCCCTGTCGATCATTGGTTGGGCTGTCCTTGGAATTGGATGGTAGAAATCAGTTGATGCGGCCAGAGTGGGACGCGATTGTGCACACGGAGTGAAGGGGCCTCGGAGAAGTGGTGGCCGGGTCATCCCGGGGGGGGAGAGGCCGCGTCCGTCACGGTGTCGAGATCCGGACTCGCGGCCATGAAGCGGCGCCTGGCGGCGTGGATGGCGCGCATGCCAACGAGCAGGGCCGCCATTTCGTCCTCGGTGAGTTCCGCGAGGACCTGCTGCAGCATGCCCCTGCGATGGGCGGCGATGTCGGTGAATATCGTGGCGCCGGCCGCCGTGGGATGGACGAGAACGACCCGGCGATCCTCGGTGCCGTGGCGCCGCTCCACCAGCCCGCGCTTCTCCATCCGATCCACGATGCCGGTTGCGCTCGCATCAGAAACGTCCATCAGTTCAGCGAGGCGCTTCATGGCGAGGGGGCCCTCTGTCTCGAGAGCCGTGAGCACGTTGAGGTGGACGAGGCTCAGGGCGTGGCGATGCCAGTTCTTGAAGACTCCGCCACGGTCGCGCGGCGACCAGGCCGTCATCTCCTCGAGGAGTTCGCATTCCAGCGCCGACCGGCCGTTGGGGGTGGCGGCGGCCGGAACTGGTTGGGGCACCGCTTCGGCCTTATTGCTCCGTACCACAGGTATATTCTGCATGACGTGGAGTATATCCCAGAACCGCAATCCCCTCATTTGAGTAGCTCGGGCCGGTACCGGAGCCTGGGACCGGAGGGGTGCGTGCGAAGGGGCCTTTCGACGCCCAGCGGTTGGAGATGTAGTTACACACGCCCGTACGCGGAGATCGCGGCCCGTGGGGTTCGGGGTCGGCGCGGGCGTGCCCGGGGCGCGTGATTCGGACAGGACTCCTCCTCTGGGCCGAGTGACGGCGGCCTCCTACCGAACAGGCTAGCGAGGGCGATTCCCTCGCGTAACCCGTTCGAAAGGGATCCTGGCCGAAAGTGGCGGCCATGACAGCCCTATCGATTCCCGGCTCGTTCGCATCTCACCGCGCCGTGGTGCGGCAATTGGTGAGCTTCGGCGCCATCGGTGCCGCATGCACCGTGGCGTACATCGCGCTCTATGCATGGCTCAGGCAGGCGGCCCCGGCCGGCATCGCCAATGCGCTATCCCTGCTGATGACTGCGGTCGGAAACACGGCGGCGAACCGCTGGCTCACGTTCGGGATTCGCGGCAACGAGGGGCTGGCGCGACATCACGCCGCCGGGCTCCTGGCGCTTGGCGTCGCACTCCTGATCACGTCGGCCTCGCTGCTGGCGCTCAATTCGATCGACCCGCGCCACGGCCGGCTCTCCGAACTCGCGGTCCTGGTTGCGGCCAACGCGGTCGCCACGCTCGTTCGCTTCCTGTTCCTTCGCCACGCCGTTCATGGCGGCGCGACCTCGGCGGTGCACGCCATCCCGCGTCCACCACGCCACACATTCGCTAACCTCATTCAGTCGAAAAGGACACGAGGATGACCACCATCGCCAGACCCGCATCCATGCCGCGGTTCCGACCCGTCGAGAGTGTCCGCAGCCTCGTTAGGGGATCGACCGACGAAGCCATGTGGGTCCGCCCCGCGCTCGCCGGCGTGTTGCTCCTGGCCGCTGTCCTGTACATCTGGAACCTCACGGTCAGCGGCTACGCCAACACCTACTACTCGGCCGCGGCGCTGGCCGCGTCGCAAAGCTGGTCGGCCTGGTTCTTCGGCAGCTTCGATGCCAACAACTTCATCACCGTGGACAAGCCGCCCCTCGGCACGATGCTGATGGGTCTCTCGGTCCGGGTGTTCGGGTTGAGTTCGTGGAGCGTCCTGCTCCCCGAGGCCCTCGCCGGCGTGGCAACGGTCGGTGTTCTGTGGGTGGCCGTGAAGCATTCCTTCGGCGCCGCCGCCGCGACGATCGCCGCGGTCGTTATGGCCCTGACCCCGGCCGCGGTCCTGATCTTCCGCTTCAACAACCCGGATGCGCTGCTGACGCTGCTTCTCGTCCTCTCCGCGTGGGCGTTGCTGCGGTCCCTCGAAAACGGCAGCTATCGCTGGATGGCATTGGCCGCGGCCTGCGTCGGTCTTGGGTTCCTGACCAAGTATCTACAGGCATATCTCGTCCTGCCCGGCTACGCCCTCGTCTTCGGCTTCTCGGCGAACACAACCTTGCGGCGCAGGATCATCGGGCTGGGTGTCGCGCTCGTCGCCGTCCTCGTGACGAGTGGCTGGTGGGTTGCGATCGTGGAGATGCTGCCGGTCGGTAGTAAGCCCTTCATCGGCGGCAGCACGACCGGGTCGCCTCTCGACCTGATCTTCGGCTACGACGGACTCGGCCGCATCTTCGGCGCCAGCGGCCCCGGCGGGGGTGGCGCGGGCGGCGGTGGCTTCAGCGGAGAAGTCGGCCCGCTGAGATTGTTCAACGACCAGATGTTCGGCCAGATCGCCTGGTTCATCCCGCTCTCGATCGGCTGCCTCGTCGTCGGCCTGTACCGCCGCCGCTGGACCGAGCGCACCGACCGTGCCCTCGCCGGCTATTTACTGTGGGGCAGCTGGCTCATCGTCACGGCCATCACGTTCAGCTATATGTCCGGGATCATCCACTCCTACTACGCCGTCGCCCTCGCTCCCGCCATCGGCGCCCTCGTCGGCGCGGGCATGGTGGAGTTGTGGAAGTCGCACCTTCGAATCTGGTTCGGCGGGATTGCCGTCGGCATCGCCTGTCTCGCTACGGCGTGGTTCGGCGCCACGCTCCTGGACCGGACCCCAACGTTCGCCGTGGGCCTGGGCCCCGTGGCTATCGGTCTGGCGGCCGTGGCGCTGGTCGTGCTGATTGCCGCTTCCTTGCCCGCGCTCGCCGGTCGCACCGCGGTCAAGCGAATTGCTCTTGCCGCAGCCGGAGTGGGTGTCATCGCCACTCTCCTGGCGCCGGCTGCTTATGCCCTCGACACCACCGGAACCGCGTACGGCGGCGGCGACCCGCATCCTGGCCCCGGAACAACCAGTGGGTTCGGCGGCGGGGCCGGACCGGGCGGCGCAGGCCTCGGCGTGGGCCCGGTCGGCGGGCTGGCTGGAGGCGGCGCGAGCGGCCAGATTGCCAGCGGACTCCCCGGCGACGGCGGCGGCCTCGGCGGCAACACTTCGGACTCGGCTCTGCTGAACTACCTCGTCGCCAACCGTGGAACGGCCTCGTGGATCGTGGCGGCCAACTCCGCCCAGGAAGCGGGCTCGATCGAGATTGCCACGGGTCTGCCGGTGATGGCCATGGGCGGTTTCACGGGCTCCGATCCGGCGCCCACGCTCGCTCAGCTCAAGAGCTACATCGCCTCGGGCAAGCTTCGCTTCGTCCTGGCGGGCGGCGGTGCGGGCGGGTTCCCCGGCGGCAGTACGGACACGTCCGACCGGACCACCTGGGTCACATCCACGTGCAAGGTCGTCAACTACGGCGGCTCGTCGTCGTCGCTCTACGACTGCGCGGGCGCGGCGTAGGCGGTCGCCAATCCGTGGCGGCCGGTCCCTCGGGGCCGGCCGCTTTCGATTCGTAACCCCGTTGAAAGGTGCAGTCCCGCACTATCCGGCAATGGGAGCTCAGTCGATCCGCGACGCACACCACGGCCGTTCGCACAAACGGGCCGGGGAAGGCGCCATCGGCGCTACGATTGCGGCGCCTTCGAGCCCGCCGGCCGAGCGCGGCGCGCCCGGAACAACGGCAAACACCGAGGACGAACGATGCGCGTGCTGGTAGCCGAGGACGATCCGGGCCTCCGCCAGGTCCTTGTCATGGGCCTCAAGGATTACGGGTACCAGGTCGATGCCGCCGAGCGTGGCGACGATGCCATCGACCTCTTCAAGTTCTACGACTACGACGTCGCCGTAATCGACTGGCGCATGCCCGGCGTGGAGGGAATCGATGTCGTGGCATGGGCTCGCAAGCACGGCAAGCCGACCGCGATCCTCATGCTGACTGCTCGCGACACGCCGCCGGACCGGATCCGCGGCCTTGACGCTGGCGCGGACGACTACCTCGTGAAGCCCTTCGACTTCGGGGAGCTGCTTGCCCGCATCCGCGCGCTCCAGCGCCGGCCGCGCGGCGTGGACGCCCCCAACATCGAACGCGGCTCGCTAACCCTCGACCCGATCCGACGGGGAGTGACCCTGCGCGACCGGGATCTGGCCCTCACCGCCACCGAATACAAGATCCTCGAGTTGCTGATGCGCCGCTCGCCGGCCGTGGTGGACCGCAAGGCCATCGCCGAACACGGCTGGGAGGACGAAACGGATCCCATGGGTTCGAACGCGATCGACGTCCAGCTCAGCCGTCTGCGCGCGAAGCTCCCCGGCGCCGGCGTTCGAATCGTCACCGTCCGGGGGGCCGGCTATCGGCTGGAGGAAACGTGAGGGCGTTCCGCCCGTCTCAGTCCGAGCACCAGGCTGGACCGTCGGTCGGCATGCTCGCGGTTCGTGTGGCCATGGCGGCGAGCGCCATCGTCGGCGTCGCCTACGTCCTGATTGCTGTAGTGGTCGTTGTCTTCGTTGCGAACAACCTCACGGCGGCGATCGACAATCGCCTCAGCCAGGCGCTCGGACCTGTTCCTGTCCAGCCGGGTAGCGACCAGCCCTTCGGGCAGCCGGGCCCGCAGGACCATCCCTTCAGCGCGCCCGTGCTCATGTGGCGTATCAGCCCGAACGGATCGACGGTCAGCCAGAACACCTCGAACATCGCTCTACCGGCCGCCTACAACCACGTCGTCGGCCCGCAGACGGTGTCCATCAGCGGAGTCGACGTTCGGATCGAGGGTGCAGTCCGCGGTGACGACTACGTCGTCGTCGGCGAGACCATGGACGGCGTGTCGCAGACCCAGTCGACGCTGATCGTGGCCGAGATCGGCATCGGCTTCGCCCTGCTCATCGTCGTCTTCCTGGGTTCGGTGGCGATCGGGCGCCGGGTGGCCCTGCCGATCGAACGGGCCCGCCAGCGCCAGCTCGAATTCACCGCCGACGCATCGCACGAGTTGCGCACCCCGCTTTCGGTCATCGAGGCCCAGGCCACGCTGGCCCTCGCCCGTCAACGCGATTCGGCCCGGGACGCGGCGGCATTCGGGAGCATAGACACGGAGCTCAAGCGAACGCGGCGCCTCGTGGACGACATGCTCTGGCTGGCCCGGTTCGACTCGACCGGAGGGCAGCCCGAGGCCGAACCGGTCGACGTCCGCGTGCTGGCGGCCCAGACGGCCGACAGATTCGGCGTGGTCGCGGAGACACGCGGCCAGAAACTCGAGGTTGCCGCCGCGCCGGTCGACTCCGACGCCATCGTGACTGCGCCCCCTGACTGGCTCGACCGGCTCGTGGGCATCCTGCTCGACAACGCCTGCCGTTACTCGCCAGACGGCGGGAGCGTCCAGGTCCACGTCGCCGCGGAGGGCCGCCGCGTCCGCCTGACCGTGGACGACTCGGGGCCGGGCATCTCGGAAGAAGAGCGCGGCCGGGTCTTCGACCGGTTCCATCGCGCCACGGATCATCCCGGCGGTTCCGGCCTGGGCCTGGCAATCGCCGACGCGATCGTCCGGGCCACCGGCGGGAAGTGGCATATCGGAACCTCGCCGGCCGGTGGGGCGAGCATCAGCGTCAGCTGGCCTCGTTCCATGAGCGGCCATCGGGACTCGCACTCCGCCGAATAGGGCCGGCGGCGGTGGCCGGACTGGCGGTCGGCGGCCGGCGGCGCGGTTTCGATCGCTCGTGCCACGCTTCAGCTTCGTAACCAGTTCGACAGCATTGCCGAGCGAATCTGTGCCCATGGACGCCGGCGATTCGACGGATGGGTCGGGTACGGCTCCGGGTCGACTGGGGCAGATGCTTCCACCGCACCCCGATCTTGGACCACCAGGAGATGCTTCGATGACTACCCAGCGACAAGATGGCACGGCCTTTGATCCTGCCCTGGCGGAGCCGCCCGTCTGGCAGCCACTGCCGACAACGGGACCTGTCGAGGCATCGGCAACCGACGACCTTGCGGCCGGCGCGGACGACCCTGAGGCCGCCGCCGTCAGGCCTCCCGGCAGCTACTCCAAGGCGCCCCGGCGCGCGAACTCGGTGACGGCCTTGCTGCTGGTTTCGAGCATGATCGCGCTCGCCGGCGTCGCCTTCGCCACCGGCCGCGTTACCGCGACCGGGCAGAGCGGCACCGGCCAGACCACGAGCGGCATCAACGGGGCCAACGGCCAGAACGGCGTCCCGAACTTCGCCCCGAACGCGAGCGGCGCGCCCAACTTCGACTTCGGCGGCCGCGACGGCGGCCCCAACGGGGCCGGCGGCACGGTCACGGGAACCGTGACCAGCGTCACCTCGACGTCGATCACGGTCACTCTCACCAACGGCCAGACAGAGACAGTCGCGCTCGGTTCGGGGACGACGTACCACACCCAGGCGGCCGGGACCAGCGGTGACGTGACCCAGGGTTCGACGGTCACGATCAGGACCACGGGTTCCGGCGGCGACGCGGCCGTGGCCAGCGCCGGCACGACCACGAGGACCGCCACAGACGTGACCGTCACCAAGTAAGCCACGCGTGTGGGCGCGGGCGGTCTGGATGGATCGTTCGCGCCCGCTCCACTCGGCCGCGGCCGGCTACTTCCGGACGACGACGGACCTCGCCAGCTCGTCGTGCCAGGCCCGCTTGAACGGGTCCTTGCTGGCAATAGCCGCCGAAACGACACCCAGCGGAAACGCGACCGTGACCGTGAAGAAGACCAGGTATCGGACAAGGACGGCACCGATCCCGAGCGACTGGCCTGTCGAGGCCTGGGCCACTCGCAAACCGAGGGCCTTCTGACCCGGTGTTGCGCCGAAGACGTACCAGCAGATCGGGTTGTAGATGAAGACCAGGAGCCACCAGACGACCGCCACCGCGGTCGAGGCAGTGCTGTCTGATCGAGTCGTTGATCCAGCCCCGATCGCTGAGAGCACGAGTCCCAGGCCGAAGAGGCTGCAGCCGATCAGGACGGCGTCGATGACCAGCGCACCGAACCGCGCGCCGATCCCACCCCAGCGCAGGCCCGGTCCCGGCCCCGGAGGCGCGTAGGGCAGCGGCGCGTAGCCCGGCGCAAACCCCGGCGCAAACCCCGGCGCAAACCCCGGCGCAAACCCAGGTCCGTATCCCGGCTGATATCCGGGACCGTAGCCCCACGCTGGCGCCGCGTAAGCGGTCGGCGGTGTCCACGATCCCGGCGGCTGAGCCCAACCCGAGGCAGGGACTTGCGCCTGAACAGGCAATGGC
>PMJT01000091.1:1953-4382 GCA_003158495.1 Chloroflexota bacterium | reverse complement strand
CGCAAGAGTTCCGCTGCGATTGTGTCGTGATCCTCGTCCTCCAAGTTCACGAAGCGGGATCGGCCCCCGAGCTTGAGGTCGGCGATCTTGGATGCCATCTGGGGCTGCCAGAATGAGCCGATCAGCTGAATGGTCCGGCCGAGTTCGCTCATGTCCCGCCGGCTTCGCGACGCCCTCGGCAGCACCCATATGCCGTCGTTGTCTATCGTCCAGAGGACGAACAGAGGGGCGCCGCGCCACTCGACACTGGCGATGCGGAAGTCCGGACGGCCATGGGCATCGAGGCGCCTCGGCCCGGTCTCGCGTCGTATCCTCGCCGCAATCTGCGGCGCCCGAGGCTGCCAAGAACGCCGATCAGCTGGGTTCGCCACTCCGCCTAACCGGACTCGATTATCCGATGGAGTCCAGTCTATCTTCGGTCCAGGCTCGGAAAGTGAATCGTTCCGCAGATCGGTCGGCGTCCTGACGCGTAGGGCCCAACAGGCCGCCGCAGTGGACCGGCGGCGCTGCACGCTGGCCCGATCGTGGGACGATTGGCGACTGGGCCGCCGTAGCCAGTGTGACGGCCACTCCATCAGCCGCGAGGCCCTGCGCGGCAGGATGGCCGTCCTGACATTACTGGCGAGCGAGCGGGCCACGTTCCTTGGCGAACCACCCTGGGAGCCCACGGCCCCCAGCCGCCGCCCAGCCGCGGCCGGCAGATCATCATGTCAGCGGCGGATCGAGAGCATCGTGTCCAGTGCTGGTTCCCGCATCCGGACCGGCCCTGACTGGTCTGAACGTCTGGCGCCGGCCATTGAGCGCTCCACTTCACTCGCCCATACGGCGATCTCCGCGCGACGCGACGCCCCCAGTTTGGCGAGGATGTGCTCCACGTGGCTGCTCGCAGTCCTCGAGGCGATCGACAGCTCGGCGGCGATCTCGCCGTTGGTTAGTCCCGCAGTGATCAGTTTCGCCACGGCGAACTCACGGACCGTCAATGGTCGCCACGGCTCATCGACCGAGACGTGACCTCGCGCCAGCTTCTGTAGGGCATCCGCTCGATCCGCGAGCGGCCGACTGTCAAGCCGGGACGCGACGGCCCTGGCATCCAAGGACTGCCCGGCCGCTTCGACGAATCGGTTCTGGCGCGTCAGGCAGTTCGCGAGGTCAAGACGCGCCCAGGTGGCCTCCCAGACGCGTCCGCGGTCGTCCCATCCGGCGACGGCCGCCTCGAGCTTCTGGCGCGCCACGCCGGTCGAACCGGCAGCGAGAGCGACCAGGCCTCCGGCGTGTTCGAGGGCCGGTCGAGCCACTTCCGGCAGCGCCGAGAGGTGCTCTGCGCAGGCCGCGAGCCACGCCTCCGCGGCGGCGGGTCGTCCGGCGGCCTGTTCGGCTCGAACTCCGGTCACGACGAACGGCACTAGGAGGGCTCGCTCGCCCGCCGTACGCGCCCGCTCGATCGCGTCGTGGCAATGTCCTGCCGCTTGGTCGGGATGATGGGCGAGTAGAGCGGCTTCCGCGAGGCCCCACAGAGGCGGGAGTATGAGGTCAACCGCGCCGCTCTCCACTCCCACCGACAGCGCAGCCAGTAGTTCCGCTTCTGCGCCGTCGTAGTCTCCACGACCAAGGGCCACGAACCCGACCGCCCAACGTGCCATCGCTGCCGCCCGCCGGCAGCCGCGGTCGGCGATTGTCTGGCGGCCCGTGGCGGCGGCGTTGTCCCAGTCCCCGCTCGCCCACGCGACCAGCCCGGACAGCGCACCCATCACGTGACGGCAGTGCGACTGCTCGATCGCGTCGGCATAGAGCATCCCGTCGGAGAGAAACCGGCCCGCACGTCCGTAGTTCATAGTCCGGACGGCGAGCGTGGCGGCGTCACGGAACGCGGTGACCCCGGTGCCCTCGAAGCCGGCACGTCGGGCTTCGTTGGCGGAGACCGAGACACCGTCGAGGCCGCGCGCAACCCCACCCTCGAACACGTCGACCATAGACTCGAACGCGTCCGCCTGGATTCGCGCGATGACATCTGCGAGCGCAGCCCCCGCCTCGCGCATCGACGTGATCGTGGACCGCGCCGCCTCGACCTCAACAGCATCCAGGTGGATTCGAGTCCATTCGTTCAACAAGTCGGCACGGGCCATCTCGCGCTCATTGTCGGCAGTGAGGCCGGCGAGTTCCTCGCTCAAGGAGGCTGCGAGCGCTGACCGCTCCGTGAGCGATCGGGCCTCACGACGCCAGATGGCGAGTGCGCCCACCGACATCTGGGCCGCGTTCGCCGGGCGGCCGGCGGCCAGATACGCCACGCGGGCCTCGCGGAAGGTGCTTTCGGCGATCTCGTTCTCCTCGATCGCGGTCGCTTCGACCGCATATGCCTCCAGCAGAGAGGCTCGGTCCAGCTGGGCGAGATCGTCGGGGACGTTGGCGACAGCGCGGCCGTACAGCTCGAA
>PMJT01000091.1:0-1934 GCA_003158495.1 Chloroflexota bacterium | reverse complement strand
CGCGATAGAGGGCGTCGCGCAGAAGCTGGTGCCGGAAGTCGTACAGCCCGCGCAGGCCAGGTGGGTCGAGGACGAAGTGGTCGACGAGTTCCTGGAGTGGTGCCTCGAGGGCCTCCGGCGGCACGTCCATGATCCCGGCGAGGACCTCCGGGACGAAACAGCGACCGATGACGGCTCCGGCGCGGGCGGCGGCCTGCGCCTCGGGTGAGCGCTGCGCGAGCCTGACGATCACGGCATCCTCGATCGTGTCTGGGACGATCGCCTGCCGAATTGCCCGCCCGTCCGCCCGGGCCTCAGTGCTCAACGCCCCAAGGAGCTCCTCGATATGGAGCGGGATTCCATCGGTCCGCTCGAACACGGCCGCCGCGACCTCCCTCGGCGCCGGGAGCCCCGTGTCGAGTATCAGGGTCGTTACGAGAGCGGTCTCGGCCTGGGTCAGCGGCTCGAGCCGGATCTCCTCCGCGACCCGCTGAGTGATGAGCCGTGCTCGCCAGCCCCGAAGGCCCGAACCCGGCGCGATCTCCTCGGTCCGGTAGTCGCCGGTCAGGAGGATCGGCCGGTCGCGCGACTGCCGCGCCAACTCAGCGATGATCTCGAGGCTTACGTCATCGGTCCAATGCAGATCCTCGAACGACAGCAGCGTCGGGCCCGGCAACGAGCTGAGGATTCGCTCAACGAGCCCCATCACCAGCCCCCGACGCTGCACGCGCTCGGCCGCCCTTGTCGCCTCGCACAACTCGAGCAACTCGCGGCCCAGGTCGGCGAACTCCGGCATCCGCAGCATCGATCGCGCCAAGTCCAGGATCGATGCCGCCGGGACGTCGCGGTCCTGCGGGGCGACTGCCCCAGATGCGGCGGCGAAGCCACGAGCCTCTGCCTTGCTCGTGATGGCGGCCAACAGGCGGGTCTTGCCGATCCCCGCCTCGCCGGCGAGCAGGAGGAACTGGCCGTGGCCGTCGATCGCCTCCTCGAGCCGCCGATCCGCGAGCTCGAGCAGGTCGTCACGCCCCACGAGGAGCGGGCAGCGGACGGCTCTCAGCGCGGTGTGCATAGGGCCCGAGTCTAGGCCGCACCAAAGAGGGGACATCGGTCCAATGACCGATGTCCCGTGTGGCGTGCCGGGAAATCTCCCTGCGACATCGGTAGCGAATGGACGGGTTCATCGGTTGAAGGCGCGATGCCCGCCGGCGCTGGGATTGCCAGCTTTGACCAGAACCACTCAGACAGGAGAAACCGGTGACCAAGTTCATGGATGTCCACTCAGGGTTCGTCGGCGTCACGGCGGGGCAGCTCAAGGAGGCTCACGAACGCGACCTGGCCATCGAGGCGGACGAAGGTGTGCATTTCGAGCGCGCCTGGCTCGACCCCGAGAGCGGCAGGGTCTTCTGCCTCGCCAGCGGACCGAGCCGAGAGGCGGTCCTGCGAATCCACGAGCGCGCGGGCCATCCCACCAGCGAGATCTACGAGCTCGCGGTCGAAGTGGCCTGATCAATCGGCACCGCTAGCGCCCTGCCTGCGCCGCAGACCTACGTCGTCGTCTCAAGGAGTCAGCACATGTCTACAGGAACACCAGAGCAGCGTTTCTGGCTCGCGAAGCAGAGACAGGCACAGCTAATTCACGAGGCCCGCCAATACCGTCTCGCGAAAGCCAATCGCGACAACCGATCCAACAACTCGTCCACCACGCGGTCCAAGTGGACCTGGCTATGGCTTGGACAGCTGTCTGCCCGCATCCGTGCCCTTCACCTCCGTGAGGAGCTTTGTAGCGACCCCTGCCCCGAGTAAGTTGTAGGAGGGCTGGCGCGCTACAGAATTGAGACCTCTGACCGAGCCTGCCGGATCGTGGTGCAGGAGGAGGCGGTGGCCCCACGTGCGCGACCCAGCACCGTGATGCCACCGCTGACCACCCTCACGATGACTTCATCGTCACTGGC
>PMJT01000003.1 GCA_003158495.1 Chloroflexota bacterium | reverse complement strand
CCCGGGCAAGTCCGGAGCGGGCTGGCTGAAATCGCTCGTGCTCGTGGTGGCCTTCATGGTCGCGCTGGCCGCGATATCTACCGCGGCGGTCATGGTCGGGGGTGGTCCCAAACAGGCGGCCTACCCGGCCGGGTCGCCCGAAGCGGCGCTCCAGGCGTTCGTCAAGGCGGCCAATGCCGGTGAATGGACGACCGCCGACGGCCTCTTGTCGGCGAATCTGAAAGCACAAGGCATAACGGCACAGGACGCGGCCGGCTACATGGGCCTGAGCTCGATGACGATGTCGATCCAATCGTCATCCACGACGGGAAGCCGGGCGACGCTCAACGTCGACTACAGGGTCAGTGCCGGGGCCGGGCTCGTTTCAGCTGGCTACGACATGTACTCGCCCGTCCAGATGGTGCTCGAATCGGACGGATGGAAGCTCGACAGCCGGCTCGGCGGCTGACAGGCGCTCGGAAGGGGATATCTGAATGGCCACCGCGAAACGGCTCTACCTGTACGGCATCTCGGGTTTGAGCCTGGGGCTCGTTCTGTATGCCGCCGCGATCTTCCTCGGTCTGTTGTTCGACCAGGTAGGCCTGGGGACCAGTGTGCCGGGACTCGGCCTCGGCAGCGACCAATCCAACCGTGAGTCGCTGGCGCTGGCGGTCGGGCTGGTCGCGGTCGGGCTGCCGGTGTGGTTCTTCCATTGGGCCATGGTCGAGCGCATGGTCAACGGCGGCCCGTCGGCTTCCGCCGAGCGTAGATCGATCGTCCGGTCCGTCTACTTCGGCATCGTCATGTTCTGGCTGGCTGTGGGAGCCGTTTCCTCCGGCTCGGACGTCCTGCGCGAGGAGATAGCCAAGCCCTTGGACGCCGCGGATCCGTTCGCATACATGGCGCTGGGCACTTCGATGGCTTGGCTGGTCATCGCCCTCATAGCGCTTGTCTACCATGGTTCCATCCGGGGCCGGGACCTTCGTCTCGGCCCAACGATCACCGGGGCCGCCGCGTGGTGGTCGCGTTTCTGCTTCTACGCCTTCGCCGCCGGCGCCTTCCTGGTCGCCCTTGCCGGCCTATCCACGATCGTCACCACGCTGGGCCAGGCTGCCAGCGGATACACGGGTTTCGATACCACCCAGTACTTCTCGTATGGCGTTATTCCGCTCGGCGGGACGTCGGCGACGGCGTGGTGGGTCAGGCCGGTGATCGCCGCCTGCGCGACGGTGATCGTCTACGAGACGGCCTGGATGGCGTGCTGGTTGTACGCGCATCGGCTCATGAACCGCGACGACGAGCAAGGCCGGGCGGAACGCACCTCGAAGGTGCGCCTGACCTACTTCGCAGTCATCGTTCTGGCAACCGCCGGGTATGCCATCAGCGGGTTTGGCCAGGGGCTCGCCACCGCGCTGGAGTACATCGTCGGTTCGTGGCAGGCGACCCTCGGCCAGTCGGTATGGGGCGAGGTCCTTGTGTCGCTGGCGGCCGCGGTTCCAGCCGTGGGCGCGTGGCTGTGGCATCGCCGCGTTGCCTGCCATGAGTCGATCGCCGTTTCCGGCTCTGCCCTCCGGGCAATCCGCCCCTTGGACTACCTGGCGTCGCTGGTCGGCATCACTGCATTCGCGACGGGCCTTGTCGTGTTCCTGGACTACTTTCTCCAGTCCGGCAGCCAGAACTCGGTCTTTGGTGCCGGGGTCGATCTTCGCGGTCAGGCCGCCAGTGCGGCTGCGCTGGCCGTGGTTGCCGCGCCGGTCTGGCTTCTGCCATGGCTGGCAGGCGA
Organism: Chloroflexota bacterium; assembly: GCA_003158495.1. Classification (GTDB taxonomy): domain Bacteria; phylum Chloroflexota; class Limnocylindria; order Limnocylindrales; family CSP1-4; genus Fen-1039. The sequence goes on along the minus strand of PMJT01000003.1, from coordinate 1,652 downwards.
TCGCCGGCGCGAGATCGACCGGATCGGCGAAGCCGGATCGACGGCCCGGCGGGCGTTCCTGTTCTCTGTCGGCGGCTTGCTCGTCGCCGCCTCCGCGGTCTCGGCCGCGCTCACCGTCTCGCGCCTGGCCCGCGTGGCCGTGGGCCTGGACTCGAGCGGACTCGTGTCCGACATCCGGGTCCCGGTGTGCGTCCTGATCGTCGCGCTGCCCCTGCTCGTCTTCCATGCCGACTGGCTGCGCCACGACATCCTCGCGAGCCGCGAGAAGAGCGCGGTGGCGGTCGGTCCGGAGGTCGCGCCGGCGGCCGCGGGCGTCCCGACTGCGGCACCCGCACTGGCAGTGGCTCTCCTGCTGGCCGCTCAACAGGCTTCGGTTCAGCAGGAGATGGTCATCATGGGCCCCTCCGGGGCCGATTTCGAGGCCATACGATCGTGGCTTGCCGGCAGTCTGCCGGCCGGTTTCACCGTAGGTGTTCGCCCCGGACGAGGCACGGACCCGGCATGAGCAGGGCGCCATCCGGCGACTTACAGGGCGGCGGCAGCGTCGTGTACGTCCCGCCCGACGGCGGCCATGGGGCCCGCATATACGACATTTCGGGTTTCGACGAGCCGCCGCCGCGATTCCCCCGGCTCGAGGTTCGCCTCCGGTCCGTCCCGGCCGCGGCGTGGCCATTCCTGATCGTCGCGATCGCCCTGATCGCCTGGCGAGTGCAAGCCGCCTGGTTCGCCGGCTACGCGTCGGTCGACTGGGCGCTCATGACGTCGATCGGGGTAGCCGCACTACTACCGGCCGCGCTGCTCATCGGCTGCCCCAGGGCCTGGCGCTTGGCCCCGGCCGTGTTCGTAGGGGTCGTTGCATGGGTCTGGGTCGCGGCGGCGCTGGCCCTGCCGATCGAGATCTGGCAGAGAATCGGGCCCGAGGGGTTGCCGGACGCGGTCACCTACTGGCTTGGCGTCGTAAGGGATCTGGCCGTAGTTCCGTCGCTCGCCGGGCCAGCGCTGATCGCATTCGGCCTCTCGAGCCGCCGCCGCACCGCGACCACCTGGCCGCGCGCGATGGTCGTGGTGGCGTTCTCCATCGCGGCCTTCTGGGGCCTGAGCGAAGCGAAGGGAATGCTCGACTTCTACGGATCCACGAACATTGCAATCGACGCGGCTGCTTTCGGTCTCACGAATCGCCAGATCGTCTACGCCATCACAAGCCTGGTTCGGCCGATCGAAATGCTGGGCATCGGGGCGATGGCCTGGTCGAGCCTGTCGGCTCTTCGTGCTGGCGAGCCTCACAGGCGCTTCTGGGCGCCGGCGTTCGCCGGCTCGACGATGCTGTTCTGCGTGGCCGTCTATTCGAACATCGTCGCGACGACGTTCTCCGTCTCCGGGCCAAACGAATTCGTCATCGCGGTGTACACGGCATTCAGCGGGGTTGCCGGCGGGGCACAGGTGCTCGGGTTCGTGGCCCTGATCGTCGCATTCGCGCTCGGCCTGCCGCCGGATCCATTGGACCTCGGGGACGTGGTCGCCGCCGAATAGCCCAGAGGCGCCGCGGAGCCGCCGAGTGCCGCCGCTCAGTGCGAGTTTTCGGTCTCGCCCAGCAAGATGCGGTGCAGCTCCCCCTCGCACTCCGTGCGGCCGATGCCGATGACCTTGTCGCC
>PMJT01000263.1 GCA_003158495.1 Chloroflexota bacterium | reverse complement strand
TGAAATGATCGAGGTCGATCCACAACACGCCGACACCCCGCTCGCTGATCCGGAACGCGTAGTCGAGGCGCTCCTGGAACATGGTTCGGTTGGCAAGCCCGGTGAGCGGGTCGTGGAAGGCCCGGTGGGCAAGTTCGTTCTGCAGTCTCTCCTGCTCGGACAGGAGGGTCTGGAGCTCCTGGTTCGCGGCCGCAATCTCCGTGTTGGCGGCTTCCAGCTCGGCGTGAGCAAGTTCGAANNCGATCGGCGATCTTCCAGACCACGTCCATGATCTGGGTCAGCTGCCGGACGTCTGTGTCCGTGTATGGCTCGGCCTTGTTGGCGACGCCGACCACGGCCACTATTTCGTCGTGGCTGATAACCGGGATGGTCATGAAGCGCGCGACAGGCGTGGCGTCATCGACCGAAGATCCATCTTGCGCCCGTGCAGGGAGTTCATTCACCACTATCGGCTTGCGCTGAACTTCGACCTCGTCCCAGATGCCCGAACGGGCTACTTCATATGTCCACTTCGGATCTGCGATCTGGCTGGCTTCATCCATGTCTCTTGACCAGGAATGGAGCGTGTATTCGCCGGCCAATGCGTCGTAGGCGTATATGTAGCCAAAGACACTCTCGCTGAGGGCGACGACTTCGGCCAGCGTCACATTGAGAAGATCGGGGACGCTGGCGCACTCGACCTCGGAGATCCGCAGGAGCGACCGCAGGCGGCGCTCTTCGGCGAGCTGCGCCTCCTCAGCCAGCTGGCGAGCCGTCACGTCCCGCATGATCAGCTGGCGCTCGCCGTTGCCGAGCCACGCGACGCTGACGTCGATCGGTATGGTCGAGCCGTTTCGCCGGCGCAGGATGCGCTCCATGCGCATGGACGCACCTGGGGCCTGATTCAGGCTGTGACGGCCGAGCTCGCGGTCCTCCGGCAGGTAAGTGTCGAGCAGATCCAAGCCGACGATCCCGGCATGCGAGTAGCCGAACATCTCGCAGGCTCGAGAGTTAGCCAAGGTGATCCGGCCGACCGAGTCGACCACGACTATGCCGTCAGCCGCCTGCTCGATCATGGTCCGGAAGTGCCGCTCGCTGTCGGCGAGGGCTACGAGGATCGGGTCGAGGTGAAGGAGCCCTGATGCCACTGGCTGGTTCGACTGGTCGGCCAGGATGCGGCGCAGCCGCGGCCCGGACGAAGGGTCGGAGCGGCGCCGGCGCGGCGCCTCGAACAGAGCCCGGGCGATGCGGGTCGGGGCGGAGTCCGGGACGGCGGCCGTGGCATGGTCGGCGGACTCGAACTGCGGGACGGGAGGCAACAGCGCCATCGACGGCGGCGCGAGCGCGTCGGACTGGGCCGGCAAGAGGACCGGCGGACCGCTTTCGTCCGAATCCGGCGCAAGCGCGAAAGCGGCGAGGCCCGCCCCAAGCCGGGTAGCGGGCGCGCCGACACGTCGAGGCATAGTCCGAGGCTCATCCTTTTGCGGCTGGCTGCTGTAGACGTCGGGTTCCGTGTAGTCCGACTGAACCCGCGCAACGCGCCCAGCGGCTAGATCGGCATGCCCTTTTCGACGTAATCGAAGGCTTGCTCTATCAAGGCGACAAAGTCGGCGCTGGGATCGTCGACGAGAGGGAGGATCGCCGCCATCATCGCCCCGATTACCGCCCCGGTGTAGACACGAATCTCGAATTCGTCCGGTGAGCGGCCGAGCCTGGTGGCCAACTCAATGACCATCAGCTGGCTCGATCGAATCAGTTCGTTGATGGCCGCCGACCGCAACTCCGGCTCTGAGTAGAGCAGCCGACCTCGAACCATGATTTCCGCCGCCTGCTCGGGTGTGAGACTGCCGAACCCGATCTCGATCGCGCGACGAAGTGCGGTGATGGGCGGAAGGCCTGCCGGCTGCGCACGCCAGGCTTCGAGCATGATCGGGTCGAACGCGTCGTAGACGACGACGTCTTCCTTCGTGGGGAAGTAGCGGAAGAAGGTACTCGGCGAGACCTCGGCGGCCTCGGCTATCTGCTCGACGGTGGTGGCTTCGTAGCCCTGTTCCCGGAAGAGCCGCANNTGCGAACCGAAAGGTCATTCGCGGGCACGAGCCTGAATGCGAGGGTTGGTCGCCGACCTCGCGGCCGGCGACCATTGAGCGGCGCTCCGGCGGGATCAGCCGAGAACGGCCGCAGACTCGCCACTCTTGTTCTTCCGGCCCGCGCCCGCCTCATCCTCGGCGGGCCCTGTAGCCCGTTTCGGCATGAGGACGATCGCGCCAACTACCGCGACGACCGCGATGATCGCGGCGACCCTGGAGGCGTCGTCCATGCCGGCTACGAAGGCCGTCCGGACGGAGTCGAGCAGAGCTGGCGAACCCAGGTTCCGCGCCACTTCCAGCCCGCCGAAGACGCTGCCCTGGGCCGCCGACGCGGCGGCGGCGGGCAACCCACTCACCGAAACGTGGCTCTGGTAGGTGGAGTTGAGTACGCTACCGAGAATCGTGGCCCCAAAGGCGGGGCCGAGCTTCACGACAGCCTGGACGAGCGCGCCGCCTACGCCGCTCCGCTCGGCGGAGAGCTCCACCATCGCCGCCGATACGGCCGTGGCGAGGCCCAGTCCGGCCCCGACCCCGACGATGAAGGTGAACAGGGCGATGAAGCCGTCGCCGGTAGTCGCCGTCATCCAGCTGCCCAGGAACATGCCCACTGCGAGCACCGCGAAACCGATCGCCACGGTAAACCGGGCACCGATCCGGGCGGCGACCCGGTCGGCCGGAACTGCACCGAGGACAAGGCCGGCGATCGAGGGCAGGAACCGAAGCCCCGCGCCCTGGGCGTCAACGCCCATGATTCCCTGGAGGTATTGCGGCAGAGTGAACAGCACTCCGAACATTCCGAAGATACCCATTCCGGCCAGGACGACGCCCACTGTAAAGCTTCGAGTCCGGAACAGGCCGAGGTCGATCAGAGGCTGGCCACTCGGCTTCGCAGTCAGCCACGACTCCCACAGCACGAAGGCAATCAGGACCGCGACGGCCGAGATCGACGGGATGATCGCGTCGCTCGAGCCCCAGCCGTGGTCGCCGGCCTGCACGAGGCCGTACATCAGCATCGCCAGCCCGCCGCTGGAGAGCACGACCCCGGGCAGGTCGATGCTGGGCCGGTGCTCGCTTCGGGACTGCGGCACGAAGACCGTCACGGCGACAAGGCCGATCAGCACAACTGGCACGTTCATCAGGAAGACCCAGCCCCACCAGAAGTGGGCCAGTACGTAGCCGCCGACGATCGGCCCGAGCGGCAGCGCCAGGAAGTTGCCGGCGGCCCAGATGCCCATTGCCCGGGGCCGCTCGGTCTCGGAGAAGAGGACGGTCACCACGGAGAGGGACATGACCAAAAGCGCCGCACCCGCCACGCCCAACACGGCGCGAGCGGCGATGAACGCGTTCGCGTCCGGGGCATAGGCGCAGGCGATGGACGTCACGCCGAACAGGGCGATCGCGCCAACGAGAACGGTCTTGCGGCCGTATCGATCGCCGAGGAGACCGGCCGGCAGCATGCCCGCGGCGAGTGCCAGGGTATAGGCGGTCACAAACCACTGGAGTTGCGATTCGGAGGCGTGGAGAGAGTTGGAGAGGGTGGGCAGGGCCAGATTCAGCACGGTCTGGTCCAGGCCGATGGTGATCAGGGCGAGCGTCAAGGCGCCCATGGCCAGCCATCGGCGGGAAATGCCTCCTGGACGCTGAGCCACGAAGGTGTTCGACATGGTAGACACCNNCGACAGCTCTCGCAGCGAGCCCTCGAGACGCTCGAGGTCGGTTTCATCCAGGTCGGACAAGCGATCGCACAGCCAGGCTCGCGTCCGGGCATCGCACTGGGCCAGCGCCGCCGCGCCGGCGGGCGTGAGGTGAACCTCGATTCGGCGCCTCGACTCGGGGTGCGGGCCGCGGGTCAGCAGGCCGATCTGAACGAGTCGCTCAACCAGCTGCGATGCCGCGGGCAGGCTCGTCGCCAGGTGCTCCGCAAGCGGCGAAAGGCTCGTCCCGGGGTTGCGCCGCACGAAGATCAAGAGCCGGAATTGCGCCACGGACATGCCGTCGACGCGACCGGCTCGCATCTGCTCGCGGATCGCCCGCATCGAGGGCGGAAGCGTTTCCAGGATCGTGATGGCGACTTGATCGGCGGTGGTCTCGGGCATGGACCTATGGTACATTAGTTAATAGTACTAACTGTGATCATTCTTGCGCGGCAAAAGGGCGGGCGCCGCTCGCCCAGACCCAGACCCCGCCCACAGGAGGGCCGATGCCCCCGGCGATCTCGACTCATGAACTGACGAAGCGGTTCGACACCCTGACAGCCGTGGACGCCCTCAGCCTGGACGTCCAGGCCGGCGAAGTGTTCGGGCTGCTCGGCCCGAACGGCGCCGGCAAGACGACCACGATCAAGATGCTGATCACGCTGCTGCCGCCCAGCGGCGGGAGTGCCACGGTCGCCGGCCACGACATCCTGCGCGACACCCGGCTCGTGCGGCGGGCCATCGGCTACGTGCCGCAACTCCTCTCCTCGGACGGGGCGCTCTCGGCGCGCGAGAACCTGATGACGACCGCTCGTCTGTACCACTTGCCGGCGGCCCAGCGCCGAGCCCGGATCGACGAGGCGCTCGAATTCATGGCCCTCGACTCGGCCGCGGACCGGCTTGTCCGAACCTTCTCCGGCGGCATGGTCCGCCGCCTCGAGATTGCCCAGGCGATGCTCCATCGGCCCGAGGTCCTCTTCCTCGATGAACCGACCGTGGGCCTCGACCCGAACGCCCGACGGGCGGTGTGGGGCCACATCCGCCAGCTCCGCGAAGCCGAGGGAACGACGATCCTGCTCACCACTCACTACATGGACGAGGCCGCCGAGCTGTGCGGCCGCGTGGGCTTCATGCATCTCGGCAAGCTCGTGGCCCTCGGCACGCCCGAGGAGCTCGCCGCGCAGGCCGGCAAGGGCAAGACCCTCGACGACGCATTCACATACTTCACCGGCTCCGAGCTCGCAGAGACCGGGGAGCAAGGAGGTCAGTTCCGTGACGTCGCTCGAACGCGTCGAACGGCCCGCCGCCTGGGCTGAGCCGTCGGCTCCGATTCGCTTTCTACAGGATTCCTGGACCATCGCCGAAGGCGAGCTCCGTAAGCTCCGCCACGATCCCACGGAACTCCTGACCCGAGCCGTCCAGCCGCTCCTGTGGCTGCTGGTCTTCGGACAGGTCATGGCCAACACGCGGGCAATCCCCACGGGCAGCCTCGGCTACATGGACTTCCTCGCGCCGGGGATCCTGGCCCAGAGCGCGCTCTTCTCGGCCATCTTCTTCGGCATCGCCGTGATCTGGGAACGGGACCTGGGCGTCCTGCACAAGTACCTCGTGAGCCCGGCCTCGCGCAGCGCGTTGGTGACTGGCAAGGCGCTGGCCGGCGGCCTGCGGTCGCTCGTCCAGGCGGCGATGGTCTACGTCGTCGCCCTGCTGATCGGCGTCCATCTCCGGCTCGACCCGCTGTCGCTGATCGGGGTCTGCCTGGTCGTCGTGCTGGGCTCGGCCGCCTTCGCGACCTTCTCGCTCGTGATCGCCTGCCTCGTCAGGACCCGCGAACGGTTCATGGGCATCGGTCAGATCCTGACCATGCCGCTCTTCTTCGCCAGCAGCGCGATCTACCCGATCGCGATCATGCCGCAGTGGCTCCAGGTCGTGGCCCACGTGAACCCGCTCACGTACCAGGTCGACGCGCTGCGCAGCCTGATGATCGAGGGCTCGGTCGAGAGCTTCCCGCTCGCGCTCGACTTCGGCGTCCTGGCTTTCACCACGGTTGCCCTGATCGCAATCGCGGCGCGCCTCTACCCGCGNNGTCAGTTCACGGTCCGCGTCGGAGATCGTGCGCAGCGCCTGCGCCTTCTGGGCCTCGACCCGATCGAGGGCCGCGTAGACGTCGCTCCAGGCTTGCCTGAGCAAGGCAACTCCTCCGCCCGGGCCGGACGTCTCGGCATCCAGCGCCGCGGCTTGATCCGCCATGGCGCTGGCAGCGAGATTCGCCGCCCGGACGTGGCCGAGGGCGATGCGCTGGCTGGCGGCAGCCTGGGCGGTCATCACTGCCGTGCGGATGGCGGCCGTTGTCGTTGAGACTGCCGAAGCCACGGCCCGGATCACCTCGGCGTTATTGTCGCGGACGATGTGCAACGCCGACAGACCCTGCAGGGCGATCGCCTGCTGAGTCAGGACCTCCTGGCGCCGCCGCCGGACCACGGCCAGGACGTCCACTCGCAGGGAGTCGGCCCGGGCGGGATCGGTCGCAGCCAGGACGTCCAGACGGGCGACGAGGCCGGCGTCGATTCGGGCGGCGAGGAGCGCATAGCGGCGCAGCGTCTCGAGCTGCGCGGCGAGCGACGATTCCTCGTGGGCGATGGCGGCGTTGTCCTGCTCGAGTAGGAAACGGCCTTCGTTGAGCTGATCCAGGATCCCCTGGAGGCGCGGCTGGGCGTCGCCGAAACGCTCGAAGTAGCGGTCCAACTCGCGGATCTCATCGTCGGCCGAGCGCTTCCCGCCGAGCTTGAGCCGGCCCGGGTCCAGCTGCGCGGCCACTTTGCGCAGGTCGGCGAGCTGACGTGCCATCGGGGCACGAGAGCCGAACAATGCGGCATTGATCGCGCGGAAGCGCCGGTCGAGGAGCCGGCCGCTCATGGCCGCCGTTGCGAGGAACTCGCGATCCCCCAGGCGCTCCAGCGACGAGACGATTCGAGCCAGGTCCGAACCACCCGTCTCCGCGTCGAGAATGTCGTCGACGAATTCCAGAGCCAGGCGATTGATCGCCTCGTCCGCCTCGTCGTCGGGGTTCGGTTCCGCGGGCGCCGGTGCGGGCGCGGCGAGAGCGAGCGCGACCGCCTCGCTCGGGGCCGACGCGGCGGGGTAAGAAACGAAGCCCGGCGGGGCCTTTTCGGGCTCCGCCGGGTTCGATGACTTGCGGGTGTTGCTCACCGAGCCAACGTTGCGACTACCCCTGCGGGGCGTCCGCAGGCGGAGCCGCGGCGGGCTTCGGCGCGTCTGCCGGCTTGACGGCCCGACGAGCGGGGGCCGGGGCGGCGGCTACCGGCTTGTGGGCCGCGCCGTTGCCGTCGGTCGGCGTGGCCAGCGAATTGGTCAGCATGGGCGTGATGGTGTTCCTGGCGATGCTTACCAGGGCGCCCGCCTGTTGGATCACCTCGCCGAGAGCGCTCGTCACGCCCTGGGCGCCGTTGAGGACCGTGAACTGGCCAACATGCTCGAACGGCGAGGCCGCAGCGCGAACGATGTCCGGCATCAGCTGGGCGATCTGCTGGGCGATGACCGCTTCCTGGTTCTGGCTGAGGGCCGCCGCACGGCTCTCGATACCGGTGGCCTCGGCCATTGCCTTGGCCTTGATCGCATCGGCCTCGGCCAGACCGCGAGCCTTGATGGCATCGCCGTCGGCTTCGCCGTTGATGCGAGTGGCGTTGGCCTGCGCTTCGGCCTGGACCTTGACGGCCCCTGCCTGCGCCTCGGCGGCGAGACGAACTTCCTGGGCGGCCGCTTCAGCCTGGCGGATTCGGACGTCACGACCTGCGGCCGCGAGAGTGGTCTGGCGATACGCTTCCGCGTCAGCCGGCTTGCGGACGTCTACCTGGAGCTGCTGTTCCTTTTGCTGAGCCTGCAACTCCGCGACGCGGGTTTCCTGCTCGACGACGGCCTGGCGCGCCTGGGCCTCGGCGAGAGGACCCTGCTGGGAGGCTTGCTTCTGGGCTCGGTCGATTTCGGCCTGGAAGCCGGCCTTCTTGATCTCGGTGCTCCGGATCGATTCGGCGATCTGGGCCTGGGCGGTCTGCTCCTGGGCAACCGCGGTCTGGTCGGCCTGGGCTCGCGCGATGCGGGCGTTCTGCTCGACTTCGGCTTGGTGCGGCACGGCCAGGTTTTCGATGTAGTTGGACGGGCTGGTGATGGCCTGGATCTGGAAGCTGTCTATGACGAGACCGAAGGACTCCATCTCGACGGTGCAGCGCTCTCGAACCTGCTGGGCGAACTTGTCCTGGTCGCTGATCATCTCCTCGACGGTCATGGAGCCCGCGATTGCACGCAGGTGGCCGACGAAGACGTTCATGACCTTTGATTCGAGCTCAGTGGCCGGGCGGTCCAGGAAGCGGCGGGCCGCATTGGCGATGGAGCGGTTGTCATCGCCGACCTTGTAGACGACGACGCCGCGGAGATCCAGCCGGATCTTCTGCTGGCTGACGCAGGGAACCGTGATCTCGCTTTCGTGCGCCATCAGCGAGAGGGTGCGGACCTTGACAAGGCCGGGCAGAACGATGGTCCCGCTGCCGGTGATGATCTTGAAGCCCATGCCCTCCGACTGACCCTTGCGAATCGCGGAGATGATGAGGGCCTCGTCCGGCTCGGCGATGCGCCACATCGACNNAGCCTCACTGCATCAGTCGGCGCCACCTCAACCGTCCGACCACCCAGGCTGCCGACCACGAGAACCTGGGAGTGTTTCTTGATCGTTATTTCGGGGTCCGACGCGGAGGCAAGGAACCTCTCCGTGCCCTGCCGGACCTCGATCAACACCTCGCCGAGGTGCCCCGGGGTGATGTCCGCCGTGACGCGCCCCATCTTGCCGATGACGTCGTACGACACGCTTGCTCTCCGAACGCTGGGGGGTATATCTCCTACCATGGTAATGGTTCCCCGGTCCATCAACGGGCGAACTTCGGCGCCGGGATGTCCGGTGATCGATGCTCGTTGCCGGCGTCTTCACCACCCGTATGACCGCGGTTGATGGCTCCGGGTTCGGTCGGGCGCACGACTATTGCCTGATGTTCCGGGAAGACACGACCACGCATAATGGCCGGAGGCGGGAGCCCGGTACGCGTGGTCCATTTCGGGCCGCAGGCAAGGCACGAGCCATCGGCGATCCTGGACCGGAGGCTCGGCACGTGGGGCTTCTCACTCACGGGAGGGTTCGATGAGATCTGGCATCGCACGCCGCTTCACCGAGTTGGCGCTTGCCGCCGCCGTCGTAGTCGTGGCAGCGGCCGCGGCCCCGGCCCCCGCGGCCGCGCGTCAAGTGGACCTCGGCCGTCGTTTTCTCGTGGTCGCCAAGAGCGATGCCACTTTCAACGGCCTTCGGAGCGACATCGTGGCCGCGGGCGGGCGGATCGTGAACGAGATGCCCGCTATCGGCACCTTCGTCGTCACAGGGCCAACCACCCTCACCAGCCTCTCGTCGGACGCGAACGCTTCGGGTGTCGCCGCCGACCACCTCGAGGCGCTGTCACCGCCGGAGAGCGGCAAGTTGACGCTCCGTGCCCCCCTGGGCAACAAGAAGGGCAGCGGCCACGCCAAGGTCACGCCGGATCCTGCCTTCGGCCTCCCCGGCCTGATGTGGAACGTGAACCGCATCGATGCTCCGCAGGCATGGAAGGCCACGACCGGCAGCAAGGCTGTGACCGTCGGCGTCGCCGACACCGGGCTTGACTACACCAACGCCGAGCTCAAGACCCAGGTGGCCGGCCTGGTGGACTTCACCGGCCTCGAGGGCACGCCCACGATCTGCGACCAGGTCTACGGACCCGGGTCGAACGACTCCGATATGGCCACCCTGTACGGCGGCCCGGCTAACACGGACTGGAACGGCCACGGATCGTGGATCGGCGGCAATATCGCGGCCGCCCTCGACGGCGCGGGCATCAACGGCATCGCGCCGAACATCAAACTGGTTGCGCTCAAGATATCCCAGTGGTGCGGCTACGCTTACGACTCGGAGATCCTGGCCGCGTTCACCTACGCCGCCGATCACGGCATAGACGTCGTGAGCATCTCGTTCGGCGGATACCTAGACCGAACGGATCCCGCGGACGACCTGATCTACCAGCAGTACGTCAAGACCGTACGATATGCGATGCGCAAGGGCACGCTCATCGTTGCGGCCGCAGGCAACGAGCACGTCCGCGTCGGGGCCGATGGACGCGTCCTGAGCCACGGCAGTGAAACCCTCCCCGGCGACGCCGTGGTGGATTACTACGGCATGTACGAGACCCCGGGCGGCATCCCGGGCGTGGTGGACGTGTCGTCCACCGGGAACGTCGTCAACTCAACGTCGAAGTCGTGTCCGCCCAGCGCGGTCGATATCGGTGGCAACCCGACCTGCAAGTCTCGCAGCGACGCTCATCAGCCCACCGGTATCGGCCGGGAGAACCAACTGGCCTACTACAGCAACTACGGGCCGCGTATCGACCTCGCGGCACCCGGTGGAGCCCGCATGTTCAACCTGCCCGTCTGGGACGGGGGCGGTACGCCAGGCTTCCCGTACACCGCCTCAACGGCGGCCTACGAGGACTTCAGCATCACGTCGAATTGGGCGCTCGAGATCCCATGCTTCATAGGCAGCTCGCTCGGCCCGCAGTTCTATCCGAACGCCTGCTACAGCACCATCCAGGGCACCTCGATGGCTACGCCGCACGTATCAGCGGTTGCGGCTCTCATAGCCAGCCGGTACCCGTCGCTGCGCCATCAGCCCCTGGCAATCAAGTCCGTGCTGCTGGACACGGCAACGCACGTATGGGGCAACACCACGCAACCGCTCAGCGCNNCTGGTGGATGCGGCCGCAGCCGTGAACGCCTTCGGCCACTGATCGACCAACGACGCGGAAGTGCGTCGACCGCAACAATGGACCGAGGGCAGGCTCAAAAGGCCTGCCCTCGGAACTCTTCGGAAGCTTCGGGCGTCGGAGCCAACGCATGGACCATGGGCGCCACCTGAGGCACTGAACACATGAACAAGCGCTTCAATCCGGGAGCCGGCCTCGCCGGGCTCCTCGCCGGTTCGAGCCTCATACTCGCCGCCTGCGTCGGAGGCGGGGGTGGCTCTCCATTGGAATCGCCGACCGCCCTCCCGACCGCGTCGGCGCCGGTCGCAATCTCGCCGGGCTCCGAGGCTTCTCCCTCGATTGAGTTGACGACGAGTCCGGCGCCGACCTCCACTTCGGCCCCGAGCGCCGCCCCGAGCGCGCCCGCGATTCCGGCGTCGGCTCCGCCGCTCGCCGGGTCGCAGGTCACCGAGACGGACAACGGCCATACGCTCCGCCTGCACGCCGGGTCGGAGCTGAAGTTGATCCTGCACAACACGTACTGGCAGATCGTCGGGAGCTCGGACCTGACAGTGCTCGCGCCGGTTGGAGCGGCCGTCTATTCAGGTGCCGGGATGATCTCGTGCATCCCAGGTTCCGGATGCGGGACGGTCACGCAAGTATTCCGCGCCGCTGGACTTGGGCAGGCGACCCTGACCGCCTCCCGGACGAGTTGCGGTGAGGCTCTCCAGTGCACGGGCACGGCCGGCTCATTCAAGGTAACGATCGTCGTCGTGGCTTAGCGCTGCCCCTCGCCATTCGGTTTGACACTCCCCTTTCGTTGCCTATACTCATATCCGACGGTTTTGGTCGGAATTGGAGTGGCTGCGTCAGGAACGCCTGCGCCACTCCGGAGACGGCCCGAGCCAACAGGTCGAGGCGCTCGCTAGCCACCGTGAGGTGGTCCTGGCGTCCCCCGAGCGCCCCTACCAGCCGGCCGAGGCGGGCAATCGCCCCGGCCGGAGGGACTGACCGCAAGGGCGGACGCACCGCCGAAACGGAGCACCAAACTGGCCACAAGGACGTACCACAGCACCGGAGCCGTCTCCTTCTCGACGAAGGGCGAGTACGGCGTGCGCCTCATGGCCCAGCTGGCGCGTCGATACGGAACCGGGCCGGCCAGCCTGACGGACATCGCCGAGCAGGAAGACCTGCCGCGCGCCTACCTGGAACAACTCGTCATCAGCCTTCGCGACGCGGATCTTGTCCAGAGCACCCGCGGCGCGCATGGCGGCTACGAACTGACCCGGCCGCCCGAGCAGGTGGTAATGGGCGAGGTTCTGCGAGCCCTCGAGGGGCCGATCGCGCCGATGATCTGCGTGACCGACGATCCCAGCCACATGACCTGCGAGCGAAGCGGGTATTGCACGGTCAACTTCATGTGGGTTCGGGTCCGTGACGCCATCGCCGGCGCCCTGGATTCGATGACGCTGGCGGACCTCGTGCCGTCGATGGCCCGGCTCGGTCCCGCAGCCCTGCCGGCACTGGGCACCCGCATCCTGCCCAACGCCAATCCCCTCAACCTCGCCGACTGATCTACCAGCCGGCCGCCCAGGAGTAAACGAGCCAGCCGTGAGCGACCAAGACCTCGTCATCCGCGACCTGCACGTGGCGCCCGCCGCGAAGCCCGACCACGAGATCCTCAAGGGGATCGACCTGACCGTGGTCAAGGGCGAAGTCCACGCCATCATGGGGCCGAACGGCTCCGGCAAGACGACGCTGGCATACGCCCTGATGGGCCACCCGGCGTATGTGATCAAGTCCGGCGAGGTTCTCTGGCACGGCCACAATCTGCTCAAGCTGTCCGCGGATAAGCGGGCGCGGCTCGGCATGTTCCTCGCGTTCCAGTATCCGATGGCCATTCCCGGGCTCTCCGTGGCCAGCTTCCTGCGCTCGGCGATCAACGCCCGGCGCTCCGGCCTCAACCCCGATCCCACGATCGACCCCACCGACGCCTTCAAGGGCGGCATCCCGATGGGCGAGTTCCGAAAGCTCGTCAAGGAGAAGATGGCCCTTCTCAAGATGGACGAGTCGATCGCGGCGCGGTACGTCAACGAGGGATTCTCCGGCGGCGAGAAGAAGCGCCTCGAGATGCTCCAGATGGCCGTTCTCCAGCCCGAGATGGCGATCCTGGACGAAACGGACTCCGGCCTCGACATCGACGCCCTCCGCATCGTCGCCGAGGGCGTGAACGCCATGCTCAACCCGAACATGGGCGTGCTGGTGATCACCCACTACCAGCGGCTGCTCAACTACATCACTCCGGATCGCGTCCACGTTCTTGCGGCCGGGCGCATCGTCGCCAGCGGCGGTAAGGACCTCGCCCTGCGCCTCGAGGCAGAGGGCTACGCCCCAATCCTGGCCGAGGCCGGTCTCGAAGGCGTTGTCACTGATGACGAGGAGCCGGTGGCCGTGGAGGCCGCCCACTAGGGCGGACTACGATGGCCGACACCGCAACCACGCACACGCCAACTACCCACGCCGCGACCCACCACGCCGTGGTCGAGGTCCCTCCTCGCCACGAGGGCGCCGCGCCGGCCCGTCCCGCCCACGCGCCGATCGACCCCATGCGGCTTCGTGCCGAGTTCCCGATCATCGGCACGGTCAACCGCTTCGGCAAGCCGCTCGTCTACCTCGACAGCGCCGCGACCAGCCTCAAGCCGCAGGTCGTGATCGACGCCGTAGACGGTTACAACACCAGATACTCCTCGAACATCCACCGCGGCATCTACGAGATCGCCGAGCGCGCCACCGGCGCATACGAGGCGGCCCGCGCCTCCACCGCTCGCCTCATCAACGCCCCGGAAGCCGCCGAGATCGTTTTCGTTCGCAACGCCACCGAGGCGATCAACCTCGTCGCATATTCGTGGGGCCGCCGCAATATCGGCCGCGGCGACACGATCGTCCTGACNNGTCCAGGAGAAGGACGGCGACCTCGAGTTCATCCCGATCACGGACGAAGGTGTCCTGCGGCTCGAGGTCTACGAGGCGCTTCTGCACCTCCGGCCCAAGCTCGTCGCCTTTACCCACGTCTCGAACATGCTCGGGACGATCAACCCCGTGCGGCAGCTGACCGAGATGGCCCACGCCGCCGGCGCGCTCGTGCTCATCGACGGCGCGCAAGCCGTGCCGCACATGCCGGTCGACGTCCAGGAGATCGGCGCCGACTTCNNGGCCACAAGATGCTCGGGCCCACCGGATCGGGCGCGCTGTGGGCGCGGCGCGAGCTGCTCGAGGCGATGCCCCCGTTCATGGCCGGCGGCGACATGATCCGCGAGGTCCACCTTCGCCGGTCCGACTGGAACGACATCCCGTACAAGTTCGAGGCCGGTACGCCGGATATCGCCGCCGCCATCGGCATGGGTGCCGCGGCCGAATACCTGATGAGCATTGGGCTGGACGCGGTTCAGGCACATGAGCGGGAACTGACGCGCTACGCCATGGAGAAGCTGCGGCGCGAGATCCCCTCCATCGAGCTCTACGGCCCGGAGGCCGACGAGCGCGGCGGAATCGTCGCCTTCAACCTGCCGGGCATCCACCCGCACGACGTGGCCCAGATCCTGGACCGCTCTGGGATATGCGTCCGTGCCGGCCACCACTGCACGATGCCGCTCCACGAGCGCTTCGACCTGGCGGCCACGGCCCGGGCGAGCTTCGACGTCTACACGATCCCCGCCGAGATCGATGCCCTCGCCGCCGGCCTGCGGGAAGTCGTCGGCATTTTCGAGCGCTGACGGTATCCTCGACACACATGGACGATCTCTATCGCGACTACATCCTCGAACACTACCGGCGACCCCACAATTTCGGCGTCCTGGAGGACCCGACGGCCAGCTATGAGGGTTCCAACCCGCTCTGCGGCGACCGGATCACGATGATGCTGGGCATCACGGACGGCGTTGTCAGCGAGGTCGCCTTCACCGGCCGGGGCTGCGCCATCAGCCAGGCCAGCGCGTCCCTGCTGACCGACGAGATCAAGGGCAAGACCGTCGAAGACGTCGAAAAGCTGACGCCGGACGACCTGCTGGACCTCATCGGTGTCGACATCAGCCCGGCTCGACTCAAGTGCGCCCTCCTCTCGCTGGACACCGTCGCCCACGCCCTGGCGGACCGAGCCGCGGCCCACGCGGAAGCCGAGCCCGAACAGTCCTAGTCGGCCGCCAACCAACCGATCGGCATCCGAATTGGGACCATCGAGGCCGTGCGTCGCGACGCAGTCACCAAGTACTCTTCGAGGCATCCTATCGAGAAGCCGCGCGGGCGCCGCACGGACCGAGCATTCGACCTGGAAGGCAGACGAACCTGGTGTTGAGGGATAGCCGCAATCGGGCAAAGAAGGACGGTTCCGGCCGCCCCGCCGGGAGCCGATGAGCCCGCACCGCAGGCCGGCAGCCGCGCATGCGGCTCGCATGTGGCGCGAAGTGGCGGACCAGGTCTTCGTCCGCCGTTTCCTCGACTTCAACGTGAACATCGGCCTGATCGTGGGCGACGAGCACGCGATGATCGTCGACACCCGCGCCTCGGAGCGGCAGGGCCGCGAGCTGGGCGACGAGATCCGCTGGATTACCCAGGCGCCGCTCGTCGTGGCGAACACGCATCACCACTATGACCACTCCTTTGGCAATGCCGCGTTCCTGCCCGGAGCGATCTGGGGCCACGAGCGCTGCGCCGACCGGATGCGTTCCGACGCCCCCACCACTCAGCTGGCACTTGCCGCCGCCATGCCCGAGCTTGCGCAGGAATACGTCGACACGAACGTCACGCCGCCCACGAGGACCTTCCGCGACCGCCTCGCCCTGGAGTTGGGCGACCGCAAGGTCCAGATGATCCACTTTGGCCGCGGCCATACGGACAACGACATCGTGGTCATCGTGCCGGACGTCCACGCCGTCTTCGCCGGGGACCTGGTCGAGCAGGGCGGCCCGCCCTCGTTCGAGGACTCGTACCCGCTGGACTGGCCGGGGACGCTAGGCCGGCTCCTCGACGTCGCCGACGAACCGATCATCCCGGGCCACGGCGAAGTGGTCAGCAAGGCTTTCGTCGAAGGTCAGCTGGCAGACCTCTCCTCCCTGGCGGAGCTGGCCCGCCGCGTTCGCTTCGACGGCGGCTCCGTCAACGACGCCATGCCCCTCTCACCCTTCCCCGCCGTCGCCGGCCGACCGGCGCTGATCCGCGCCTTTGCCCAGCTCGCGGGGGAGTTGTAGGAAGGGTCGCCTCAGTCGTCCTTGAAGACGGGGCCGGGCGTGTCGATGGCCCTGGGTTCGACCGGTTTGGACATCATGAGACGCCGAGCCGAGAGCCGAGACCACCGGCGCTCCAGGCGCTCGGGGTCGGCCGCCAGCTCTCCCAGGATTTCGGCCGAAAGGTCGGCTCGGGCCGCCTCGTTTGCTTCTTCGACCCACTCGCCGAGCATGAACCGATCGAAGATTGAGATGACGCACAGCACGGCCAGACATATGGCGCCGATGCTGAGCAGGAGCGCCCCGACCGGCCCGCCCAGGAAGTACCGGGCGGCGAACAGTATCACCGCGCAGAGTGAGGCTCCGGCATACGTGAGCCCGTGCTGGTTCAAATAGACACGGTGTGCGAAGAGCGGCAGGAACTCCCAGAGCAGGTAGGCGACATGCTCGGACTTCCCCTCGGCCGCGACGCGTCCGTTGACCCGCGACCGCTGCCACTTGTTCAGCGGCTCTGGCGCCATCCGGTCGTCCGACCGCCACTCCGGTTCGCCCATTGGCCTCTCCTCGTCGAGGAGGATACGCCGACCGTGGCTCCCGATCCAGCCCGGCTACGACTTCGCGGCACCGACCAGCCGGGCGGCTTCGCGGGCCACAACCAGGTCCTCGCGGGCCACGATCCGGAGCACCGCCGGGGAATTGGTCGCCGACGCGGTGGGAGCCGATGGCGCAGCCGGCCCCGAGCGTGGCGCCAGGACCGCGTCCTCTGCCGGCCGCTCTTCGGTGATCGGGGCCACGCCGATGGAGCCGAGCCGAGCGACGATTCGGGCTCGGAGCACGGCGGCGTTTTCGCCGATCCCGCCGGTGAAGACGATGGCGTCGAGTTGCGGCAGGGCCGTGGCCGCGGACGCGATACATTCGGCCGCCCGGCGAACGAAGAGTTTCAGGGCCAGCGCCGCCGGTCCATCGCCGGACGATTCGAGGCGCAGGAGTTCGCGCACATCGGAAGTTCGACCGGAGACCCCCATCAGGCCGGATGCGTGGTCGAGTTCCTCGGCCAGTTCCTCGCCGTCGAGGCGTCCGGTCCGGAGCAGGTAAAAGAGGATCCCGGGATCGATCGAACCGGCTCGTGTCCCCATCATCAAGCCCTCGAGCGGGGTCAGGCCCATCGATGTCGCGACCGATCGGCCGCCGTCGACGGCGGTCACGGAGCAGCCGCTGCCCAGGTGCGCGACGACGGTCCGCAGCTCGCCGATGGGGCGGTCCAGCAGCGCGGCTGCGCGCTCGGCGGACCAGGCCACGGAGATGCCGTGGAACCCATACCGGCGCACGCCCCAGTCCCGATACCAGCGCTCCGGGACGGGATAGCGGTATGCCTCTTCCGGCAGGGTTGCGTGAAAGGCGGTGTCGAAGACGGCGACGTGCGGCAGCGCCGGGATCGCCGCCAGGCCGGCGGTCATCGTGGCCGCGGCGAGGCCGTTATGAAGCGGCGCGAGGTCCGTCAGCGCGCGGACCTGGGCCACAACCTCGGGCGTGATCACCACCGGCTGCCGGAACTCGGTGCCGCCGTGGACGACGCGATAGCCCACTGCCCCGAGGGATCCGGCGGCGATGCCCTCCGCCTCGTACTTGGCGAGGAGCGCCCGGATGTCGTCCGTGGGATCGCCGCCGGCGGTGGCGTCCACTCCCCAGTCCACGCCGAGCTGGCCGAGCGGCGCAAGGGCCGTGGCGGGCGCAGCGGGAACGCGGCCATCAGCGCCGGCCGTCGGTATCGAATCCGACTCGACGACGCTCGACTTGAGCGAACTGGAACCGGGGTTGAGAACTAGAACGCGCATCGCTCGTAGGCTACCCGTTCCGCGCCGCCGGCGAGTGGGCCGAGCGCCGGGCGCGAGTGGGCCGGCAGCGCGGCGAGTGGGTCCAGCGCCGGGCGCGAGTGGGCCGGCAGCGCGGCGAGTGACCAGCGCCGCGCGGCGAGTGGGCCGGCGCTCGGCGGCAAATGGCGGCGAGTGGCGGCGAGTGGCCGGCCGAGTGGCGGCGTGGATCCCAGCCGCACGGGCCCTGCGGTTCGCAAGTTGTACTTGCGCGACGGGACGGGCCGGGTCCCCGGTCTGGCCCGATGGCCGTCGTCGCCGCTCGCTCGTTGCGGTTCGCAACTGGTAGTTGCAGGACGGAACGACATGGCTGCTCGCATCCAGTCCGGGGCGGCCGGCAGACGGTCAATCGGCGCCGGCGACCCGGCCAACTCGCCGGCGGCCGTTGGAGCCTCGCTTCGCGCAAGCGTCACTTGCAATCTGCAGGAACCAGAGGCCGCGAAGCGGTCGAGCCGGCCGGCCAAGCCATTCACGAACTTGCAGGTCCCTTGCCGGGAAGCTCGCCGCGAAGATGGCTGCGCGCCGAGCTACAGCCGCCCTCTCGCGGCTGGACTCCTGGAGAACCAGGACAACTCCCACTACAGCGGCTCGCCACCCCAGATCCCGAGCCGCCGACTTCGGAACTACCCGTGCTTTCGTGTCGAGCGAGCGGCAGGTTGCCTGGAGATCCGCGAGGCGGCTCTTCGTCTCGACAATCAGAAGCGCCCGCTCCTCCGGGTGCCACGCCAGGACGTCCACCGATCCACGGTCACCGTAGTCGTTGAACGAGTACTCGACCATCGTCTCCCAACCCTCGGCACCGAGGCTCGCCACCACGCTATTGACCATGGCCGAATGCCCTTCATCGATCAGCTGGTCGAGTTCAGCCCCTCTTCCGCGGGCCGCAAACGAGAGGTCCACCCCGACGGCGGCTGCTATGGCCCGAACGGTGTGGACGCTGAACGACGCGACGTGCCCCCGCTCCAGCAGAGAGACGCACTGTCGAGTGACTCCCACCGCCTCGGCGATGTCGATCTGGCGTCGCCCGCTGCGCTCGCGGCAGAGGCGGATTGTCGCGCCAAGCCTCAGATCGTCCTGGACCACCGACGATCGAAGAGGTCGTGAGCGCGCTGGCTTCTCCACGCGCCCGATCATGGCCGGAGCAGATCATCGCTCGATTACTCTGGGCCATCCGAACCGGGCCACGCGGTCGGCGGGCGACGCGGTC
>PMJT01000171.1:9131-23466 GCA_003158495.1 Chloroflexota bacterium | reverse complement strand
CCGCGCGAACCTTCAGGTCGCCCGACTCGCCGAAAGAGGTGAACTCTCGGACGGGGCTGCCGTTGCCGAGGCCGAGCGTGAAACGCCCGCCCGAGAGGATGTCGAGCGTGACGGCCTCGCGAGCAACGAGCCAGGGCCGGCGACGCGGCAGCGGCGTGACCATCGGGCCGAGCCGGATCCGCTCGGTGGACATGGCGATGACGGTCAGCAGGATCCACGGGTCCGCGTACGGAACCCCGAGATCGCGCTGGATGTGGTCCCAGACCCAGACAGCGTCCCACCCGGCGGCTTCCGCGTCGCGCGCGATCTGCGCCGTCAGCCGCGGATCAGCGAAATCTCCGAAGTTGGGGATGTCGATCGCGTACTTCATGCCCGAAGCGTAGCGGGTGGCGGGTGCGATGGGGCGCGGCCGACTCAGACCGTTCGGCCCGCTGCGAGTTTGCCGAATCGGTAACTCCGGGGCGTGCCATGGCCGCGGCCTACTCGATCTCGTCCTCGAGCTTCGGGACGCCGACGCGGCCCTCGACGGCGGAAGCGGGGTCGCGCTCGAAGGGAGCGGGCAATCCCTTGTGGAGCAGGCTGGCGCGCGTGACGGCGTGGTCGCCGAAGCGCTTGCGGACCGCGTCCGTGGCGTCGACGACGCGCCGCTGCCTCGCGTCCACCACCTCGAACATGCTGATCTGCTCCGGCGCCCCGAGTTGAGTGGCGGCCACTCCGAGGAGCCGGATCTTCTTGCCGCGGACCTCGGGCCGGGCCAGCTCCAGGGCCGCCCGCCAGATAGTGTCCGTGAGGTCGCTCGGCTCGGGCAGTGTCTTCTGCCGCGTGATCGTCCGGAACTGCGAGTCGCGGATCTTGACCGCTACCGTTCCGGCGCGGATGCCGGCCGAGCGCAGCCGGGCGGACACGCCTTCCGTCAGAGCCAGCAGCGTGCGTTCGATTTCGGCCGGGTCCGTCACGTCGACCGCGAAGGTCGTCTCGTGGCTGACCGACTTGGCCGCCTCGCCGCCCCCGACGACCGGATCTGCGTCGATGCCCAGGGCTCGGTCATGGAGCGTGCCGCCGTGATCACCGAGGGCTCGGGTCAGAGTCTCCACGGGCACCGCCGCCAGCTCGCCGATCGTCGAGACGCCGAGGACGTGCAGCCGTTCCGCCGTCTTTGGCCCGATGCCCCACAGCCGCCGGATCTCGAGCGGGGCTAGGAACGCCGCCTCCTGGCCGGGCTCGACGACGACCAGGCCGTCGGGCTTGCGCAGGTCCGAACCGACCTTGGCTATGAGCTTGTTGGTCGCAACACCGACCGACACGGTCAGCTGCGTCGCCTCGACAACTTCGCGCTTGATCCGGCGGGCAATCTCCGGCGCCGGCCCAAACAAAGCCTCCGAACCGGCGACGTCGAGGAACGCCTCGTCGATCGAAACCTGTTCGACCGCGGGCGTGAAGCGCCGCAGAACCGCCATGACCTCGCGGCTGACGCGCTGGTACTTGGCGCCGTCTACCGGGACGAAGATGCCCTGCGGGCAGAGCCGCAACGCGGTGGCCAGCGGCATGGCCGAATGGACGCCGAACTTGCGCGCCTCGTAGCTGCACGTGCTTACCACGCCGCGCGATCGCGGGTCGCCGCCGACGATCACGGGTTTCCCGCGCAGTTCGGGGTGGTCGCGCTGCTCGACGGCCGCGAAGAACGCGTCGAGGTCGACGTGAATGATGGTGAGCCGGCCGCGGGTCATTGGCGAATGATCGCGCGGACCGAGGTTCGTGGCGAGGGGCCGAGCGCCGAACGGGGAACGCCGAACGAGCGTCAGGCGGGACTAGCCGCGCGGTTGTTCCGACCAGGCAGATCCGCGCGCGGATCGGGGTCAGTGCACAGCCACTCGCCCGGGCTGGACTACGGCACCGGCGATCGTCACTCCTCCGGCCAGGACGAAGAACAGCACGAACACATCTATCTTTACGCCCGCCAGCGCGCCGCCGCCGGCCACGACCATGACCGCTCCGAGGATGATCGAGGACCACCGCACCGGGACCGTCTTGACGATGCGAAGTCCATTCAGGCCGAGCATCGCCGCGCCGATCGCCGCCGCGGCCGCGTACTCGAGCCGGCCGTTCGGGAGCGCCAGCGCGCCGAACAGCAGGAAGAGCAGCCCCCAGCCGACCGTGTCGAGCCGGTCCCGCAGCTCCTTTGTCTGAACGTCGATCGTGCCCACAGCAACTCCTCCTCGTGAAAACATTGTTTCGGTCACAACGCGACCTCTCCGGCCGTGGATCCCGCGACTGCGCCCGCCGGTTCAGCCGAAACTGCTTCCGATTGCCTGTTCCTGAGCGATCCACTCGCCCAGAAGCCGATCGAGACGACCACCGTCAGGAGGCCCATCGCCGCCAGCGTGGTTCCGCCGCCGACGCGGTCGATCAGAAGGCCGCCGGCCAGCATTCCAACCGGCTGGACCCCGACCGTTACCGTCTTCGCGACGGTCGAGATGCGGCCGAGCAAGGCCTCGGGAGAAGCCGAAAGCCGAAGCGTTACGTAGGAGACTTCAACGAGGGTCCATGCAGCGCCCATCACCAGGCCCATGAGCCCCAGGAGGACGGCCGATGGCACCGACCGCCCGACGGCGAGCCCGGCTCCGGTGACGATCGCCGCAACGACCATCCGCAGTCCCAGGTTCTCAGGCTTGAGGCGCGTGGCAACGAGGGCGCCGACGACCATGCCGCTCGAGAAGATGGAGATCATCAGGCCGAGCCCGCCGGCGTCCATGCCTCGGTCGCGAACAAGGAAGTAGGTGAACGCCGGCACGAACGGCGCCATGAACAGGGACAGAACCGCGTAGTAGGCAATCGTCAGACGCAGCGGGAGATGACTCCAGACATAACTGAGGCCGTCCTTGACATCGGTTGCCATCGAGCGCGCGGTGCCGGCCGGAGGCGGTGGGGCCAGGGAGCGCCGCACCAGCAGGACGCTGGCCGCCGAGAACGCGAAGGAGAAGGCGTCGAGGGCAATTGTCGGGCCGGGGCCGACGACGGCGATCAACAGGCCGGCGAGTGCCGGACCCACGACGTAGCCGAAGGCCCAGACGGCCTCGAAATAGGCCGCACCGGCGCTGAGGCGGTCCCGGCCGGCCAGGGTCGGAATGCTGGCGTTCTGAGCGGCGCTAAAGAGGACGCGCAGGACATTGATCGGCGCGACGACAACCAGGATGACGGTCACGGCCGGCAACCCGGCGATCGCGGCCATTGGGATGAGGGCGGTGAGCACGGCCCGGCCTGCGTCCGCCAGGATCATGACCTTGCGCCGATCCCATCGATCCGCGAAGGCGCCCGCCGGCAGCCCGATCAGCAGATCCGGCGCGGTCTCGAGTATGCCGACGATTCCCATGAGTAATCCGGAACCGGTGAGCAGCAGCACAAGCAGCGGCATCGCGACCATGGTCACGGCGCTGCCCATGGCGGAGACGCCCTGTCCAACGAGCACCGCCGTGAAATCGCGGTCACGGAGAAGGCCCGCCTGGGGCTTGCCCCTGTCCGCGGCGGTCTCGGGGTTCGCGGTCATGCCCGGTCCTGGTGTTGGGCAGTTATCGAACTATCGAACTTACTGGCGACAGAGTGACCCGGTCGGTCGGCGCGACCAGGGCCGGAGGCGGCTTTCAATCCTCGGTGCTCCGTACGAATTGCTCGACCACGCCGAGAACCTCGGGGTTTACCGAGCAGAAGATGTGCTGGCCGCGGCGCTCGCACAGGATGAGGCCTGCGGTCCGAAGCTCCTTGAGATGGTGCGAGACCGTCGACAGCGAGAGATCGAACTCCCTCGCGATCTCCGAGACGCTGTTCTTGAGGTCGGCGGCGGAGCGGCCCTGGTCCTCGCGGCAGCACGACCGGACCAGCTCGAAAATGGCAAGCCGACTTGGGTCGCCGAGGGCGCGGAAGATCCTGGCCAGGTCCTGGGTGCTTGTGGCGGCAGTCAACATCGCTCCAATAGTTCGATACTCATGAAAGTATCGCAAGGGTGTCAAGAGGGACAGCGCGCGGCCGCTGCCAGCCCGGGACGGGGGTTGACGGGCGCGCCGCGGAGCGCATGCTCAGCAGCATGATCGACGCCGTCTTCTCGGGCCATCACGACCACTCCGCCATGGTGCGGGAGGGACCGCCGCCGGCGGCGGTGCATTGGGCGCTGCGCGCGGTGGACCCGAACGGACGAATTCTCGCGGTTGAGCCACTTGCCGGTGGCATCTCGCACGCCAACCACGCCATCCGGATCGAGACCGGCGACGGGATCTTTGATGTCGTGCTGCGACGCTGGGTCCGGGCGTGCCCGCAGGAAGATGACACCGGCTTCTCAGCCGAGCAGGAGGCCGCGACGTACGGGCTGCTGGCCGGGTCGGCGGTGCGGGCGCCACGGCTCGTGGCCTCGGACACCGGCGCCGCCGAGTGCGACGTCCCTTCGTTGCTGCTGACGCGGGAGCCCGGCGAGGCCCCGGGTCGGCCCACCGACATGACCGGCTTCCTCGCCCAGCTGGCGGCGGCGCTGCCAGCGATCCATTCAATCGACCCGGACCTGGCAGCGCGCGTTGTCCCGCCATTCCGGCCGTACTACGAAGCCGGTGCCCTGAGCGTTCCGGGCTGGGCTCGGACGCCGTCGGCCTGGGCCCGCGCGATCGACATTGCCGCAACGCCGCCCCCGGCCACGCGGCCGACCTTCATCCATCGCGACTATCACCCGGGCAATACGTTGTGGGCGGACGGCCGGCTCACCGCCGTCGTCGACTGGACGACCGCCTCGATCGGGCCGCCTGCCGTCGACGTCGCGCACATGCGGGCGAACTTGGTCATGGCGTTCGGGATCGAGGCCGCGGACGGGTTCCTCGCGGCCTACCGCGCGGTCGCTCCCGAATACGCCCACGACCCCCATTGGGATCTGCGCTCGACGGTCGACTTCCTGCCGGAGCTCAGCCCGGAGCCGAAGCCTGAACTCGACCGGCTGGACGAGTTCGTGGCTCGGGCGGCCGCCGCTTTCTAGAGGTCGGCGCCAATCGCCGCCCGCGCCGACGCCGCCGAATCCGCCGCCACGCCCGACGCCTCGGCGTCCAGTAACTGGCGCTTTCGGGCGAGCCCGTACGCGTAACCGTGCAGCGACCCGTCCGAACCCACGACCCGGTGGCACGGCACGACGACCGGGATCGGGTTTTGAGCACAGGCCGTGCCCACGGCGCGCGCAGCGCCCGGCGCCCCGACCTCGGCTGCGATCTCGCCGTACGAGCGGGTCTCGCCGAACGGGATGCGACGCAGCGCCTCCCAGACGCGTCGCCGGAACGCGGTTGCGTGGACGTCGAGCGGTAAAGTGTCCGCCTCCGGGCGCCGCCGGCCGCTGGCCAGATCCGACACGATAGAGGCAACGTCGGAGAGCGCGGCATCGTCGCGGGCCAGGGCGGCGTGCGGGAACTCGGCCCGCAGGTCCGACGCGAGCGTCTCCGTCTCGTGGCCTAACCGGACGCTGCACAGGCCGCGTGCCGTTGCAGCGACCAATGCCACTCCCTCGGGGATCGTGGCCACGGTCCACCGGATCGATTCGCCGGCGGCACCGGTCCGATAACGGCCGGGCGCCATGCCAAGCACTCCGTTTGCGGCCTCGTACGCTGCGCTCGACGACCCGTAGCCGGAGTCGTACAGCGCCGACGTCACTCCCTGTCCGTCCGCCAACCGAGATCGGAGCATCTCCGCGCGTCGGGCCGAGAGCCATGCCCGCGGTGTGACCCCGAGCGAATGCCGGAAGAGTTCGCGGAGCTTCCTCTCGGGCATTTCGAGCTGGCCGGCGAGTTCGCGTTCGGTCGGCATCTCGTCACCATCGTCCAAGGCAGCGGTAAGTCGAGCGACGGCGGCCTGGACCGGGTCGGACGCGGGTTCCGCGTCGGCCGGGCCGGATCGGTCGGCCGTCGAATTCGAAGTCGAACCGAAGAGTCGGTCGGGCCGGCAGCGCAGGCACGCTCGAGCGCCGACCGCATAGCCGGCTTCGAGGCCGCCGACGACTCGAATCCGGTCTCGACCGGGTGTCCTGGCCGGGCATCCCGGCGTGCAGATGATGCCCGTGCTGGTCACGACGAAGAGGAAAGGTCGGGCCGCCCGCCGCGTAGAGATGGCCGCCCATTCCGCGTCGGTGGCGGGTCGGCCGACCGCGACGAGGCGCTTGAGATCGCTCATGAGTCGAGAATAGTCGTCCGTCGAACGCCCGGCTTCCGGACTTCGGCTTTGGCTCGACAACCGCGCGTCGGTCAAAGCAGGCTTCCGGAAGATCGATTTGGTGGCAGGCTGTACCGTCTCCCTCTCATGACGACGCCCGCGCACCCCGCCCACGCTTCGCGCCTGCCGTGGCAGGTCTCATTCCTCGTGCTCGCCGCAACCTGGGGCTGCTCGTTCTGGTGGATGAAGCTCGGGCTCGAGGTGCTTGCGCCGGTCCAGGTTGCGTTCGTTCGCCTCGCCATCGGCGCCGCCGCGTTGCTCCTCATCTGCGCCGTAACCGGAGTGCGCCTGCCGCGCCGACTCTCGACCTGGCGGCATCTGTTCGTGGTGGCAATGCTGGTCAACAGCATCCCGTTCACGCTCTTCGCCTATGGCGAAACACATATCGCGTCCGTCCTGGCCGGCATCATCAACGCGGCCACGCCGCTGACGACGCTGGCCGTGATCCTGCTTGCGTTTCCCGAGGAAAAGCCGACGGCCGATCGAGTGGTCGGGCTGCTGGTGGGCTTTCTCGGGATCCTCGTTGTGGTCGGGGTTTGGGAGGGGCTTGGATCCGGGGAGTGGACCGGCATCGCCGCGTGCCTGGGTGCGGTCACCTGCTACGGCATCGCGTTCCCGTACACGCGCCGACACCTGGCCGGGTTGCCGGAGAGCGGCGTTTCGCTGGCAGCGGGGCAGGTTACGTGCGGGGCGCTCGTTCTGCTGCCGCTTGGCGTCCTCGCAGGGCCGCTGCACGGGACGATCACGCTGGAGCCGGTGCTCGGCATGCTGTGCCTCGGGGCGCTGGGATCCGGCATCGCGTTTGCGCTCAACTACCAGATCGTGCGCGCCGCGGGGCCGTCCACTGCCAGCACCGTGACGTACCTGACGCCGCTCTTCGCGATCGCGGTCGGAGTGGCGTTCCTCGGCGAGACCGTCGTGTGGCACGAACCGTTGGGGGGTCTGGTTGTGCTGCTTGGCGTGGCCATTTCGCAGGGCCGGGTGCGCGGGGCGGTTGGGGCGGTCACTCGCCGGATGCGGGGGACGGCGCCGGAGATTGCCGCGGACTGACGGCCGGAAGGTGGCGCGGCCGGCGCTGGCCTGCCGCCACGGATCGTCGTGACACGCTAGGTGTCACAGGCGCCGCCCATTCTCCGGG
Organism: Chloroflexota bacterium; assembly: GCA_003158495.1. Classification (GTDB taxonomy): domain Bacteria; phylum Chloroflexota; class Limnocylindria; order Limnocylindrales; family CSP1-4; genus Fen-1039. Next base: position 16,103 of record PMJT01000171.1, on the reverse strand, counting down.
CATGGCGAAACGAACCGACTTCACTCTTGACACAGAACGTCTGTTCGCATAGCCTGATGAAAGCAATAGAACGTCCGTTCATCCGCTCAGTGCCCGAGCAGACGACGGCCCAGCCAGAGCGAAGAGGAGCGTCCGCTATGGCCATCGTCCGCATGGAACCTGTGAATGTTCGCGTCAAAGCGGACTGGTTCGACGGGACACCCCGGGAAGTGACCTGGAACGAGGTCCGTCTGCCGGTCACACGGCTGACCGGAGTACGCCACGAGGACTCGGCTTATCGCGCCGATGTGGGCCCGCGAACCGTTTTCGAAGTCGAGACGCCCGGCGCCCGGATGCTGCTGACTTTCGAACACAGATCGCGCCGCTGGTCGGTGGCCGGCGTGGACGACGAGGTCGGCTTGTCCTAGGCGCCCTCGTCCGGGCGGGCGATATCGTCGTTGCCGCCTGCCTGGATCTCGCCTCGCCGGAACGACGCCACGCCCCGCACCTAACGACGGCGGGCGGCCTTCAGGGCAGTCGAACCGCCACAAGTTCGCCGGTACCGATCGGGACCACCAGCCCCGTGAGCCGCGGGTCGGAGAGCGCGCGAGCGCGGAAGTCCACCAGTTCGTCGGCGTGGGAGATCAGGTTGTCGGCCACGAACAGGCCGCTCGGCCGCAGGACGCCCACGGCGATATCCAGGAGCCTGACGTAGTCGTGTTTTTCGATGTCGAGGAAGACCATGTCGACCGGAGCTCCGAAGTCGAGCAATCCGGCCCCGCCGTCGGCCTCCCGCAGATCCACGATGGTTTCCACGTCCGCTCGACGGAAGGTGTCGCGGGCGAGGGCTGCCTTGGCAGCGTCGATCTCGAACGTGGTGACACGTCCGCCGAGCCGCGAGGCCGCAACAGCGAGCCACAGGGTAGAGTATCCGCCGCTCGTTCCCACCTCGACGATGTTCGTGGCCCGAATGGACAGCGCGAGCGTCAGCAGGAACTGGCCGACTTCCGCGGAGATGGCACGGAGCCGAGCCGACTGCGGCGTGCCATCGATTCGGTCGACGGCGTCGATCGCCTGCAACTCGGCCATGACGGTTCGGACGGATTCGGGAACGAGGTCCATGAACGGAGGATGGAGCGTCGCGCAGGTGCGCCGGGCCGCCGTTGCATCACGTGGCAGGTTGTCGCACCAGCCGAAATGTCGCGGCTGGGGAGGCCGATGCCCTCATTGCGTCCTGGGTGGCGCTCACTCATGCACGTCCTGGTGCGCTCGTTCGCGTTCTGGTCCGCGGCTCGGCCTCGACTCGCCGCAGCGGCGACACGTTGGCTCAACCCGTGATCAGATCGAACGTCTTGCCGAAACCGTTCCTACAATCTGTCCATGAGCGAATCCAGCAGTGCTGTCCAGTTCTCGAATCTGACCGTCGGCCAATTCGTCGCGCGCCTCTCTTCGGCGGAGGCAGTGCCGGGAGGCGGAGCAGCGTCGGCAGTCGCTGCTGCCCTCGGCGCATCGCTGATCTCGATGGTCGCAGCCTTGTCGATGGGCCGGCCCAGGTACGAGGCATATGCGGAGACGCATGCGAAGTGTCTAGCCGTCGGCCATGAACTCGCCGCGGAATTCCTGATCCTGTCCGACCGCGACGCCGAGGCGTACGCCGGTTACTCCGCGGCGCTCAAGATGCCCCGCGAGACCGACGAGCAGAAGCTCGCCCGCCTGGCAGCCATACAGATCGCGGCCAAGGCTGCCTCGGAAGCCCCGTTCGAATGCGTCAAGGCGTGTGGGCGATTGGTCACCGCTGCCGAAGCGCTTGCCGGACGCAGCAACGTGAACGCGGCGAGCGACGTCCTCGTGGCGGCCCTCCTCGGGGAGGCTGCGGCCCGCGGCGCCGCCGAGAACGTGTTGATCAACCTGCCCTCCACGGGCGATGAGTTGTACGCGGACTCGATGCGCTGGCGCGTGGACCGTGCGCTCCACGACATTGCCGCCGCGGCTGCACGGACCAGGGAGATCGTTCTGTCAGGCCAGTCGCAAGAGCCGGAGCCGGCGTGAACGACGGCCGGAATGGCTCCACGGCTTCGGCCGCCGGCCAGCCACTCCCCGCGGGCAACCCCGGCGGCCCCCGGTTGCTGGTCGGCAGCCCGATCGCGGCCGGTATCCGCGCGGAGCTGGTCGACGACTTCGCGCGGTTCAAGGAGCGCTGGGGCTACTCGCCCACACTCGCGATAGTTCTCGTCGGCGCCGACGCACCGTCGGCTGTCTACCTCGGCCAGATCCTCAAGACCTGCGGGAAGGTCGGCGTCGAGGGCCGGCTCGTGGAAATCGGTTCCAACGCAAGCCCGGACGCGATCTGCGACGAGATCGAGAAGCTCAACACGGACCCGGCGGTAGCCGGGATCATCGTTCAGATGCCGCTGCCGGCGCACATACCGCTCCGCACCGTGATCGACTCGATCGATCCGGGCAAGGACATCGATGGCATCCACCCTCGAAATGCCGGCCTCCTCTCGCTCGGCTACGATGGCTTCCTGCCGGCCACTGCCCAGGCATCGGTCGAGATCCTCAAGCGATCCGGCATCGAGATCGCCGGCAAGCGCGTCGTCGTGATCGGGCGGTCGAACGTCGTCGGCAAGCCCGCGGCGCTGCTGCTCATTCGAGAGCACGGCACGGTGACGGTCCTTCATTCGAAGACGCGCGACCTGGCGCATCACACCCGCGACGCGGAGATCCTGATCGTGGCCGCCGGTCGGCCCGGGCTGGTTACCGGCGAGATGCTCTCGCCGGGTGTCGTGGTCGTTGACGTCGGCATCAACGTCGTGAACGATGGCGACGGCGGCGAAAGGTTGGTGGGGGACGTGGACTTCGAGTCGTCGAAAGACGTCGTAAGCGCGATCACGCCGGTGCCCGGCGGGGTCGGCCCGCTGACCAACGCCCTGCTGCTGAACCACCTGCTGCGAGCCGCCACGGACCAGGCCGAGCGAATGGCCGGACTCCGCTCAGTCGCGGCGAGGGACGACTGATGGTTACGCCCGCCATGCCCAGCAGCCTTGAAATCGCCCGATCGGTAACCCCGCGGCCGATCATGGAGCTGGCCCGCGAACTAGGGCTTCACGACGACGAAGTCGAGTTGTACGGGCCGTACAAGGCCAAGGTCAAGCTTGCGGGGATAACACGCCTCGAGGCACAGGCGGCCGCGGCCGGCAAGCGCGGCAAGTACGTAGTCGTTACCGCGATCACGCCGACCCCGCTCGGCGAAGGCAAGACGACCACGAACATCGGCCTCGTGCAGGGGCTCAACCGGATCGGCCACCGTGCCGCGGTCTGCATTCGCCAGCCATCGCTGGGACCGGTTTTCGGTATCAAGGGCGGAGCCGCGGGCGGCGGTTACAGCCAGGTGATCCCGATGGAGGACTTCAACCTCCACCTCACCGGCGACAACCACGCCGTCGGAGCGGCCCATAACCTGCTGGCGGCCTTCGTCGACAACTCGCTGACCCACGGCAACCCGCTTGGCATCGATCCACTCGGCGTCCTCTGGCCGCGTGTCGTGGACATCTCCGACCGCGCCGTCCGAAAGGCGATCATCGGCCTCGGCGGCCGCGAGAACGGCTACCCGCGCGAGACCGAGTGGCAGATCACGGTCGCTTCGGAAGTCATGGCGGTCCTCGCGCTCGCATCCGACCTGCAGGATCTGCGGCGGCGCCTCGGCCGGATGGTCGTCGCCACCACGTTCGACGGGCGGCGGATCACGGCCGAAGACCTGAAGTGCGCCGGCTCGATGGCTGTGCTGCTCATCGACGCCATCAAACCGAACCTGCTGCAGACGCTCGAAGGCGGGCCGGCCTTCGTCCACTGCGGCCCGTTCGCGAACATTGCTCACGGAAACAACTCTGTCCTGGCCGACCGGCTCGCGCTCGCCACGTGCGAGATCGCCTGCACCGAGGCCGGCTTCGGTGCGGACATGGGCGCGGAGAAGTTCTTCGACATCAAGTGCCGCCAGAGCGGGCTCCGGCCCGACGCCGCGGTCATGGTGGCGACGGTCCGCGCTCTCAAGATGCACGGTGGTGTCGGTCGAATCGTCGCCGGCAAGCCGCTGGACCCGGCCCTCGCCGAAGAGAACGTGGACGCGGTGCGAAAGGGTTCGGAGAACCTGGCCGCCCAGATCGAGAACGTGCGCGTCTTCAACGTTCCGGTCGTGGTGGCCGTCAACCACTACCCGGGCGACACGGACGCGGAAGTGACCGCCATCCGCGAGGTGGCGCTGGCCGCCGGAGCGCGCGACGTCGTAGTGAGCCGCCACTTCGCCGAGGGCGGCGCCGGGGCGGAGGACCTGGCACATGCCGTCTGGGCCGCGGCGGAGGAAGGCGCGCCGGAGTTCCGGCTCCTCTACCCGGACGACCTGCCGCTTCGCGAGAAGATCGAGACCGTGGCAGTTCGCATCTACGGCGCCCGCGGCGTCGACGAGCTGCCGGCCGCAACGAAGGCCCTCAAGCTGTACGAGGACCTGGGCTTCGGNNCCTCTCGCTCAGCCACGACCCGGGGCTCAAGGGCCGCCCGACGGGATTCCGCGTCCCAATTCGCGAGGTCCGTCTCTCCGCCGGGGCCGGGTTTATCACGCCACTGCTGGGCGAGATGCGCACGATGCCGGGCCTGCCGTCTCACCCCGCCGGCGAGTCGATCGACATCGACGCCGACGGCAACATCGTCGGGTTGTTCTAGCGGAGCCGCTCCCGGCGCCGCGGAGCGCCGATGCCGCAAGTCCCGATGCTGTGGAGCGCCGGCGCGTGTTGGCCACGGCGCGGTTTCTCCAGAGTCCCCGCGTAGCGGGCGCTCTCACCAAACGTGTCCGTCGGGTGGCCGTCGGCACGCGGCGCAACCTAGGTGTCGGCGCAGGCTGAGGCCAGGACGGGCCAAGACGGCGCCCCAACTCGACGCCTCGGACCCCTTTCCGGTCAGTGCCCGTGAGGCGGGCATCCTGGGGAAACGGCGACGGCCTCGCGCTGCGCCACTCATCCCAATAGACTTCGCCCATGCTCACACTGATCCTCACCCGCCACGGTCTGACCTCTGCCGGCGACGTGCTGCTCGGCGGGCAGCTCGACGTGTCGCTGGCGCCGGGCGGCCGGGCCCAGGCCGAGGCTTTGCGCGGCCGTCTCACCGGCGTTCGGATCGATCGCATCATCGCCAGCCCCATGCTCCGCGCCATCGAGACCGCCCAGATCGTCTCCGCAGGACGGACGATCGAGATCGACGAGCGACTCCGCGAGGTCGACTACGGCCGCTGGGAAGGCCTCACCCATGCCGAGGCCGCGGTCCACGATCCGGAGCTGCGGGCCCGTTGGGAGGCGGACCCGGCCGAGATCCACTCGCCGGGCGGGGAGTGTGGCAACGACGTCGCCGCGCGAGCCCTGGGCTTCCTCGTCGATCTCGTCGCCACGGAACTCCACGGCCAGAACGACGTGCCGGCCCACCACCGCTCGCCCGACTCCGGCGGTTCGCGCCCGCTCCCCTCGGAAGCCCAGGCAGAAGTGCAGGGCGAGCGGCGCGTCCTGGTTGTCGCCCACGGTACGTACAACCGGATCCTGATGTGCGTGGCGCTGGGCATCCCGGTTCGCGACTACCGCCGCCGCTTCATCCAGGACTGGGCAAGCCTCACCGTGCTTCGCTACGAACCAGGCGACGGCCCGGAGGATTCGGAGCTGGTGCTGTCCAACGACGTCGCCCATCTCCGCGCCCCCGGCGAGGCGCCCTGGGGCTAGATCTAGGCCGCTGCCGCGCCGGGGCGCGCCTGGCGGCGCCCCGCGCTCGCCACGCCCCTCGCCGCGTCTGGCGGCGCCCCGCGCTCGCCACGCCCCTCGCCGCGTCCGGCGGCGCCCCGCTCGTCGCGCCGAGCCCCGCGCTCGTTGCCGCGCGGCCGGTTCCGTGGCGGCCAGGGCCCCGCGCCCGGCGGCCCAAACCCGACGCTTCCGGCGTCGTGGTGGCAGACTGACCGGAATCCACCGGACCGTGCCCGCGGTTCCTCGCGAACCAGCAGGAGTTGTCTTTGCGCCGCGCTGTCATCGCCTATATAGCGCTGTACGTTGCGGTCGCGGCCTACTCCCCGTATCTGCAGCAGTACTACAAGAGCCTTGGCATCTCCCTCGGAACTATCGGGGCACTGGCCGCGTTCACCTCTGCTGTGGCGCTCGTCAGCTCACCCACATGGGGCGCGATCCACGACCGCTACCCAACGTCCCGCATGCTCCTGCCACTCGCCGCCGCCATCGGAGCGGCGGGCATGGTGGGCCTGGCGACCGTCGGCGCCTCGCTCCTGCTGATCCCGTCGGCCGCGGCCTACGCGGCCGGACTGGCCGGCCTGGGCCCGATGATGGACGTCCGTGTCCTGGACATGGCCGGAACCGACCGGACGCGCTATGCCCGCGTCCGGGTCTGGGGCTCGATCAGCTTCATGGTCTGCACCCCGTTCATCGGCTTCGCCCTGGGCGATAACTACCGCGGCCTCTTCTTCGTGGCAATACCCATGGTCATGCTGGCCGGCTGCGCCGCGATCTTCCTGCCGGGCCGGACCGGCGGTGTCCATGGAGCGAGCCTTCGGCGCGCCCCAGGTCGAGTCCTCGGCCACCGGCCGATCGCCCTCTTCCTCATCGGGGCTTTCGTCGGCTGGACCGCGGTCTACTCGCAGTACGCGTTCTTCTCGATCTACCTCCGCCAGATCGGCGGCTCCGCCGACCAGATCGGCCTCGCGTGGTCGATCCAGGCCTCGCTCGAAATACCGTCGATGATGTTCTTCCCGCAGCTGTCGAGGCGGTTCGGGACCGAGCGCCTGATCGTGGTGGGCATGGCGATCATGACCTCTCGCCTGCTCATCAACGCCATCTTCGTCTCGCCCACGATCCTGATCGCATGTTCGGTCATCCAGGGCGCCGGCTATGGCCTGGTCCTCATCGGCGGCATCGCTTTCGTCTCGCGCCAGGCGCCGAAGGGCACGGCCGCTAC
>PMJT01000171.1:7897-9085 GCA_003158495.1 Chloroflexota bacterium | reverse complement strand
AGGCCGAGCCGCCGAGCTAGAACTGGCCGGCTCTAGTACCCGAGGCGATGGATCCGGTTGTAGATCGTGTTTGCCACGACCTGCGCCCCGGCGTCGTTGAAGTGCAGCCCATCAACCGTGTACTTCGCCAGGATCAGCCCATTCGAGGAGGACGTAAGCGGTGTGTGGATGTCTATCAGATAGATCTTGTACGTGTTCGCGAGATGCTGGAGGTAAGCGTTGAGGGTGTCGATTGAATCTCTCATCGAGGAGCTGGAATTCGGCGGCACCGTGATCAGGAAGACCTTGATCTTCTTGGCCTGCGCCTTGACGATGATGGCCTTGAGGTTGGCGAGGATCGTCGAATAGTTGGAGTAATGCCCTATGTCGTTCGTGCCGCCCAGCACGAACAGAACCCCCGGGTCGTAGGCGAACACGTCGCGATCGAGCCGCGCCAGCATCCCGGCCGTCGTGTCGCCGGGGATCCCGGCGTTGTGGGCCAGGCTCAGGTTGGCGTCCTCACCGTCGAGCCGGCTCGGCCACGCGGGGCCCGGGTTGTTGTAGCCGGACGTCAGCGAGTCGCCGAGTGCCACGAACGAGTAGACCCGCGGGGTCGGCTTGGGCTTTGCTGTCGCCTTCGTCGGGGTCGCCGTCGGGGTGGGGCTGGGCGTGTCGGTCGGAGTTGCCGTCGGGTCCTCGGCGGGAGTGGCGGTCGGCGTTTCGGTGGCGGTCGGATCTGGGGTCGTCAAGGCGGCTACCAGGCTCGAGGACGGACTCGGCGTGGGCGATCCCGTCGATCCACCCGGCAGGCTCGCGGTCAGCGCGGTGGCGACCAGGAGGAGGGACAGCACGACGGCGAGATCCCTGGCTCGACTTGGACCGGATGGCGCCCCACCCAAGGAAGGAACTCGCCCCATCGGCACGAGGCCGCCGAAGAACCGACCGACCCGCCGGAGCCAGCGGTGCCGCATCGGACGAGCCATCTGCCGGCTCGTCCGCGCCAGCCGTGGATCCGGGTAGGCCATGGGCCCCGAGGGCGTTCCTCCAGACTCGATGCCCCTGAGGGGCTTCGAGCCATCCCGAAGGCGGCTCACGCCGACCCTCGTGCGACGAGGCGTCCTCGCCGGTCGTTATCGTCGATGCTCAGCGCCTGCAACTGGACGCGAGAAGGGTTACTGCGCATCAGCTTTCCCTGTTCGGCGGCTACCG
>PMJT01000171.1:0-7867 GCA_003158495.1 Chloroflexota bacterium | reverse complement strand
AGGCGCCAGATCACGAACCCGACGACCGCGACCACGCAGGCCAGGATGATGACGTTGTCGTACGGCTTGAGGTCGTCTCGAATCTGGACCCAGTTGCTGCCCAGAACGGTCCCGGCGTAGACCAGCGCGATCGTCCACGGGATCGCGCCGAGCGTCGAGTAGATCGTGAAACGGCGGATCGGCATGTGTGAGATGCCGGCGATGAAGCTGATGACCGTTCGAATGCCCGGCAGGAGGCGGCTGATGAAGGCCGTCGGCGAGCCCCAGCGAGCGAAGAAGCGTTCTGCCTGGTCGACCTCATGGTGTCGAACAAGCAGGTACTTGCCCCATCGATCCAGGAACGGCCGGCCCAGCTTCGCACCCAGTGCGTAGCCGAACAGCGAACCGGTCGTGTTGGCGGCGATGCCGATGACGACGACGATCCAGAAGTTCCAGGGGCTGTGAGTGAGCGGCTCGATCTTCGTGGAGTCGCTGACCAGGAATCCGGCGAACGGAAGGATCAGCTCGGACGGAATCGGAACGATGGTCGACTCGGCGACCATCGCCAGGAAGACGCCGAGGTAGCCGACCGTGGCATATAGGTGGTCGAGAAACGGGATGATCGACGTATCGATGAAGCTGAGCACCGGGCCCTCGTATCTGGGGTGACGCCGCGACGCCCAAGGCGCCCGCAAGTCCTGCGCAGGATACCCGAGCCACCCCCGCTCCGTCTGCAGCCCCTTCCGCGGCGTGCCGCCACGTGAGGCTAGTTCCCGGCGATGGCGCGAAGGCTAAGAACGTGGTGTGCCCGAACACGTCGAACCGCCCCAGCTGGTTGGCGACACCGTGGTTTGGATGGAATACGACGGCACCTATAGACCAACCTGTCGTTGAGGTTGTCGACCGCGACCGAGCCTGCCGCCCATGACCGTGTCGTCGTGCGCGCCATCGCGCGCTCAGGACGAACTAGGACTGGCACGTTCCTAACTCCGTACATGCGGCGACCAGGCAGCGCCGGCCAGCTCCTGACCTCCTGCTATCCTCAACGAGTGAGCGACACGCCCAGGTCCCCGGACCTCGGACCCCACCGTCATCTGCCCGAATCTCACTATCTGCGCCAGCCGTTCGACCCGGAGGCGGAGATTGTGCTGACCGGCGCGGACCTGTCCATCGCCGACGTCGAGTCGGTAGCGCGCGGCGGACGGCGCGTGTCGCTCGGCGAAGAGGCCAGGGCGCGCGTCGTCGAGGCGCGTGAAGTCATCGAGCGGCTCGTGTCAGCAGGCGAGATCGTGTACGGCGTCACGACCGGCTTCGGCGACCTGGCCACGACCTTCATCGACCCGGCCGACTCGGCCCGGCTCCAGGAGAACCTGCTCGTTTCACATGCGGTGGGCGTCGGCGAGCCGCTGCCGCGGGACGTCGTGCGGGCAATGCTGCTGCTCCGGGCCAACACGCTGGCGCTCGGCCATTCCGGCTGCCGCCCAATCGTGATCGACCGAATCTGCGACTTCCTGCGCCTGGGCATCCACCCGATCGTGCCCTCGCAGGGTTCCGTGGGCGCGTCGGGCGACCTTGCGCCGCTTGCCCACCTGGCGCTACCCCTCACCGGCCGGGGCCACGTCGAAGTCGGGGGGCGACGGACTGCGGCCGCCGACGCACTCGCCACGGCCGGGCTGGAGCCCATCGTTCTGCAGGCCAAGGAGGGGCTGGCGCTCCTCAACGGCACCCAGATGATGAGCGCGATCGGCGCGCTCGTGGCCGCCGACGCAAACCGCCTGGCGCGAACCGCCAGCGTCGCGGCCGCCATTTCTTGCGAGGCCCTGCTCGGCACGGACGTGGCATACGCGGCCGCGTACCAGCTCGCTCGCCCGCATCCCGGCCAGATCGCCGTCGCCGCCGAGCTGCGCTGGCTGCTCCGCGATTCCACGCTCATGACCAGCCACCACGCCTCGATCCACAAGGTCCAGGACCCGTACTCGCTGCGCTGCGTGCCGCAGGTCCACGGCGCGGTCCGCGACGCGCTCGGCTACCTGGACGGCGTGCTGGACATCGAGCTGAACTCCGCCACGGACAACCCGCTCGTCTTCCCCGGCGGCGGAGTGGCCGACGCCGACGCCGCTGCCACCGGCGGCGGGCTCGTCATCAGCGGCGGCAACTTCCACGGCGAGCCCGTGGCCTTCGCGCTCGACTTCGCCAAGCTGGCAATCTCTGAGCTGGGTGCCATCTCGGAACGCCGGATCGCGCTCATGGTCGACGCCCGGCTCAACGGCGGCCTGCCGCCCTTCCTGTCGTCGGGCAGCGGCCTCGAGTCCGGCATGATGCTGCTCCAGTACACGGCTGCCGCGCTTGCCTCGGAGAACAAGGTCCTCGCCCACCCGGCCAGCGCCGATTCGATCCCGACCTCGGCCAACCAGGAAGACCACGTTTCCATGGGTTCGATTTCGGCCCGGCACGCGATGACCGTGCTGGCAAACGTTCAGCGAATAGTCGCCCTCGAGCTGCTGGTGGGTGCGCAGGCGCTCGACTTCAGGCTCGAACGCGTCCGTGCGGAAGGGTTCAAGGTCAGCCCCGGCGCCGGCGTGCAGGAGGCCCACCTTCGAATTCGATCGGTCGTGCCCCATCTCGACCGGGATCGCATGCAGGGCAGCGACATCGACTCGGCGCTTCGCCTTGTTCGCGAAGGCGCCCTGGTCGATCTGGCGGGTTAGCCGCGGCGCGCCGCCCCACGTCTAGGAGACGAGGTCTAGGAGACGAGCGCCGGCCGGTCTCGTCCTGAGCAGCGATCGATGGCGCGGCGGAGCCGGACCTCGTCGGCGACGCCCGCGTTCCGAAGGGCCCACAGTGCCGGCAGCAACCGCGGATCGGCGGCGGCAGCGGCTGCGTCCACCTCGAGCCCGCCGACCAGTGGCGACTGCAGCGCCCTGATCAGGTGCGGCACCGCGCGGGGATCGTGCCGGACCGCCAGCCCGAAGAGAGCCTCGGCTCGCGCTTCGTGGTGGACGTCCTCGGCACGGGCCAAGAGGGCGGCGCGGACGTCTGGGCCGTCGGCGTCGGAAAGCGTTCCGAGCCCGAACGTGGCCCAGTCCCGGACCTCGGGATCCTTGTCGTGCGACAGCCCGATCAACGTCGTCCGCGCCTCGGGCGCGAGCGGCTGGGGGCTGATCGTGGCCACGGCAAACGCGACGGCCAGTCTGACCTGGGCGCTCGGGTCGGCCGCGTGCCGGAAGATCAGGCCGAGCGACCCGGGATCGCCGATGTGGCCGAGCGCGGCCACGATCGAGGCCAGCGGCCCGGGCGACTCCTCAACCGCGACCGCGGCCATGACCGTGGCCTGGACGGCGGACCGGCTGTTGGGTTCGACGCCTACCAAGCGGCCGAGGATGTCTGCGCCGAGCGTCCGTTCGCGGTCCAGGCTGCCCGCCAGCAGGTCGCACGCCTCGACGAGCACATCATCGGAGCACTCGCGGAGGATGCCGCCGATCAGCTCCCAGCGACAATCCTCATCGTATGTGCCGAGGGCGGCTTCGATGAGCACGTCGAGCGGCCGCATCATTCACCTCTTCGAAACGATGGCCTTCCCCGGGCCGCGGCGTGTCTAGTTGACGGGACTCCGTCCAACCAAATCCCCATCGGCTGGGTGGCGCACGGTCACGTTAACGCTTCACACATCGGGGAACCGCCGGGTCGCACTAGAGGGAACGCGGTCCTCCATAAGGAGTAGTAGGCGTTCCGCCACGCGGGAAGGACCTGCTAGATCGACGACGACGAGGTCCCTAGGCGCGGGGGCCCGGCCGAACGGTCGCCAGCAGCAGTATCACCGCTGCGCCGGCGCAGGCCGAACCGAACCAGAAGGCGGCCGGCGGGGCGATCAGGCTCCATAGCAGGCCCGCAATCACCGATGCCGGCAGAACCATGAGCCCCTGGGTGGCGTTGAGGATCCCGAAGGCCGTGGCGCGCAGGTCCTTCGGGGCGAAGTCCGCCACGAGGGCCTTGCCGACGCCCTCGCTCAGCGCGTAGTAGGTTCCGTACGCGATCCAGAGCGGGACTACCCAGACCGCACCGGTCGCAAGAGCAAATCCTGCGTAGCAGATCGCGTAAACGAGCCATGCAAAGGCGATCAGCCCGCGTCGCCCGATCCGGTCGGAGAGCGCGCCGGCCGGCCAGGCCACGATCGCGTTGGTGGCGTTGAACGCGACGATGGTCAGCAGCAGCGCCAGGAGCGTCAGCCCCAGGTTCTGCGAACGCAGCGCCAGGAACGCGTCGCTCGAGTTGCCGAGCGTGAACAGCGCGTTGGCAAGCATGAAGAGCCAGAAGGGGCGCGGCAGGCGGCGCCAGTCCGAGACTGTGCCGATCGTGCGGCGGACGACACCGGCCTGAACCAGCGTGGCCGGGCCGGCGGCCTGCCCGGCGCCCGAATCCTTCGCGGCCCCCGGATCCTTTGCGGGCCTGGGCACGTCCCGGACACCGACGACGATCGTCGCGATCGCGAGGACGCCGGGGATCAGTGCCAGCAGCACCAGGATACGGAACGTGTCGGCCGTGAGACGAGTGGCATCGCCCTCGGTGATCCAGATGACCGCGGCCGCGACCAGGACCCCGGCGAAGGCACCCGTTGTGTCCATGGCACGGTGCAGCCCATAGGCCACTCCCCGGTTTTCGGGCGCGGTGGAGTCGGCGATCAGAGCGTCGCGCGGCGAGGTCCGGATCCCCTTGCCGAGCCGGTCGCCCACTCGCCCGACCAGCACCACGGGCCAGACTGTGGCGCCCAGGTAGAGCGCCTTGGCGACAACCGACGTCCCGTAGCCGATGCCCACGAGCAGCCGCCGTCGCGACATGCGATCGGAGAGGGCGCCGCTGATCAGCTTCAGGATCGACGCCGTGCTCTCGGCTACGCCCTCGATGCCGCCGATGATCGCCGCGGGCGCCAGCAGCACGTTGGCGAGATAGAGAGGGATCAGGTAGACGAGCATCTCGCTCGAGATGTCCGTGAACAGGCTCACCAGCCCGAGGGCAACGACGTTCCGGGTGATGCCGCGCGTGAGCGCACGCCGCCAGCGCGGACCGCCAGTCGATGCCGTAGTCGCGGGCTTGGAAGACATAACCGTGAGTCTAGCGGCGGCCCGGTGCCGGCGGAGGCGGCCGAGGCGGCCGATGGCCCCGTTGACGTACAGTTCGTGCCAATGACACGCGTCGAGATCGTTGACATAACGGACGAGGCTCGCTTCGAGCTTATTCCGCCCTGCGCGGATCCGTCCTTCGACCACCGAACCTGCGACTACTGGGAAGATGCCCAGAAAGGCTCGAAGACGAGCCGGCCGGGCTGGCTTCCGGCAGGCGCGGCGGGCCTGGGCGACCGGTCGAGCGCCGCCCACGCGCCGGTCAATCCGTTCGCCCCGGCTCCGAAAACGGACGTGAACCCCTTCCTGCCGGCCCCGAAGGCTTCGACCAACCCCTTTGCTCCTGCCTCCAGTGGACCGGCCCGCAACCCGTTCCTCGAGGACCTGTCCGGCTCTGCGGCCGAGAACCCCTTCGCTCCGGAGCCTCGGACCCGTCCCACCATCGCCGCCGAGGCACCGCGCAAGTTGCAGCTTCTCGGCCGCGGCCTGGGCGTCTTCGGCAGCTATGCCAAGGTGCTGCTCCTCGACGGCGTGGCCGCGGGCTACTGCCAGTTCGGGCCGCTATCGGCGTACCCTCGCGCCCTTCGCCTGCGGGACTTATACACGGAACTGCCGCAGGCGCCTCTCCCCGCCGTCATCACTTGCGTCGCAACCACGCCCGAGGCCCGACGCGGAGGCCGCGCGCTCCGGCTCGTCGCCGAGGTCTGCGACGACCTGGCCGGCCGTGGCTTCGCCGCGATCGAGGTCTACCCGGAGGCACGGGCGCGCGAGAACTCCACGCCCGCCGCAAGGCCCGAGTTCTGGCTCCGGGCCGGGTTTCTGCTCGCCGTCGACGACGATCAATACCCTGTCATGCGGCGCGAGCTTTGAGAGTGGCTCCATGACCCGAGCCTACGCCGGGCGTCGCTCTTCCGGTGTCCGGCCGCCTGTCCTGATCCTCGCCGCTGCCCTGCTCGCGGCGATCAGTTTCGCCGGCGCCGCATGCGGCAACTCCGGCCCCACCAATACCCCGAACGAGACACAGATCCCGTTCGGGCCGTCGGCCTGGCCCAGCGGCACGACGGGCCAGTACGGGCTCCACATCGACCCGAGCCTGCTCGGCCGCCTGCCCGCAAACGTCGGCGCGTACCCGCTGGTCGAGAACACCGACTCGGAGCTGGCCGCCCTAGACGACGCGGACCTGGCCAGGACATTCGACAGATACGCCTCGGCCTCGATCGGCGGGCTCGGCGACGACAACTGGCTCCAGCTCGTCATCGGCCACGAGCGGCCGGAGTCGCAGACTCCCGACGTATACACGGCCTGGGTCGACCAGTACGCGACCGGAGCGTGCTCGCAGGCAAGCGGCGTGTCGGGTTCGAGCCAGCCCACGATCAACACCTGGGTCGTCGACGTCTCCACCTGCACCGGCGGTCCGATCGTCTATACGCTCATCCTCGGCGATGGCCTTCTCCTTTCGATGTACGACCTGGGTCCCAAGGATCTCGGACGGATGCTGATCAACCAGCTCAACTAGGGCCGCCGGCGCAGGCCATGACGGCGGGCGCCATCGGGCGCAAACTGGAGGTCAGCGTTCGGGAGCGTCCCGAGCCACATCCCGGGAAGGGTCCCGGGTTCGTCCGGAGGCTTGCGGTGGCTATCGAAACGGGCTCCAAACCGCACGCCGGTCCGCGTCCGGTCCGCGCCCCGCGAGGGTCGGTGCGCACCTGCAAGGGTTGGGCGCAGGAAGCCGCGCTGCGGATGCTGATGAACAACCTGGACCCGGAGGTGGCCGAGCGGCCGGACGACCTCGTCGTCTACGGCGGCACCGGCCGGGCGGCGAGAAGCTGGGACGCTTTCGACGCTATCGTCCGTGAGCTCCGCGCCCTCGAGAACGACGAGACCCTGCTGATCCAGTCGGGCAAGCCGGTCGGCGTCTTTCGCACCCACGAATGGGCGCCGCGGGTCCTGATCGCCAACTCCAACCTGGTCGGCAAGTGGGCGAACTGGGATACCTTCCGCGAGCTCGAGCGGGCCGGGCTGACGATGTACGGCCAGATGACCGCCGGTTCGTGGATCTACATCGGGACTCAGGGCATCCTCCAGGGCACGTACGAGACGTTCGCCGAGCTGGCCCGCCAGAATTTCGATGGCACTCTGCGCGGCCGAGTAACCCTCACTGCCGGGCTGGGCGGGATGGGCGGAGCCCAGCCTCTGGCGGTGACGATGAACGAGGGAGTGGCCCTCGTCGTCGAAGTGGACGAAGCGCGGGCGAAACGACGCCGCGACATCGGCTATGTAGACAGGCTGACTTACTCGCTCGATGAGGCTCTCGAATGGGCACGGGCAGCCGCCTCCGCCGGTCGGGCAGAGTCGATTGCGCTTGTCGGCAACGCGGCCGACATCGAGCCAGAAC
The DNA here is from genome assembly GCA_003158495.1 of Chloroflexota bacterium. GTDB lineage: Bacteria > Chloroflexota > Limnocylindria > Limnocylindrales > CSP1-4 > Fen-1039. The sequence goes on along the minus strand of PMJT01000171.1, from coordinate 376 downwards.
TGGTCCGTCGGGGCGAGGATTTCGACGTCGTAACCGACCAGACGTCTGCCCACGACGCCCTCAACGGCTACGTACCGGTCGGTCTATCCATCGAGCAGGCCGCCGAGCTCCGAGGCCGCGATTCCGTCGAGTACGTTCGCCGCTCGATGGCCTCGATGGCCGAGCATGTTCGGGCGATGCTGGCGCTCCAGAGGGCCGGATCCGTGACCTTCGACTACGGCAACAACATCCGCGCCCAGGCACAGACCGCCGGAGTGGCGAACGCGTTCGACTTCCCCGGCTTCGTGCCCGCATTCATCAGACCGCTCTTCTGCGAGGGCAAGGGGCCGTTCCGCTGGGCTGCGCTCTCGGGCGACCCGGCCGACATCCTGGCCAC